>NZ_DATJBQ010000025.1:0-15412 GCF_035515275.1 Pusillimonas sp.
CACCGTGGGCGGCAGCCAAACCCTGAAGGCCGACTACCACGCGCACACCACCCAGTTCTTCACCGAATTGGGCTACGCCATGCCGCTCGGGCGGCACAGCGTGCTCGAGCCCTACCTGGGCGTGGGCCGGATCAGTCAGAAGACCAAAGGGTTCAGCGAAAGCGGCGGGCCGGCCGCGCTGCAGGGCGAGAGCCATACCGACGACATCACCACCTTTACCTTGGGCTTGCGCGGCCACACGGCCATTGAGCTCGGGGCCCACCAGGCCCATGTCTTTGCCGGGTTGGGCTGGCGCCACGCCTCGGGCGACGTCGATCCGGGTCGCCGGCTCTCGTTTGTGCAGGGGGGCGGCAGTGCATTCAAGGTGGCCGGGGCTCCCCTTGCCAAGAATGCGGCCCTCGCCGACCTGGGCGTGCAAGTGGCTGTCGGGCGCAATACGGCCATGGGCTTGGGTTATAGCGGCCAGTACGGAAAAGACAGCACCGATCACAGTGCTCAGTTCTTCTTGCGCACCCGCTTTTAAGCGTTTGAAAGGGCGTTTGAAGCGGCTGTGCATCAGCGAAGGTGGGCGACGACCCTTGCACTGTTGCGTCGGGCGATCCGGCTCGGTGCATGCCCGGGCTGTTATGCTTTGATGTGTTTTATAAACGCCGTCCAGGAGTCTTGCCATGAGTGCTGCTCAATCCGAAACGCGCTTTCCCGAAGCAGATGAGGTTGTCGAGTTCTGGCGACAGGCGGGGCCGGATAAATGGTTTGCCAAAGACGAAGCCTTCGACGAAGCGTTCAAGAAGCGGTTTCTGAACCTTCATTTCAAGGCGGCGCGTTGCGAGCTCGAGGCGTGGTGTTCCCAGCCCGAATCCTGCCTGGCACTGCTGATACTGCTCGACCAGTTTCCGCGCAATGCTTTTCGCGATACGGCCCATATGTTCGCCACCGACCCCTTGGCGCGGCTTTATGCTCGCACAATGCTCGAGGCAGGCTTTATCTACCAGCTTGAAGCACCGCTGCGGGTATTTGCCTTTTTGCCCTTCACGCACTCAGAAAACCTGGCCGATCAAGAGCTGTCGTTGCAGCTTTATCGCGAGCACGCGGCTGATTCGCAAAAGTGGGGTATCGAGCATTTAGACATCATCCGCGATTTCGGGCGCTTTCCGCATCGCAATAAATGCCTGGCCCGTCAAACCACAGAGGCCGAACAGGCGTATCTTGACGGCGGCGGGTTTGCGGGCTGAAGCGTTTTTGCGGCCTGGCATCAGCCGCAGCAGTGCTGCGGCTGATGCCAGGTGCGGGGCCGGCCGGTTAAGCAACAGCAGCTTCAGCCTGTGGGCGTTCGAACCGGCGTGCCAGCGCGGCCAGCACAAAGGTAACCGCCAGGGTGGGCAGGGCCGCACCGTAGCCCGAAGCCCATTGCGCCAAGCTGTGGTAAAACGCAATGCCCAGCAGCCACAGCAGCGCATACGCCACGTTGATTCGGCGCATTTCGGTTGCAATGTGGCCGCCAAATGCTGAGCGACCCAAAATAACGCCATACAGCGGCACAAAGACTGAGCTGAGCGTCAGCAGGAAAGGCTCAAGGCTGTGCATGGGCAACACCATGGCCAAAGCAATGCTGATTACAGCCAGGGTAATGCCCCAGCGGCGGATGCTCCATTTGGGTTTCAGGCTGTGGGCCGATACCGAGCCCGAATAAAGGTCGCCGTAAGCGTTGTCCAGCTCGTCGATCATGATCAGTCCCAAGGCGATCAGCCCGCCTTGTGCAAGCAGAAGGGCGCCGACCAGGCCTGTGTCGGGTCCCACTGCGCTCACTATCATTACACCCAAACCGTAGCACCAGATGTTGGCGATGGCATAGCCCAGCCAGACACCGCCTAGTGCGCCACGACCGCTGCGGCCATGGCGGGCGTAGTCCGCCACCAGGGGCAGCCAGGAAACCGGCATGGCAATGACCAGATCCACCGCCGAGAACATGCTCATGGAGCCGTCGCCGGGCTTGTTCCAGAGTGCGGTCAGGCCGCCTGCCTGCAGCTTTCCGCAAAACTGCCATGTGAGCCAGATGAGCGACAGCACGACCAGAGGCAGGCCGAACCGCGCAACGAAGCGCCGCACCAGCGTGAGCATCGAGCCCGACAAGAGGGCGATAAGCACGCCGCCCCAAAGCAGGGTCGGCAACACAACGGCGGCGGTCTGGCCAAGATTCAGGCCAAACGCCTCGCGCACGATGGCGGCGGTGCCTTCGCGCATAATGACCAGCTCAAATGTGGTCCAGCCAAGTAGTTGCACAATGTTCAGCAGAACGGGCAATCGCGCAAACATGCTGCCGTAGGTGCGGTGCATGAGGCCGGCGCTCGAGAGGCCGCTGTCGCAGCCGATTTTGGCGACCCATGCCAGCAAGGCCGCGCCGATGAGCGAGCCCAGCACAATGGCGAACACGGCTTCGCGCAGACCCGTGGCCGGCACCAAGTAGGCGCCGACCTGCATGACCAGCAGGCCCACGCCCAAGCTGAACCATAATGAAGCGTGTTCATGCCAGCCGAATACGCGCTCATGCGCCGGAACAGGAGTCAGCGCCTGGTTGGTCGGAGTAGAAGAAGAATTAGTCATAGCCGTTGCCGTCAAAAAAATAGGCAGGGAGCGGCTGGCATTGGCGAGAAGCGGCACCTAAGCGGTGCCCATGTGTTCAGGCTGCTGCATGGTCGCTTTCCTGCGCGAGGATAATCTCACAGGTTCAAAGGGACTCTCTCAGCCGCGTAAAGCGGCACCCCTAGCGAATGCTTGATGAATCAGCGATGGATTGTATCGGGTTTGGGCGGGCCTGGCCATTGCACAGGTTTGCCCCGGCTCAGTGCATCAATCGAATTTGACGATATTGAACGCCAGACGGTCCTGGTCGTCGCGAGACACCTCGTAGCGCAGGCGTTCGTGGATGCGGTTGTCTTCGTAGAAGGTAAGCACCACCGGCTTGACCTGTTCAAGCTCTTGCTCGGTAATGTAGACCGAGTTGCAGATGATGACTTCGTCGCCGCGCTGACAGGTGCGGGCCGCCGCGCCGTTAAGAATGCAGCAACGCGACCCGCGCTCACCGTAGATGACGTAGGTGCTGATGCGGGCGCCCGAAGCCTTGTTCCAGATGTCGACGAATTCCATGGGCAAAATGCCCGCTGCTTCGCAATGGTCGGGATCCAGGGTGATTGAACCATGGTAGTTCAGGTCGGCCCCGGTTACACGTATGCCATGGAGCTTGCCCCGTACGACTTTTCTCACGTTGATCTCTGGTTGGAAATGATGCAGCCGCTATTGTAGTTATTTTTGCTTGGGGCTACATCGGGGCCGACGTATAGTGAAAATACGTGGCAACATTTTGGGCGGGCGCAAAAGCTCGGTATGTGCGTCAGATTATAATCAATCACACATACGCTCTCTTAATACGGAACACTATGATTGCTATTCTGGAAGCACATCGCGCGGGCCTGCTGGCCTGGAGGCATTGGTCTTCAAACATTGTGGCGGGCGTCATTGTGGGCGTTGTGGCGCTGCCCTTGGCCATGGCGTTCGCCATTGCTTCGGGGGTCAAGCCCGAACAGGGTTTGTACACCGCCATTATTGCGGGCCTGGCCGTGTCGTTGTTTGGCGGCAGCCGGGTGCAGATTGCCGGGCCTACGGGGGCGTTTATTGTCATTTTGTCGGGCGTGGTGGCTCAGTACGGCGTTCAGGGCCTGCAAATCGCCACCTTCATGGCCGGCATCATATTGCTGCTGTTGGGTATTACAAAACTGGGCGGCGTCATTAAATTCATTCCGCGCCCGGTCATCATCGGCTTCACCAGCGGCATCGGCGTCATTATCTGGGTGGGTCAATGGAAAGACTTCTTTGGGCTGCCCGTCGAGCTCTCGGGCCATTTTCACCAGAAGCTCTGGACACTGCTGCAGGCTTTTCCCCAATTGCATCTCACCACCACAGCGATGGCGATTGTGTCTTTGTTGTTGGTCATTTATTCGGCGCGTCTGCCCGGCATGAAACGCGTGCCCGGCCCCTTGGTGGCCCTGGTGCTGGCAACGGTGCTGCAATCCTTGTTTCAGTTTGAAGGGGTGGCCACCATCGGCTCGGCCTTCGGCGAAATTCCCCGCCAATTGCCTCAGTGGCAGTGGCTGCCCATTACCTTCGATCGCGTGGTTGAACTGATCGCGCCGGCCTTTGCCATTGCGATGCTGGGCGCGATCGAATCATTGCTTTCCGCCGTGGTGGCCGACGGCATGACGGGTACCCGGCATAACTCCAATCAAGAGCTAATCGGCCAAGGCGTGGCCAACATGGCCTCGCCGCTGTTTGGCGGCATCGCCGCCACCGGCGCCATAGCGCGTACGGCCACAAACATACGAAATGGCGGCACCAGCCCCATCGCCGGCATTACGCATTGCATAACGCTGGTACTGATCATACTTATTCTTGCTCCTTATGCCGCCAACGTACCGTTGGCGGCGCTGGCGGCTATTTTGTTTGTCGTGGCCTGGAACATGAGCGAGGCCAAGCATTTTCTGAGGCTGGTCAAGCAGGCGCCCCGCGCTGACGTTGCGATTTTGCTGGTGACCTTTTTGCTGACGGTCTTTGCCGACCTGGTCGTGGCGGTAAATATCGGTGTAGTGCTGGCCATGATGCATTTCTTGCAACGTATGGCGCGCAGCGTGGCAGTACAACGCCAGAATGGGCTAACACTGACGCAAGAGCTGGCGGGTCTACTGCAAGAGCACGGGCTCGAGCGCCTGCCTGACGACATTATGGTCTACCAAATCGAGGGGCCGCTGTTTTATGGTGCAGCCGAAACCTTTGAGCGCGCCATGTCTGATACGGGGGGTGCGCCCGGTGTACTGGTACTTAGGTTGGGAAGGGTGCCCTTTGTCGATTCGACGGGGCTCCGAACCCTCGAAAACCTGGTTGACGATCTACAAGCCAAAGGAAACACCATTATCTTTACCGAGGCCAATGATCGCGTCTTGGGTAAGCTGCATCGCATGGGGCTGGGCAAAAAGCTTGGGGCTCAAAATATCTGCCCGTCTTTCAACGACGTGATGGCCAGGCTTATTTCTGAGCGGGGCGCTTGAGCTTGGGGTTGACGACCGGGGCACGAGTGCCGTACGTGGCGCCGTGCTGTTCCAGGTAGTCGCGTATCAGTTGGCGCACCACCTGCGAAGGGGTCAGGTCCTGGCCGGCGCACAATTGCTCGAATGCTTTCTTTTTATTGGGGTCAATCAGTACGGTTAAGCGGGCTGTCTTGTTTTCCACGACACTTGGTTCCCATTCAGCGGCGAACGACGGTGGTGTTGAAGTCTTCGTCTGTCATGAACAAATAGCGTGCTGCATCGATCAGGCTGATGGCCACCACCAAGGGCGCAAATAGGTACAGAATGATCAGGTACAAAATACCCCATCCAATCTGACCCAGGTAAAAGCGATGGGCGCCCAGCCACCCCAAAAATAGGGCCAGCACTATCGAAATCTTACGTGCGCTGTAGCGTTTGCCCAGTTCGCTGTCTTTGTTCTTGATGACCCAATAGCTGATTGGCAGGGTGAGCGCCATGGCAATAAGGATCTTGACCCGGTGCAGTACCGCGTAATCGTAGACCCAATAGTAAAGGTCCGAAAAATTGTGGATGACGATGCCGGTCAGGTAGCTGAACCAGGCCATGGCCTGGCGTACGATGGCTTCGCCAAAGGTTAGGGCCACCAGCACGATCAGGAACACGGCAATGACCAGGGCGATTTTTTTCAGCATGGCTTTAACGCATTGGAAAAGATGCTGTCAGTATACGTGCATCAACCATCGTCGCGTCCCAGGCGCCACAAGGTTGTTACCTCGGCGCGTCGGGCTTCGTGCAGCGGGTCGTCCGGGTCCATCGCTTTGGGGTGCTTGGGCCGGGCGTCCAGTCGGCCCAGTACCTTCAAGCCTGCCGACCGTATGGCCTGAGCCAGAAACTCGCGGTCACGCAGGCCCAGGTGTTCGGCCAGGTCAGACAGAATCAGCCAGCCTTCGCCCTGGGGCAGCAGGTGCTCGCCCAGACCGCTTAGAAACCCGCCAAGCATGCGATTGTCCGGGTCGTAAATGGCGGCTTCTATTGATGAGGTGGGTCGTGCCGGAAGCCACGGGGGGTTGCAGACGATCAAGCCGCAACGGCCTTGCGGAAACAGGTCGGCCTTCTCCAGCGTGATGCGGTCGGTCAGGCCCAGGCGCTCAATGTTGTCGCGAGCGCAGGCCAAGGCACGCTCGTCGACGTCTGTTGCAATGACGTGTTCGATACCGCGACGCGCAAGAATGGCGGCCAGCACGCCGCTGCCCGTGCCGATGTCGAAAGCCAGCTTGGTATTGGGCAAAGGTGCGTTGGCGACCAGATCGATGTACTCGCCGCGTATGGGCGAGAACACACCGTAATGAACATGGATGCTTTGTTCCAGTGCCGGAATCACCATGCCCTTGCGCCGCCACTCCGAGGCACCCATGATGCCCTGCAAGACGCGCAAGGGCAGCAGCAGATCCTGGTCGACCTTACCCAGCACGGCTTCGCAGGCCGCTGTCACATCGGGGGCGCGGCGCAGCGGAATCCTAAAACCGGCATCCACAGGCAGCAATATTGAGCCCAGCAGCCTGGCGCGACGTGATTGGGCCAGGCGGTGCTGATTGAATGCCTGCTGGGGCGTCGCCGCAACTTTGCCGCGTTTTTTCTTGTCTACCCGCCTGGCTAACGCGTCAAGCAATTGGCGTGCATTGTGATAATCGCCCCGCCAGAGCATATGAGTGCCCTGGTTGGCCAGTTGGAAGGCGGTGTCCGCGGTCAGTGTGTCGTCTACCGCAACGATGCGCCGGGGCGCGTTGCCGGAGTATTCGGTTAGCCACAAGGCGGTGCGCTGTTCGCCGTTCTCTACCCAGGAAACATGAGGAGACGCGAGACAAGGCTGATTCTGCATGAACGATGTAACAATGACGGAACAAGCGTGATTGTATTGGAACGTTGGCGACTTTGCGCAATTAGAATGCGCGCCTTCAAAAACAGGCACGGCGGCAAGGTTTTTCAAGCATGATCGGTGCGGGGCAAACACGTCTGGCGCACGGCGTGTTCCCAACGCTGCATGTGTTCGGCCGCCTGGTGTCGATCCATGGCAGGTCTGAAGGTTTTTTCGGCCCGCCAAAGTCGACTGATCGCATCAAGGTCGGCGTATATGCGGCTGGACAAACCGGCCAGCAGGGCGGCGCCCAGGGCAGTCGTTTCGATGACTTCAGGGCGTACCACCGGTATGCCCAGCAGGTCGGCCTGAAACTGCATGAGCAAATCATTCGAGCAGGCACCGCCGTCGACGCGCACCTCAGACAAGGGTGATGCGCCGGCCGACACTGCATCGCGGTTCATGGCCTGCAGCAGTGCGGTGCTTTGAAACGCGATGCTTTCAAGCGCTGCCCGTGCAATGTGTGCCATGGTGGTGCCCCGGGTCAGGCCGGTAATTGAACCCTTGGCTTCGGGCTGCCAGTAGGGCGCGCCCAAGCCCGTAAAAGCTGGAACCAGCACCACCCCGCCCGAATCGGGCACGCTGTGCGCCAGCTTTTCCACTTCAGGGCTACTGTCGATGGCATGCAGCCCATCGCGCAGCCACTGTACAACTGCACCGCCGATAAAGACACTGCCTTCCAGGGCAAAGTGTCGCCCGGCACCGGTTTGGGCGGTGGGGGTGGTAATAAGGCCGTTTTGTGATAACTGAAACCGCCCGCCCGTGTGCATGAGGGCAAAGCAGCCTGTACCGTAGGTATTCTTGGCCATGCCCTCATGAAAGCATGCTTGGCCGAACAAGGCGGCTTGTTGGTCGCCGGCCACGCCGCAGATTGGAATAGGGCGCCCCAGCAGCTCGGCTTTGGTGTCGCCGAAATGGCTGCACGAGGGCAGGGCGCGGGGCAGCAGGCTGGGCGGAATGTCTAATGCCCGAAGCAGCTCGGCGTCCCATTGTTGTTCATGCACATTAAACAGCATGGTGCGAGAGGCATTGGTGATGTCGGTGGCGTGCACGCTGCCACCGGTAAGTTGCCAGATCAGCCAGCTATCGACCGTGCCGAAGGCCAGTTTGCCCTGTTGCGCCAGGCGACGCGCGTCGGGCGTGTGGTGCAACATCCATTGCAGCTTGGTGGCCGAGAAGTAGGCGTCGATGCGCAACCCCGTTCGCTCAAGTATGGTGTGTTCCAGACCCTGTTCGCGCAGCCGGGCGCACAGCGGTTCGGTGCGGCGATCTTGCCAGACTATGGCGTTGCATAGCGGCTCACCCGTGTCGCGATGCCATAACAACGTGGTTTCGCGCTGATTGGTTATGCCCAGGGCATGAATTTTCGAGGCGCCGCCTGATCGCTCCACGGCCTCCTGTGCTGTAGCCAACTGGGTTTGCCAGATGTCTTGTGGATCGTGTTCGACCCAGCCAGTATCAGGAAATATCTGCCGGGTCTCTTGTTGTGCGCCGGCGACGATGCTGCCCTGTTTATCGAAGACGATGCTGCGAGAGCTTGAAGTGCCTTGGTCCAGGGCGAGGATATAGGTCATGGCATGGTCAAAGAGGATTTCCGGCAACAAGCGTAACCCGCATTGCGGTGTTACGCTAGGATCGTCCACGCCAGTCGGCGACCTCAGCACAAGGTTCCAGATCCTCATGAGCACTGCGTCTGCCACGGCCCACAGGCCTGCAATGTTGACCCGGCTGGCGACCGAAGCTTTCGACCTTGTGGTGGTAGGAGGCGGAGCAACCGGGCTGGGAGTCGCCCTTGATGCCGCGATGCGCGGTCTGCGGGTTGCACTGTTTGAGTCTCACGATTTTGCCAAAGGTACGTCGTCGCGCGCCACCAAGCTGATTCACGGCGGTGTGCGCTATATGGCGCAAGGCCGCATGAGCCTGGTGCGCGAATCGCTGCGCGAGCGGTCAATTTTGCTGCGAAATGCCCCAGGTCTGGTTCGCCCCTTGCGTTTCATCGTTCCGGCTTATCGCCCATGGGAGCTTCCCTTATATGGTGCAGGCCTTGCCGTGTACGATGCGTTGGCCGGAAGACACAGCTTGGGTCCGACGCGCTTGATGGGTGCAGGCAAGACCCGGCTCCGCGTCCCGGGCGTCCGTTCGCAAGGGCTGAAAGGGGGGGTCGAGTATTGGGATGCTCAGTTCGACGATGCCGGCCTGGCCCTGGCATTGGCGCGTGCCGCTGCGGAGCAAGCTGCGGTCATGCTCAATTATTTTCGCGTTACCGCATTCGTTCATGACCATGGTCGAGTCGCGGGCGTACAGGCGCTCGATACAGAAACGGATCGGCAGTTTGAGGTTCGCGCGCGTTGCGTCATTAACGCCACCGGGGTGTGGGTGGACGAGTTGCGGCGTCTGGAAGCCCAAGGCTGCGGTCGTAAGGCTCAACCGTTGATCCGCGCCAGCCGCGGCACCCATCTGGTTGTGGACCGCTGTTTCTTTCCTTCGGAAGCGGCCTTGCTGGTGCCCAGAACCGCAGATGGACGTGTACTCTTTGCCGTGCCCTGGATGGGCAAGGTCATATTGGGCACCACCGATGTGGCTGCCTATGAACCAGTCACAGAACCCACCCCCGATAAGGCCGAGATCGACTACATCCTGAATGAAGCCGGTCGTTATTTACAGAGGCCGCCCCATCGTAAGGACGTGACCAGCGCCTGGGCGGGCCTTCGGCCGTTGGTGGAAAAGGGCGCTCGCGCGGGCACATTGCGCGGACATTCGCGGGCAACCGCCCAAATTGGCCGCGAACATGCCATAGAAATCAGCCCCTCGGGGCTTCTGACCATTGCGGGGGGGAAATGGACGACCTACCGTGCCATGGCGCAAAGTGCGCTTGAGGCCGGTGTCAGGGCGGGTTTGCTTCCCGATTTGCCGCCTTGTGCGACGCACCAGTTTGCGCTTGGCCGTTTTTCCACAGAAGGGGGTGGGCCCACTGATCCCTTCCTGCCGCATCGCAGCGACGCAGCCGGTGTCGCTGCGGTCACCGACGACTTTGTCAGGCACGTCGCCCGCTACGAATTCGCGCGTACCGTCGAAGACGTTCTGGCCCGGCGATCAAGATTACTGTTTTTGGATGCTGCGGCGGCGGCCAGGGTCGCCCCCGATGTGGCGCGCATACTACAACACGAGACGCAAAAAAATCCGGAACTTGAAGCATTTTTAGCACTGGCGCTTAGTTACTCGTTGTTACATTAAGCGTACGAAACCTGCAATAACTCGGTAACTTGTATCAAAAAAGAGACCTGTGAATACACTTGCACTTGCATGTAAGGGAAATTACTTAGGCCAATTTGCCTAGAACAGCTTAGACTTACGTTATATTTATTATAAAGGTGTCCAATTGTTATTGATGGAACCTTATTTTTGTAAGTTGTATTACACAAATAAAACAGGGACAAGTCTTGTGCATACAGCGGGCCATCGCGCGTTGATATTAATCAACAAACTGAAACTAACGATCGTGTACTATAGCAACGCCCCGAAGCGCACTGTTTTTACCTTAAAAACGCCAGCAATTCGGGGTATCGAACGACTGCGGTAACGGTCTTCGGCCAGAAATATTTAGCAGTTTAAATGTAACGTTATGCGTCTGACGCTTCATTTTAATAATTTGAGGCTAAATTTATGCGTTGCATACAAACACACTATGTGAATGTTGATATTTTTAATTACATCACGTAACTTTTTTCTTCGAAGGAGTGCGCCGTGTCCAGCAATGGCAACCCGCCCGCATACGAGAGCAGCTCAGCATTAAACGACATCCAAGAGGTCAATCTTACTTATCTGATGCTCGCTCAGCGTCTCCTGCGTGAGAACCTGTCTGCCGGAATGTTCCGTCTCGGGTTTTGCGAAGACGTCGCAACGACGATCTTGCAGCTTTCACCTGCCCAAATCGTGAAACTGGCCAGTTCCGGTTCGCTTATTTGCGGTTTCCGCCTCGACGACTACGCTTTGCTTTCGGCTTTGGGCCAAGACGTGCTTGGCGGTGCGCTGCAGCAGGCTCATGCCACCATATTGCTGTCGCAACGCGCATCCGAAACCATTATTGATACAGCCGTTTAGGCTTTCCGAAAATAACAATGTCTGCTAAAAGCGTGAGTCTGGGCACGAGTAAGTCGGGTACTGCCGGCACAGCCAAGGCGATACCCCAAAGCCCCGTCAAGCCTGCCCTGAAAAGTGTCTCAAAAGAGGGCGAAGAAATTCTTCTGGCCGGCGACATGATCCGCCTTGGCGCCAGACTGCAGGTGCTGCAGGCTGAAACGTCGCTCAGTTACGACCGCCTCTCGCGCCTGTACCGAGAAATCCGAGGTTGCTCGCCGCCAAAGGGCATGTTGCCGTTTTCAGTCGACTGGTTCATGACGTGGCTGCCCAATATTCACTCCAGCGTCTTTTATGGGGTGTATCGCTATCTCGATACCCATACTCCTGCCAAAAAGTCTCGTGCACTGATCGAAGCCTACAAGCTTTATCTTGAGCAGGCGTCGGTGGGAGCAACCACCGAGCCCGGCTCCGAGCCCGTACTCAGCTTTACCCGAGCCTGGATGCTTATCCGCTTCATTGACAGCGGCATGATCCAGTTGTCTCACTGCACCCGCTGCACGGGTGGCTTTGTCGCGCATGCCCACGATCCGCAACAGAATTTCGTGTGCGCCATTTGTCGTCCGCCTCCGCGTGCCGGCAAGACGCGTAGCCGCCGCACTCGTGTCGCGTAAGGCGCCGCTCGTCGGCCGAAAGCCTGCGTTTTGCCTGACGCAAGCAATCCAGAACGATGATCTAGCTTCGAAAACCCCCCTTGACGCACGTTTTTGCGGGGCTCGTTCAGGGCGATCATATAGGTCTATGTATTTATCGAAGGTGCGCTCGTGCTGATTCTTCTGGGCTTTGTCATCGTTACCGTGTCTGTGTTCGGCAGCTTTGTCGCCATGGGCGGACATATGGGCGCGCTATATCAGCCCTTCGAGTTCGTGCTTATCGGCGGGGCCGCGCTGGGTGCTTACATTGCATCCAATAGCGGAAAGTCCGTCGGCCTGCTGGTTCGTTCGCTGCCGTCGGTGTTTCGCGGCACGCCCTACAGCAAAGAGCTGTATATGGAATTAATGGCCTTGTTGTATGTGCTGCTTAACAAGGCTCGCCGCGACGGCCTCATGAATATCGAGGCCGATATCGAAGACCCCGCCAAAAGCCCCATTTTTTCGCAGTATCCGCGCATCGTCAGCGACCCGCACCTGCTCGAGTTCATCACCGACTATTTGCGTCTGATGATCAGCGGCAATATGAGCCCCTTCGAAATCGAAACCCTGATGGACCAAGAGATCGAAGCCCACGAGACCGAACGTAATATTCCGGCTCGTGCTCTGGCGTCGGTGGCCGATGCCTTGCCGGCTTTTGGTATTGTGGCGGCGGTTTTGGGCGTCATCAAGGCGCTGGCTTCAGTTGATCAGCCGCCGGCAATTCTGGCTGATCTTATTTCCAAGGCCATGGTCGGCACCTTTCTGGGTATTTTGCTGGCTTATGGCTTTGTCTCGCCCATGGCGCAGACGATCGAACGGCGTACGGTCGCTTCGGTCAAGGTGCTTGAGTGCATCAAGGTCACTTTGCTGGCCAGCATGAACGGTTACCCCCCGCAGCTGGCGGTTGAGTTTGGCCGTAAAGTGCTGTATTCCATGATCCGTCCGTCGTTCAGCGAACTTGAGGACCACGTGCGGCAAGTCAAGGCTCCGGCCAAGAAAGCAGCCTGATGGGGTCTGAGCCATGAAGCCATCAGATACCGATCGCATCGTCGTCAGGCGGCGCGGGCGCAAGGTTCACGCGCCGCATCATGGCGGAGCTTGGAAGATCGCCTACGCCGACTACATGACCGCCATGATGGCGTTCTTTCTGGTCATGTGGATACTTTCGCTGATCCCTCGCGACGACCTGTCTGGTATTGCTGAGTATTTTCGTATGCCTCTCATGACCGCCATACAGGGCGGACCGAACATCGATAACAGCAGCAGCGTCATACCGGGTGGTGCGCCCAGCCCCATTGCCAGCAAGCATCCCATTACGCAGCCGCCCGTCGATTCGCGCACCGGCGACGAGCTTCGGCGCGATACGCAAAGACTGCAGGATCTGAAGTACGACCTTGAGACCTTGATCGACACCAGCCCCGTGCTGCAAGAGTTTCGCCCGCAGCTGCTGCTCGACATGACGCCAGACGGCTTGCGCATACAAATTGTCGACCGTCAGAACCGGCCCATGTTTGCCACAGGCCGGGCCGAGGTGCAATCGTACATGAGAAACGTGCTGCGCGAACTGGGTCCCTTCTTTAACAGGCTGCCCAACTCGATCACGGTTGCCGGACACACCGACGCCCTGCAGTATGCCTCGGGCGAGCGCCTATACAGCAACTGGGAGCTTTCCGCCGATCGTGCCAATGCGGCGCGTCAGGAAATGGTCGCCGGGGGTATGGATGAACAAAAGATAAAAAGAGTGCTGGGCCTGTCGTCGACGGTTCCCCTGATTAAAGAGGATCCCAATGCTGCCGTTAATCGCCGTATAAGCATTGTTGTGCTAAACCGCGAAGCCGAAGAGCGCATCGACGCCCAGAACGAAGCGGGTTCGTCTGACGCCCGATTGTACGAGGCGTTGCAACCCGCTCCCGTAGCCGACAGCGTTGCGCCTTAGATGGCGCCAGCCGGCTGTTGAACCCCGACCGTAGGCACTGTCGGGGTGGCGTCGTAAGGGGGTTGCAGCAATGGGCGGCGAATAACGTTGCCCGCTGCGCAGGTTGCAGGCAATATCGCTAAAAAAATGGGCCGTGTCGCGGCCTTGGCGTCATAGGAACGAACATGAGTGCGGGTGTCGATTTAAGCCAGTTCTACGAGACATTTTTTGACGAGGCCGACGAGCTGTTGGCCGACATGGAGCAGACCCTGCTCAACGTCGACGTCGATAACCCAGATATCGATCAACTGAACGCCATCTTCCGTGCGGCCCACTCCATAAAGGGGGGCGCCGGTACTTTCGGCTGTTTCGGCTTATTGACCACCACCACCCACATTCTCGAGAACCTGCTCGATGCCATTCGGCAAGGGGAGCTTACCCTGCGCAAGGACATGATCGACATCTTCCTGGAAGCCAAAGACGTGTTAACTGAACAAGTCGCCGCCTATCGAAACTCGCAGGAACCTGATCAGCAAGCGTACGAACGCATCTGCGCACAGTTGCGCGAGCTGGCTCTTGAACATAAAAACGACGCCCCCGCCGGCGGTCAGCCAGAGGCGGCGCCTGCCGCGCCGGTTGCAGCGGCCTCGGCGCCTGCTTCAGATTCAAGCCTGCCGTTCCTGGTACGCATACAGCGCATACAGCCCAAAGACGCCGAGGCTTTGCTAGTAGAAATGGGTCTGCTCGGAGAGGTGCTGCATCATCAGACCCAAGCCGACTCGTTGTCGATCTGGCTCAATACCACCTGCAGCGCCGACGACCTCGAGGCCGTGTGCTGCTTCGTCGTCAATGACGATCAGGTAAGCATCTCGCGTGAGCAGCCGCCCGGGGCACAAGCCGCCATGGCCGATGCATCGGCCGAGGCTGCGCAGACGCCCGCTGATTCTCAGGCGGCGCAGCAGCAACAGACCGCCCCGGCGCAACACGCCTCCTCGGCAGTTGAACAAGCTCCAGCGGCGCAGCCGGCCGACTCGCCGGCAGCCCCTGCCAAACCGGCCGCCAATGCAGGGGCAAATGCGGCCGCCAAGCCCAAAGAAAGCGGCACCTTGCGAGTGGGCGTCGAGAAGGTCGACCAGATCATCAACCTGGTGGGCGAGCTGGTCATTACCCAGGCCATGCTGGTGCAAACCGCCTCCACGCTGGACCCGGTCGAGCACGACCGCCTGCTTAACGGTATTGAACAGCTCGAACGCAACGCGCGCGACTTGCAAGAGTCGGTCATGTCGATTCGCATGATGCCCATGGATTATGTGTTCAGTCGTTTCCCGCGGGTCGTGCGTGAAAACGCCTCGAAGATGGGCAAGCAGATCAGGCTGACCACGCGCGGTCAGGCTACCGAGCTGGACAAGAGCCTGATCGAGCGCATTATCGACCCGCTTACTCATCTGGTGCGCAACAGCCTGGACCATGGCATTGAAACCCCCGAGAAACGGGTCGCAGCGGGCAAGTCACCCGAAGGCCACATGACTCTATCGGCGCAGCATGCCGGCGGGCAGATCATTATCGAAGTCACCGACGACGGTGCGGGCCTGAACCGTGAGCGCATTCTTAAAAAGGCGATGCAACAGGGCTTTCCCGTCAGCGAGAGTACTCCCGACGACGAACTGTGGCAGCTTATTTTCGCACCGGGCTTTTCCACCGCCGAGAAGGTGACCGACATATCGGGTCGTGGGGTGGG
>NZ_DATJBQ010000026.1:0-21018 GCF_035515275.1 Pusillimonas sp.
CTCGACGGCGATTTATTAGCGGTAAAAAAAGCCTCTGAAGCCCGAAACGGCCAAATCGTGGTTGCACGCCTTGGCGACGAAGTCACCGTCAAGCGCCTGATGCGGTCAGGTTCAGGTATTCAGCTTTTACCCGAAAACCCCGAGTTTTCCCCCATTATCGTCACCCCCCAAGACGAATTCTCGCTCGAAGGCATCGCCGTGGGGCTTATTCGCAATACCCCCTTGCACTGAAGCCGGGCACGCCCAATAAAAAACCCCGAATCACCCTGGCTATTGGTGATTCGGGGTTGCTGTACAGCTAAAAGGGCCTAGTGCCTGAAAACACCCCCCGAGGTCTCACCCGCAGGTTTGGTGTTGGCCACAGCCTCGGCTGCCAGGCGCGCCACTTCTTCGTCAGAAAGCGGCTCGGGCATGTCTTGAAGGGCCACTTCAAGTACGCGGTCGATCCACCTGACCGGAATGATTTCCAGGTGGTTCTTGACGTTGTCAGGGATTTCGGCAAGGTCTTTCACGTTTTCTTCGGGTATCAGTACCACCTTGATGCCCCCTCGATGCGCTGCCAGCAGTTTTTCTTTGAGTCCGCCAATAGGCAGAACCTCGCCACGCAGTGTGATCTCGCCGGTCATGGCAACATCGGCCCGCACCGGAATACCCGTAAGCGCGGAAACCATGGCAGTGGTAATGGCAATACCCGCCGAGGGGCCGTCTTTGGGGGTAGCCCCTTCCGGAAAGTGCACGTGCAGATCGCGCTTTTCGAACGACGTATTGGGAATACCCCATTTTTGGGCGCGCGAACGCACGACCGTGCGTGCCGCTTCGACTGACTCTTTCATGACGTCGCCCAACGAGCCGGTTCGCTGCACCTGGCCTTTTCCGGGCATATCGGCGACTTCGATGGTAAGAAGATCACCCCCGACTTCGGTCCAGGCCAGGCCGGTAACCTGCCCAACCTTGTTTTCTTTTTCGGCCATCCCATAGGTGTAACGGCGAACCCCAAGAAAATCGGCCAGATTTTCGGAGGTGACCTCGATCGTAACGACCTCGCCCTTGGGCGAGCCGCGACGCGCCGTGCGCGATGCGCCCGGGTTGGCTTCAAGCGTTTTCTTGACGACCTTGCGGCAGATCTTGCTGATCTCGCGCTCGAGTGCCCGCACACCGGCTTCACGCGTGTAGTAACGCACGATATCTCGTATGGCGGCTTCTTCTATGGACATCTCTGCTTCGCGCACGCCGTTGTTCTTCATGAGCTTGGGCAGCAAGTGGTCAAAGGCAATGTGCACTTTCTCGTCTTCGGTATAACCCGACAGACGAATGACCTCCATGCGGTCAAGCAAGGCGGGCGGAATATTGAGCGTATTGCTGGTTGCCACAAACATGACATCGGACAGGTCAAAATCGACCTCGATGTAATGGTCTTGGAACGTATGGTTCTGTTCGGGGTCGAGCACCTCGAGCAACGCCGACGAAGGGTCGCCGCGAAAATCGGCACCCATCTTGTCGATTTCGTCGAGCAGGAACAAGGGGTTGCGAACCGCCACTTTGGACATGTTCTGCAGGATCTTGCCGGGCATGGAGCCGATGTATGTGCGCCGATGGCCCCGGATCTCGGCTTCGTCACGCACACCGCCCAGCGCCATGCGCACGAACTTGCGGTTGGTGGCACGAGCAATAGACTGACCCAACGAGGTTTTACCCACACCCGGAGGGCCTACCAGACAAAGGATAGGAGCCTTGAGCTTGTCGACGCGCTGTTGCACGGCCAGGTACTCGATAATGCGCTCTTTTACCTTCTCGAGGCCGTAGTGGTCGGCGTCGAGCACTTGCTGAGCGTTGACAATTGAGTTGTTGATGCGGCTTTTCTTGCGCCAGGGCAAACCGATGAGCGTATCGATGTAGTTGCGCACCACGGTGGCCTCGGCAGACATGGGCGACATGAGCTTGAGCTTCTTAAGCTCGGCCTCGGCCTTTTTAAGCGCTTCCTTGGGTAGCTGCGCAGCCTCGATTTTTTTCTCGAGCTCTTCGATGTCAGCGCCCTCTTCGCCCTCGCCAAGCTCTTTTTGAATCGCCTTGACCTGTTCGTTGAGGTAGTAGTCACGCTGACTTTTTTCCATCTGCTTTTTTACGCGGCCGCGAATGCGCTTCTCGACCTGCAGAATGTCGATCTCGGATTCGAGTTGCGACAGCAGGTTCTCGAGGCGCAGAGAGGTAGCGGTAATTTCGAGCATGTGCTGTTTTTGCTCGAGCTTAAGGGGCAGATGCGCAGCGATGGTGTCGGCCAGACGGCCGGCATCGTCGATGCCGCTTAGCGAAGTAAGGATCTCTTGGGGAATCTTTTTGTTGAGCTTGACGTATTGCTCGAACTGGGCAACCACCGCGCGGCGCAACGCCTCGGACTCGGCGCCTTGCTCGGCGTCGAGTGCCACGGCTTCGACGTTGGCCACGAAATGGTCGTCGGCTTCGGTAACGCTGTTGACGCGGGCACGCTGCAGGCCTTCGACCAGCACCTTGACCGTGCCGTCGGGCAACTTGAGCATCTGCAAGATGCTGGCGGCGCAACCTATTTCGTAGAGGTCTTCGGGCGCAGGATCGTCTTTACCGGCCGACTTCTGGGCCACCAGCATAATGCTGTTGCCGCCTTCCATGGCCATTTCAAGGGCCTTGATGGAACGGGGGCGTCCTACAAACAGCGGAATCACCATGTGCGGAAAAACCACCACATCACGCAAAGGCAGCAGGGGCAAGTCCATGGGTTCTGAAGAAAGAATCGGGCTCGCAGACATAGTAATTTCCTTTAAAAGCTCTGCTTTAGAAACAAAAAGAGGAGCTTGTGTGCCGCTTGTGTAGTTGCTGCACGCTCAAGTTCGGTGCCGAAGTTGAGTGTGCGAACTAAACAAGCAACGCACTCGCCCCCTTTTTGAGTACTACATGTGAGTGTATGTAGTGACGATAGCGGAAATTTCAAGTCGTCGCAGCGATAAACCCACAAACCACAAGGGAATCAGTAGCCAATGGTTCAGGCAGCACCCTTAAGCTTGGCAACAGCAGGCTTATCGACCATTTCGTCGGCCGAATCGGCTTCGTCTGCATAGATGAGCAAAGGCGCGCCAGTACCATGCACGGCGTTTTCGTCGAGCACTACCCTTTTGACGTTTTCGAGCGACGGAAGTTCGTACATGGTGCCCAGCAACGCCTGCTCGACAATAGAACGCAGCCCCCGCGCTCCGGTCCGCCGTTTGATGGCCTTTTGGGCAATGGCGCTAAGCGCTTGCGGCCGGATCTCGAGCTCGACGTCTTCCATCTCGAACAGCTTTTGAAACTGCTTGATCAGCGAATTCTTGGGCTCGGTAAGAATTCGAACCAGGGTGGGCTCGTCGAGCTCTTGCAGCGTTGCCACAACGGGCAAGCGGCCGACAAGCTCGGGAATAAGACCGAACTTGATCAGGTCTTCGGGCTCGACTTCGGAGAAAAGCTCGCCGACGCCGCGCTCGGTCTTGGCGCGCACCGAGGCGGAAAAACCGATGCCGGATTTTTCGGTACGGTCGCGGATGACTTTTTCGAGGCCGTCGAACGCGCCCCCCACAATAAACAGAATATTGGTGGTGTCGACCTGGACGAAATCCTGGTTGGGATGCTTGCGTCCGCCTTGGGGCGGCACCGATGCCACCGTGCCTTCGATAAGCTTGAGCAACGCCTGCTGCACGCCTTCACCGGAGACGTCGCGGGTTATCGAGGGGTTGTCTGATTTGCGCGAGATCTTATCGATCTCGTCAATGTAGATGATGGCGCGCTGGGCCTTTTCAACATCGTAGTTGCAGTTTTGAAGCAGCTTTTGAACGATGTTTTCGACATCTTCGCCTACATAGCCGGCTTCGGTAAGCGTTGTGGCATCAGCCATGACAAAAGGCACATCAAGCATGCGCGCCAGTGTCTGGGCAAGCAGCGTCTTTCCTGATCCGGTAGGTCCGATCAGCAAGATATTGCTTTTTGAAAGCTCGACGTCGTCGCCCTTGACCTCGCCATAGCGGATGCGCTTGTAGTGGTTGTAAACCGCCACTGCAAGATTGCGCTTGGGAACGTCTTGTCCGATAACGTAGCCGTCTAGGAACGTTTTGATCTCGCGCGGCGTGGGTAGCTCGTTGCGAATGGCATCGCGCGCGGCATCCTGGGTTTCTTCCAGGATGATATCGGTGCAAAGATCGATACACTCGTCGCAGATGAACACCATGGGTCCGGCGATCAGCTTGCGAACCTCATGCTGACTTTTATTGCAAAACGAACAATGCAACACTTTTTCGTCTGCCGATCCTTTTTTCTCGGGCATAAAACTATCAGTTCCTATCACGGCGCGGCTCGCCGAAGCCGTCCGTCAGTAATAATCGGCAGTTGCCGCAACGGCCCTGCCGACCGGCTGGCCTACGCCTCGGCGGAATCGGAGCGAGAGACCAGAACTTTATCCACCAACCCATACGATACTGCATCTTCAGCCGACATGAAATTATCACGCTCGGTATCTTCGGCAATGCGTTCGACCGGTTGACCGGTGTTGGCTGCCAGTATCGTATTAAGGCGTTCGCGCAAACTGAGTATTTCGCGTGCCTGGATCTGGATGTCGGAAGCCTGACCCTGTGCACCGCCTGATGGTTGGTGGATCATGATACGCGAATTGGGCAGTGTGTAGCGCTTGCCTTTTGCGCCGGCGGCTAGCAAAAACGCACCCATGCTGGCCGCCAGCCCAGTGCACAACGTGGATACGTCGGGCTTGACGAATTGCATGGTGTCGTAAATGGCCATGCCGGCGTACACCGACCCGCCTGGCGAGTTGATATACAGCGAAATATCTTTGTCGGGGTTTTCGGACTCGAGAAACAACAACTGGGCAACCACCAAGTTGGCGGATTGGTCGTTGACCGGACCTACAAAGAAAATGACCCGCTCGCGCAACAAGCGCGAGTAGATGTCGTAAGAGCGCTCGCCGCGACCCGATTGCTCGACGACGATAGGCACGTAACCCAACCCGGTCGGCACGACAGAATCGCCGCCGTACATCGACGCGTAGAAATCAGTGAATCGCCGCATTTATGCTGTCCCCATGAGTTCATCGAAAGCGACGTTTTCGTCGGTGACCTGCGCCTTGGAAAGCACATGCTCGACCACATTGTCTTCGAGCACCAGGGCCTCGATCTCGGCGCGACGCTCGCGATCGGAAAGATAATAGGCCACGACTTGCGCCGGCTGCTCGTAGTTTTGTGCGAGTTCTTCGATGCGGGCACGCACTTGCTCGGGCTTGGCACGAAGGTCGGCGCTGTCGACCAGCTCGGCAACCAGCAGACCCAGACGCACACGACGCTCGGATTCAGCCGAAAAGGTTTCGGGTGGAATGGGCAGGGAATCGGCATTGGGCACACCGCGCTGCTTGAGCTCTTCGCGGGCGGCCGCGACACGGTTTTGTGTGTCGTTGTCGACCAGGGCCTTGGGCACGTCGAACGAACATGCGGCAACCAGGGCGTCCATGACGCTACCCTTGGTGCGCGCCTGCGAACGGGCCTTGACCTCGCGCTCGATGTTGGCGCGCACGTCGGCCAGCAGTTTCTCGACATCGCCTTCGGGCTGGCCCAGCGCCTTGGCAAACTCGGTATCGACTTCGGGCAGAATGGGTTCGGCAACCTGGGTTACGGTGATCTTGAACTCGGCTGTTTTGCCAGCGACTTCTTGGCCGCCGTAGTCTGCGGGGAAGCTGAGCGGGAACGTATTGGTGTCGCCTGCCTTCAGGCCGCGAACGGCGGTTTCGAACTCGGGCAGCATGCGGCCCTGGCCCAGCACGAAGGGGAAGTTTTCGGCCGAGCCGCCTTCGAACGGAACGCCGTCGATGGTGCCCGCAAAGTCAAGCGTGACACGATCGTCGTCTTGAGCGGCACGATCGTCGCGGGGTTCGTAAGAGGCGCGCTGCTTACGCAAGATATCGATCGTGCGCTGAATTTCAGCATCGCCTACCTCGACCTTGGCGCGGGTAACTTGCAGGGCTGCCAAATCGGGTACGGCAACCTCGGGATAGACCTCGAAGGTGGCCGAAAAAGCCATTTGACCCTCTTCGACGCCTTCGGTCTTAGGCTCAAGGTTGGGCACGCCCGCGATGCGCAGCTTGGCATCGGCAATGGCCTGATCAAGCACACGGCCAACCTCGGCGTTGATGACGTCGTAGCGAATGCCTGGGCCGTGGCTGCGCTCGATCATGGATAAAGGCGCCTTGCCCGGACGAAAGCCCTGAACTTTTGCTGTGCGCGCAACACGCTTGAGCTGCGACTGGACTTCTTTTTCGACATCGGCAACAGAAACGACGAGATCGATACGACGCTCCAGGCCAGACAGAGTTTCAACCACGGGCTGCTGCATTGGGTACCTATATATGTTGGTAAATGGATAGATGAACAGGATATTTTACCGGAAAGTCGGCAGGCCGAATTACGCGGCGTTGGATGCCCCATTGTAAGCACGCTGAAACGGGCTATATATGCTTGTGCCCGGCGCCTGGTTATGCGTGTTACTCTGCTTCATTACAGGCTGCGCTTTTTATGTTGCGCAGTTCCCGCCTTCTGTTTCACTCATCTTTTCTTGCGGTTCTCTTGAACACCCATATCCAAAGCATCCTGACAGCGAGCGTACTGCGCGTGTTGTCCATCCTTCCGTACTCCGTCGTCGCCCGAATGGGCGAAAGCCTTGGCTCGTTGCTGTACAGAATCCCCGGCAATCGCCGACATATCGTGCATACCAATCTGCAACTGTGCTTTCCCGAAAAAAGCGAAGTCCAGCGGCAACAACTGGGCAAGCAGGTTTTTCAGCACGTCATACGCAGCTATCTTGAGCGGGGCATTCAATGGTATGGCAGCGCAAAGCGTCTGGCCTCATTGACCGATCTCCAAAGCGCCTTCACGTTGCAAGACCGATACGACCAGCCGACCATTTTTCTGGGCTTCCACTTCGCGGCCATTGAGGCGGTATGTATGTATTACTCGACCCTGCATCCGGTGGCGTCAATCTACACGCCCATGTCGGATCAAAGCACCGATAGCTTGGCCCTGAAACAGCGAGCCCGGTTCGGAACGGAAATGGTGCCGCGACACGCCAGCGCACGAAGCACGCTACGAATTTTACGTTCGGGCAAGCCCATTATGCTGGCCGCTGACATGGACTTCGGCCTGCGCGATTCGGTCTTTGCCCCATTTTTTGGCGTGCAGGCTTGCACTTTGACGGCGGTATCCCGCCTGGCCAAATTAAGCGGGGCCAGGGTCGTGCCTTTTGTTGCTGAGGTAAAAGAGGGCCACAAAGGATACACACTGCGCATCTTCGAGCCCTTGATGAATTTTCCGTCAGGCGATGTAGTTGCCGACGCCCAGAAAATGAATAGTTTTCTGGAAAGCCAAATTAGGCGAATGCCGGACCAATACTATTGGGTGCACCGGCGCTTCAAGCGTCGCCCGCAAGGCGAAGCGTCAGTTTACTAGGGGCCGTAGCTCATTGCCCTTCAATACCCTAATGGTGCGAACGGAGAGACTCGAACTCTCACACCTCTCGGCGCCAGAACCTAAATCTGGTGCGTCTACCAATTCCGCCACGTTCGCTATTTGGGTAACAAAGCAAAAATCCAAGCAAGCCTAAAATTCTAGCAAGTATTCTTTGCTTGAGCAATCGGGTCAGTTAAAATCTCACTGACTTGTTTGACAAGCTGCTCGCTCATGTACCCGCCTGATTCTTGTTCTTGCAGTCACATCTAACCAACTACTGCCAAAGCATGACTAAAGAACTCCAAACAATTGTCGATCTAGCCTGGGAGGATCGCAACTCGATCGACAGCGACAACGCGCCACCACAGCTACGCGAGGCCATTTCGCAAGTACTGCATGCGCTCGATGAAGGACGTTTGCGCGTCGCCCAGAAGATCGATGGGGTATGGATCACGCACCAGTGGATAAAAAAGGCGGTGTTGCTTTCGTTTCGGCTGCAAAACAACGAGATAGGCGGACAGCCCCCCTTGCAGTACTACGACAAAGTGCCGTTGAAGTATGCACAGTACAGTGCTCAAGACTTTATTCGAGACGGTGTTCGCGTAGTGCCCCCCGCTGCAGTGCGCCGCGGTGCCTACATTGGCAACAACGTAGTATTAATGCCCTCGTACGTCAATATCGGCGCCTATGTCGGCGACGGCACAATGGTCGACACCTGGTCCACCGTAGGTTCTTGCGCACAGATAGGCAGCAACGTGCATTTGTCGGGGGGTGTGGGCATAGGAGGCGTACTCGAGCCCTTGCAGGCCAACCCCACCATCATTGAAGACAACTGCTTTATTGGTGCGCGGTCCGAGATTGTCGAGGGGGTTATTGTCGAAGAAAACTCGGTGCTGGCGATGGGAGTCTACTTGTCGCAAAGCACCAGGATATATGACCGCGCCACTGGCAAGGTCAGTTACGGACGCGTTCCGAGCGGCTCGGTGGTCGTGCCTGGCTCGTTGCCGGCAGCCGACGGCTCGCACAGCCTGGCCTGCGCGGTCATTGTCAAACGGGTCGACGCCCAGACGCGCTCCAAAACCAGCATCAACGAACTGCTGAGAGCCTGATGCCTGAGTCTTCTGTACGCGGTCTGGCAACGGCGCTGATCAGCCGGGCTTCGGTCACGCCCGACGATTGCGGCTGCCAGCATTTGCTGGCACAGCAGCTTTCGCCCAGCGGGTTTAAAGCCGAACACCTGCCCTTTGGTGAAGTATCCAATTTGTGGCTAAGACGCGGCACAAGCGCACCGCTGCTGGTGTTTGCCGGCCACACCGACGTCGTGCCCACCGGCCCGCTGGAAAAATGGCACAGCGAGCCTTTTACCCCGTCTGAACGCGACGGCAAGCTGTATGGACGCGGCGCGGCCGACATGAAAAGCTCGATTGCCGCTTTTGCCGTAGCAGCCCGAGAGTTTGTGGCCGCCCACCCCGATCACAAAGGCTCAATCGCTTTGCTGATCACTTCGGACGAAGAAGGCCCCTCGATCGACGGTACCCAGAAGGTGTGCCACGTACTGCAGGCGCGCAACGAACTGCCCGACTATTGTATTGTCGGCGAGCCTACCTCGGTATCGACCTTGGGTGATACGGTCAAGAACGGGCGGCGTGGTTCGCTTTCGGGCCGTCTTACGGTAAAGGGACGCCAGGGGCATGTGGCCTACCCCCACCTGGCACGCAATGCCATTCATTTGCTTGCTCCGGCCCTGACTGAACTGGTCGGCTTGCGCTGGGACCAGGGCAATCAGCATTTCCCCCCCACCACCTTTCAAATTTCCAATTTGCGTGCCGGAACCGGTGCCACCAACGTGGTGCCAGGCGAGGCGATAATAGACTTCAACTTCCGTTTCTCGACCGACAGCACACCGGCTTCGTTAAAGCAAACCGTGCAGGCCGTGCTCGATGCTCATGGCTTCGAGTACGATCTAGAGTGGACGTTGGGCGGCGAGCCCTTTCTGACCGCCGAGGGTGAGCTTAGCCGCGCGATCGGCCGGGCCATACTCGACGAAACCGGTGTTACGACCCAGTTGTCGACCACCGGTGGTACTTCAGACGGTCGCTTCATTGCCAGAATCTGCCCCCAGGTGATCGAGTTCGGCCCCATCAACGCCAGCATTCATCAAACGAATGAACATATCAACATCGACGATCTTGAACCCTTGAAGAACATCTACCGCCGTACACTTGAAAACCTGCTGTTGGACGACGGAGACGCTGCATGAACACCAATACCCTGCAAGAGCTGCACACCCTACGAGACTTCCTGCGCTATGCAGTAAGTCGATTCAACGCCGCGAAGCTGTCTTTCGGCCACGGCAGCGACAATGCCTGGGACGAGGCCGCGTATTTGCTTTTGCATGTACTGAACCTGCCGCTGGACACCCTGGAGCCATTCCTGGACGCGCGCCTGGTAAGCGATGAGAAAAAGCGCTGCCTCGAACTGATCGAGCGCAGGCTTGCCGAGCGCATACCCGCCGCCTACCTGACGGGCGAAGCATGGTTGCAAGGTCATCGCTTCTTCGTCGACCCCCGTGTCATCGTGCCCCGTTCGCCCATTTCGGAACTGCTGGTCGACGCCCTTGACCCGTGGATTGCCGACCCCGACAACGTCGACTATGTGCTCGACCTTTGCACCGGCTCGGGCTGCCTGGCCATATTGGCCGCGCTGGCTTTCCCCAATGCCCAGGTCGATGCCGTCGACCTTTCTGACCATGCATTAGAAGTGGCCGACATCAATATCGAGCAGTTCGGCCTGGACGGACGCGTAGCAACCCATCGCAGCGATCTGTTCGACCAATTGCCCGACTGCCGCTACCAGCTGATTATCTGCAACCCACCCTATGTCAACGATGGCTCCATGGAAGCCCTGCCCCCCGAGTACCGCCACGAGCCCACCATGGCGCTGGCCGGGGGCAACGACGGCATGGACCTGGTGCGCCGCCTGGTGCGTGACGCCCCCCGTTTCCTGAGCGATGACGGCATATTGGTGCTTGAAATAGGTAATGAGTTCGAGAATTTCGTCTCGGCCTTTCCAGAGCTTGAGCCGATCTGGCTCAGCACCGCCCAAAGCAATGACCAGATCCTGATGCTGACCCGGGAGCAGCTTGTCTCGTGATACGCGCTAACGGCCTGACATTACGGCGCGGCGTCAAGGTATTGCTGCAAGAAGCCGACTTTGTGGTAAACCCGGGCGAGCGTTTGGGCATCGTAGGCAAGAACGGGGCGGGTAAATCTACGCTGTTTGCGTTGCTGCGGGGCCAGATCGATGCTGACGCAGGCACGCTAAGCGTTCCCGAAACCTGGCGGGTTGCCGCTGTCGAGCAAGAGATCACCGCGTTCGATCAGCCTGCCCGCGAGTTCGTAATAGACGGCGACACCCATCTGCGCCGCCTGCAAGCTGAACGCAGCACAGCCGGCGACGAAGACGGACATCACATCGCCGAACTCGAGGCCGCACTGATTGAGGCGGACGCCTGGAGCGCACCATCGCGGGCTGAACAACTATTGGCCGGCCTGGGCTTTGCCCCAAAAGACTGGATGCGCCCCGTGGGCGAGTTTTCGGGTGGCTGGCAGATGCGACTGGCGCTGGCGCGTGCGCTGATGGCGCCGTCTGAGTTGTTGCTGCTGGACGAACCCACCAACCACCTGGATCTGGACGCCATGCTGTGGCTGGAGCGCTGGCTTTCAGGCTACCAGGGAACCGTGCTGCTGATCTCTCATGACACCGAGTTTCTGGATTCGGTGGCGCGTTCCATCTTGCACTTCGATCAAGAGAAGTTGGTGCGCTATCGCGGCGGTTATCAAGACTTCCTGACCCAGCGCGCCGAACGTCTGCGCCAGACACGCATCGCCTGGGAGCGCCAGACCCGCGAAGCCGCCCGCCTGCAAGGTTTCATTGATCGGTTCAAAGCCAAGGCGACCAAAGCGAAACAGGCGCAAAGCCGGGTCAAGGCCCTGGCACGCATGGAAGAGCTGGCACCGATTCACGCCGAGTCGGGCATCGACATACGCATTCCCAATCCCGAGAACATGCCCGACCCATTGCTGACACTTCGCGAGGTGTCGGTCGGCTATCCGGGCGGCGATGCACAGACCGATACCGTTATTCTCAAGGACGTTACCCTGATGCTGCGCGCCGGTAGCCGCATCGGCATTCTGGGTGTGAACGGAGCGGGTAAAAGTACGCTGATCAAGACCTTATCCGGTGAGCTGCCGGCACTGGCCGGCGAGCGCAAGGCATCAAAAGGTTTGAATATCGGGTATTTTGCGCAACAGCAGCTTGACATGCTGCGGCTCGACGAAACCCCGTTGCAGCATCTGGCACGGCTTGCGCCTCAAACCCGCGAGCAGGAACTGCGCAATTACCTGGGAGGGTTCGGGTTCGGCGGCGATACCGTCAATAGCCGGGTCGCTCCCATGTCCGGCGGCGAGAAAGCGCGGCTGGCCTTGTCGCTGATCGTCTGGCAAAAGCCCAACTTATTGCTATTGGACGAACCCAGCAACCACCTGGACGTCGACACCCGCGAGGCGCTTGCCACCGCGTTGGCAGAATTCGACGGCAGCGTCCTGCTGGTTTCCCATGATCGCCATCTGTTGCGCACCACCGTCGACAGCTTCTGGATCGTTGCCGACGGCGGGGTACTGGAGTTTGACGGCGATCTGGACGATTACCGCGAATGGCTGAACACCCGAAGCGCCGGCCAACGGGCAGAGGCGCGCGCCGCCGCAACACCCGCCGACGAACCCACAATTGATCGCAAGGCTCAGCGCAGGGAAGAGGCGCAAGAACGTCAGCGATTATCGGCCTTGCGCAAGCCCATCGAGTCGTCCATTAAGAAACTCGAGGCCCAAATGGAACGTGCTCGCGTTCGCCTTGACGAGCTGGACAAGCTTATCGCCGATCCCGATTTCTACACCGACCTGCACCGCGAAAACCGGCCTCAGGTGCTGGCAGAGCATGGTGAACTCAGCAAGCAGGTACTTGCCTGGGAAGAAGAATGGCTGGAGCGCCAGGAAGAACTGGAAAGCCTGGTTTAAAGACCCGCCCCGGCGCCGGGGCCAGGCCTTTACGCTTTGTTTCGGTGGCGGCACCCGTAGCGCACCCGCTTTTGGCTTGGCAGGGCCCCTCTTAGAATCGATTGTCGTCGCGTTCGAATCGCTGCAGATCAAAGTATCTGGAGCTTGAGCCGGAATCTTGCTCTGCTTCGCTGGAACCGGGCTGTTTCGCCGATTTACCTGTCGCATCGCGCGTGCTGCGCACCGTATCAGGAACCGAGGGTTCGGCGATGTCAAGGGTAAATACGGGATCAGCGCCGCCTGAAGCCGCGGCCCCTGCGCTTGCGCCGGCCGAGGTCGCCGCCCCGGCCCGCGCAGCCCGACTCTTGAGCACGCGTTGAGTCAGTGCGTCGAGTTGACCCGCCAAACGCGCGTGGTTGCGGCGCCGGGCCCAGTCGGCAGCGTCTTCGCCCCGCAAGTTACGGGCCGTGGCATCGGCGCCGGCCGCGAGCAAGATGCGCACGATCTCTTCACTGCCGGCGTAAGCCGCCATCATCAAGGGCGAAGTGCCGTCAGGAGACGGAGCGTTGACCATGGCTTTATTGGCCAGCAGCAGCTTAACGGTATCGACGTGAGACTTTGACGCTGCGTAATGCAGGGGTGTCCAGCCCAGACGATTAACCTCGGCCCCCTTCTTGATCAACGCCTCGGCGCGCTTGGTCTGGCCAATGACCGCCAGGTACATCAGGGGCGTTTCGTCGCTGGTGTTGGTGATGTTGACGTTGATGTTGCGATGGCGGACCAGCAGATCGTAAGTATTCCAGGCCCCCTCTTGAATGGCCAGCATGAGGGCCGGTTGCCCGGTCTTATCGACGGCGTTGGGGTCTTCGCCCAGCGCCAGTTGAGAACGAACCTGCTCGATGCGATCATTGGCGATATCGAGCCACCAGTTGGCCTGTGCCGCCCAGGCGGATGAGGCAACCGCAAGGGCGGCACAGGCTGCAAATACTTTGATTGATATCTTCATATTCAATTAAATCAATAACTTAATATTTATAGTTAAATCAAATTATCAGATAATTTACTTTAGATAAAATACCTTAAGTAACTCGCTTAATATTTTGATTTAAAAGGTTTTTTACTAATCATAGGGTTTTGCATGGAATCGTAGCCGTATCCACCCAAAATCGTTCACGCCGCCGGCAACACTACCTGCCCATTCGTCGTGCAGCTTTGGATCAACGCTGTATCTTTCGAAACAGTTCAAAGAAGTTATCGGTCGTGACACGAGCGACCTCGGCCACCGGCATGCCCCGCAGTTCGGCGATTTTCTCGGCCACATGCACCACCAGCGACGGATCATTGGTTTTGCCCCGAAAAGGCACGGGCGCCAAAAACGGCGAATCGGTTTCGATCAGCAGGCGATCAAGGGGGACACGGGTGGCGACATCCTGCAGATCAGCGGCGCTTTTGAACGTAACAATGCCCGAAAGCGAAATATAGAAGTTCAGATCAATGGCTGCCTGAGCAAACTCCCATGACTCGGTAAAACAATGCATGACGCCGCCAACCTCATCAGCGCCCTCTTCGCGCAGAATGCGCAAGGTATCGTCGCCGGCAGCCCTTGTATGAATGATCAGCGGCAAGCCGCTGGCGCGGGCTGCACGAATATGCGTGCGGAAACGCTCGCGTTGCCAGTCCAACGGCTCGGGCTTTCGAAAGTAATCGAGCCCCGTCTCGCCAATCGCCACTACTTTGGGATGCCTGGCCATTTCGACCAGCTGGTCGGCTTCTGGTTCGGGCGTGTCTTCGTAGTCAGGATGCACCCCGACTGAAGCATATAGATGCTGGTGTGGCTCTACTACCTGCATCAGGCCGGGCCATTGCGGCAAACTGACACTGACAACCAGAGCATGACCGACCTGATTCTGCTTCATGCGCTGTAAAACCTCGGGCAGGTTTTCAGCCAGTTCGGGAAAATCAAGATGGCAGTGTGAATCTACATACATAGTTGAATTAAACCGTTTCGGAGTTGATTGCTGGGCCGCAAGCCTGCACCACACGCTGCAGCACGGCGTGCACGAAGAGCTTGGCGTTTAGCGGGTGCTCGGCCACTGCCCGCTGCGAAACCAGCCACTTGGCGGTTTCGGCCAGCCGATCTTTGGCTGCCGGTTGCGCCACCGCAGCAATGAGGTCGGCCTGGGCAGGAAAATAACGCAGCGGTGCGTCGAAGGCTGCCAGCGACAGATCGACAAACAGCCGCTGCAAGTAGTCGATCCAGGCCGCCGGCGCCTGCTTCTCAAGCAGATCAGCCAAGGCGCCGATATTCGGGGTGCTTCCTTGCGCCAACGCCTGGAGCAACTGCTCGACCCAACCCGGGCAGGCTTTGTCGTCGCCGCGCGATCGCTCAAGCGCCAGCAGCGGCGCGCCACCGGCCACTGCCAGCCACGGCAAGGGGTCTTTTACGCCCTGCTCGGCCAGCCACGGCAGGCATTGTTGTGCAGAAGGCACCGGCAAGGGTAGGCGCCGGCAACGCGACACCAGGGTCGGCAACAAACGGTCAGGCGCATCGGCAGTAATTAAAAACACGGTATTGGCCGGGGGCTCTTCAAGCACTTTCAACAAGGCATTGGCCGATATGACGTTCAGCGCCTCGGCCGGATACAACACTGCAACTCGCCAGCCTCCACGATGAGTGGCGGTGTTGAACCAGTCGTGCAGCGACCTTAATTGCTCAACACGTATATCGCGCGACGGCGCTTTACGAGCAGCCGCCGAAGACGGGTCTGCTTCGCCGCCGGTCTCCTCGCCTTCGAGCACCGCAATCGCATCGGGCCGAATACGGCGCAGATCGGGATGATTGCCCGCGGCCACCCAGGTGCATGCAGAGCAGTGGCCACACGCCATACCCTGTTGCGGCGTTTCACACAGCAAGCTTGCGGCGGCCGCCAAAGCAAACTGGCGTTTGCCAATGCCGGCCAGGCCGTGTATCAGCCAGGCGTGCGCAAAGCGTTCGCGATGCTGCAGCCATGGACCGGCAATGTCTGCCTGCCAGGGCAGAAAAGAAGCCGGCGCACTCATTGATCGGCCTTGGGCGCCTGTTGCCAGGCTGCAATCAGGTGGTCGGCCTGAGCAAAAAGATCAGAACGCACAACCTCGATGTCGCGGCTGGAATCAAGCATGCGAAACCGGTGCGGCGCAAGACGCGCACGCTCATGGTAAGCGGCTCGGGTGCGCTCAAAAAATGCCTCGCCTTCTTGCTCGAAGCGATCAAGATCCCGACTTCGCGCCAGCCGTTCGCGAGCCACTTCAAGCGGGACGTCGAACAGCCAGGTGCGGTCGGGTTGCACATGAGGATGCACCCACTGTTCGAGCACCGCAATGCGCTGGGCCCCCAGCTCGCGCCCACCACCCTGGTAGGCGTAAGTGGCATCGGTGAAGCGGTCGCACACGACCCACTCGCCTGCGGCCAGTGCAGGCTCAATGACCGTGCGAAGATGCTCGCAGCGGGCGGCGAACATCAGCAAGGTCTCGGTTTCAAGCTGCATGGGCTGGGTCAGAACGATCTGTCGCAGGGCTTCGCCCATATCGGTGCCCCCCGGTTCCCGGGTGCACACAACTGGTATCCCCCGAGCACGCAAATGATCGACCAGGCCGCGCACATGGGTGCTTTTGCCTGCGCCGTCCAGTCCCTCGAGCGTAACGAAACAGCCGCGTGAGGTGTTCATATTCAGCGCCCCAGAATGTATTTTGCTACGGCGCGATTATGCGCCACCAGTGTTTCGGAGAATTCGCTGGTGCCATCGCCCCGCGAGACAAAGTAAAGATATTTGTGCTTCTCGGGGTTGAGCACGGCATGCAGCGCGGCCAAGCCGCTGCTGGCAATGGGCGTCGGGGGCAAGCCCCCGCGCGTGTATGTGTTCCAGGGCGTGTCGGTTTGCAGGTCGCGCTTGCGGATACGCCCCTGATAAGACTCGCCCATGCCGTAAATGACAGTCGGGTCGGTCTGCAGCGGCATCTTGATGCGCAATCGATTGATGAACACCCCCGCGACACGGTTTCGGTCAGCGCTGTGACCCGTTTCTTTCTCGACAATGGACGCCAGTATCAAGGCTTCGTAGGGGGTGGCCAACGGCAGGTCGGGTTCACGCTCGGCCCAGAGCTTGTCAAGCTGCTGCTCTTGCGCATGGTAGGCACGCCTCAGAATATCGAAGTCGGTGGTGCCCGGCGTAAAGACATACGTATCGGGATAAAACAGCCCTTCGGGGTGCGTGTGCGGTGCGCCCAGGCGACGCAACAGCTCTTGATCGGACACCCCGGCGAGCGTCTGGCTGACCTGGTCGCTGCCGGCAAGCGCGTCGCGTATTTGTCGATAGGTCCAGCCTTCGACCAGGGTAAGCCGGGTCAGCGTCATGTCGCCCAGCGCCATTCTCTCGAGAAGCTTCCAGGGCGTGTCGCCGCGATTGGCTTCGTAGGCACCGGCTTTAATTTCGCGGTCGAGCTCGGTGATACGTGCCAGCGCCACAAAAGCACGTCGATCAATTTGTATGCCTGCTTCGTTCATGGTGCGTACCACGCTATGCACAGAGCCGCCCCGTTCGACCAGGTAGTCGACCCGCTCGGCGTCCATGGGTACGGGCCGCTGAGTGGCCCAATACCAAGCCCCTGTACCGGCCGCCAAAATCGCAAGCGCCGCAACCAGCACGCCATAGAGTAGAAATTTGCCGAAAATACGTTTCATTGATTCAAAAGTGTAGCCTATAACCCTAGACACGCTAGGCCTTCATGAGGCGTTGTAGTGGATTGCCGTTATCATAAACGCAGTAGTGTTTTGATACCCCGCCACCATGAATGATTCTGCTTTTTATGCGGCCCACCTGGCCGACCTTTCCGTCATCCGGTTTACCGGCGCCGACGCCGCCCACTTCCTGCATGGCCAGCTAACACAAGACATCACCGGGCTTGTGCCGGGCCAGGCACGCCTGGCGGGTTATTGCACGCCCAAGGGGCGTCTACTGGCCACGCTGGTCATCTGGCGCGACCCCGCACAAGCCGACGAGCTTGTCGCACTGGTCAAAACTGACATTGCACAGGGGCTGGTCAAACGCCTTTCCATGTTTGTGCTGCGCGCCAAGGTAAAAATCGCACTCGAACCGCAGGCTGTTTGGGGCATCACGCTGCCGGCGGGTGCCGTGGGCAACACAACCGAACCAGTTTTGCCAATACCGCCCAATGCCGCCCCCTGGGCCGTGGTGCAGACCGACCAGGGCGTCTGGGTCAGTGCCCCTCGTGCCGACGCCGACACGCAGCGCTGGTGGCTGGTTTCCTTGCCCGAACACGTCTCTCAAATTCAGACCGTCGCCCAGTCACCCTCTGCCTGGCAAGCGGCCGACATTACCGCGGGCTTGCCCTGGGTCGAAGCCGCCACCCAAGACGTCTTCATTCCGCAAACGCTCAATCTTGACCTGATCGACGGTGTTCACTTCACCAAAGGCTGTTATCCGGGCCAAGAGGTCGTTGCCCGCAGTCATTATCGAGGCACCATCAAACGGCGTACCGCTTACGGTGTTGCCACGACACCCCACGCGCCAACCGTCGGCGCCGATATCTTCGACGCGGCCAGGCCCGAATCACCCAGCGGCCGTATCGTCAATGCCGCAACCGACCAGGGTCAAACCCACTTGTTGCTTGAGGTACATCTGTCGGACCTGGGCACGGCCCAGTACCGGCTTGATTCTGCGCAAGGGGTGAAAATCGGCATCCAGCCCTTGCCCTATGCGATTGACACCGCCGAGGCCGACTAAAATAAAAGCGGCGGCGCATCAAAAGCGGCGCGGCACTGCCCGGCTGTAAACCATAGACGGGTTAAGCGCAGGCGCCCAGATCGGCCAGCGGATGCTCGGTATCTGCGGGCCACGAAGGCACGAAAAACTTCTCGACCCACTGTTCATCAGCCTGCTCAATCGAGGCAGGCTGCCATTGCGGCGCCATGTCCTTGTCGACCAGCAACGCCCGGATGCCCTCTCTGAAGTCGGGACTTGCCGCGCACTGCAGCATGGCCGTGTACTCCATCTGAAAAACCTGGGCCAGTGACAGGCCCCGGGCCCGTTTTTGTAAAGTAAAAGCCAGCCGCGCCGAACCCGGTGATCCGTGGACAAAGGTTTGAGCCGCCCGTACCAGCCAAGTGTTGGATGCGTCTTGCCAGCCACGGATCCCTCTGCATATTGCTTCGAAGTCAGGCCCGTCGCATTGTTCGGCAACGCGCTCGTACTCGGGTTGCAGGGCTGTGGACCCCATGTCGGACACTGAACTGGAACGCAGCAGGCGATCAAGCAACACATCGTTCTCGTGCCGGTTATTCGACCACCGGGTGGTTTGCAGACCTTGCTTCAACGAAGGCCACCCCGCCGAATACAGGCAATAATCGACCAGACCCAGATACCGGCAATCGGCTGCAGCCAGCCTGGCGCCGGTCAATGCCAGAAACACACCCAATCCGGCCGGAAGGCGTTCGAGCATCCAACTGGCCCCAACGTCGGGAAACGCGCCGATGGTGATCTCGGGCATGGCAAAACTGGTGGTTTCGGTCGCGACGCGATGGCTGGCGCCCATCATCAGACCCACACCACCACCCATGACAATGCCACTGGCCCAGCACAACACAGGCTTCGGGTACTGGTGAATGCGGTAGTCAAGTCGATACTCTTCGGCGAAGAACTCGCGCGCGTAGGTGTTGCTCCACGGGTCGTTGGGCTGCGCGGCGTTAATACAGGCATGCAGGCGGTGCAGGTCGCCGCCTGCGCAAAAAGCCCTGTCGCCTTTTCCGGTCAGCACCACCAATGCAATCGCGTCGTCTTGCGCCCACTGATCCAGTTGCTGGTTGAGCCCCCGGCACATCTCAAGGGTCAGGCCATTGAGCTTGTCGGGGCGGTTCAGCACCGCTACGCCAATTTTTCGGCCGCCCTGGGCATTCAGGGTGCTAAACAACAGATCAGTGCTCATTCAGGACTCCGGGTTCAAATTATTGGTATTGCGCACACGGCGTGGCCGAAACGGTGCCTGAGCCCCGGCCGCCTTGCGATGAGCGGCTCGACGCCTTCGCGATTCCATCGGATCAAAATTGAGCGGGCGGTATATTTCAATGCGGTCACCCTGCCCCACTACCTGGTCCGAACGGCAACGACGGCCGAATATGCCTACGGCCGGCGCATCGATTGGATATTCGGGAAAGGCCTGAGCAAACCCACTAAGCCTGACCACACCGGCCACATCGGTGCCGGCAGGCACCTTTACACAAACTTGCCAACTGACGTCAGCCTGCGCATACACCACGGTAACCGTTACGTTGGACGTAGTGGGCTGACCGCCCTGCTCGTTGACGGCTTCCACACCAGCCGGGCCGGAGCGCCCGCTGACCGCCTTAGTCTTCATAACAGGCTTGGGCACGCTGTGTAAACGAGTCGATGAAGCTGGTGGCAATGCGATTGAAAACCGGGCCCACCACCATTTCAAGCGCCCGATTGGAAAATGCGTATTGCATGGTGTAGAGCACCTTGCAGGCATCGGCTGCCAGCTCCTGAAAGCGCCAGGTTCCGGTCAGGGCCGAAAACGGGCCGTCGACCAGATGAAACGTGATGACTTCAGGGTACTGGTGTTCGTTTCGTGTGGTGAACGTTTGCTTGATGCCGGCAATACTGATGGTAATGGACGCCTGCATGCCGTCCTGGTCGCGATGCTGTACCACTGCGCCGCCGCACCAGGGCATGAACTCGGGGTACTTTTCGACATCGGCCACCAGATCAAACATTTGGGCCTGATTGTAGGGAACGAGTACTGAACGTTGGACTGTATGCATCGAATGTCGTTAATGGATAGAATGTAATGATTTTACCTTCTACACCAATCTTGATTCATGAGCATTGTCGATAACCGCAAGGCAACCCACGATTACTTCATCGAAGACCGCTTCGAAGCAGGTCTTGTGCTTGAAGGCTGGGAGGTCAAGGCAATACGCGCAGGCCATGTACAGATCAAGGAAAGCTACATTATTGTGCGCGACGGCGAAATCTTTGTCGTGGGCATGCATATCAGCCCCTTGCCCACTGCGTCCACGCACATCCGCCCCGAAGCCACCCGCACACGCAAGCTGCTGCTTAAGGCCGACGAAATCAGCAAGCTGATCGGCAAGGTCGAGCAACGCGGCTACACGCTGGTGCCGCTTAACCTTCATTACAAGAACGGCCGCATCAAAATGGATTTTGGTCTGGGGCGCGGCAAAAAGCTGCACGACAAGCGCGACACAGCTCGCGACAAAGACTGGCAGCGCGAAAAAGAGCGCCTGCTAAAACACGACACCCGCAACAAATAGCACTGCTGCGCGGGTCAGCTTAGCTCGAAGCCTTCTATCTGAAGCAAGGCCACCTTGCGGGACAACCCACCCGTATAACCGGTAAGTGTCTGGTCGGCCCCCACAATGCGATGGCAGG
>NZ_DATJBQ010000027.1:0-13240 GCF_035515275.1 Pusillimonas sp.
GGCCAGTGAGGGGTCGAACAGCACTTCGAGCATGCGCCGGCCGATGGCAAGGGGGTCGGGCACCAGTACGTCGCCCATTGAACGGCTGGCCAGCCACCAGGCAAGCAACACGATCACCACCATGCTGTTGCCGATAAGCTGGCCCATGAAGGCGGGGGTGCCGGCATGGTTCTCTTTGGGCTTGAGGCTGTCTGGAAGCGGCGAGCCGTTCAACGTAGCATGCGTCGTGCGCGACGAGGCGGAGGTGCGCTCAGGTGTATGCATAGGTCTTGCTGATGCGCTGTTGCAGCGGATCAAAAAGCAGGCGGTCTATTAGTTGGAATAGCACCACCATCATCAGCGCAACCGCGAATATCAGTGGTGTGTTGACCTCTTGGCTGGCCAGGTTGACCAAGTAGCCCAGGCCCGAGTTGCCGCCGAACAATTCGGTAATAAGCACCACCTGGCACGCCATGCCGAACGTGATGCGCAGGGTGGCAAATAAATAGGGCACAAGCAGCGGCAGCATCACCAGGCGCACTTGCCGGACGCGGCTGCGGCTGAACGAATGCGCCATTTCAATCTGCTCTTCGGGCAGCGATTCGTAGCCGGCGCGCAGGTTGACCAGGACGAACGGCAGCAAGATGGCGGTCATGGCAATAAGCACGGTGGGCAGACCGATGCCCAGCCAGACCACGGCCAGTATGGTCCAGCCGATGCTTGAAAAAGAATTGGCGAACGGAGATAAGCGGTGGTGTATGGCCACTTTGAGTACGGGCACAAAGTGCGCCAAAGTGGCCAGCAGCCCCCCCAGAACCAGAGCCGCAGCCATGGATACGACAATGTGCCCCAGGGTGGCAACCGTATGCCGTGCGTGGCTCCAGTCGGAGATGAACAAAAAGATATTGTTCAGCACCGCCAGGGGCCGTGGCACGAGGTACGGCGGGTAGACCATGCTGAGCATGATCCATAACGCCAGCACGCCTGCCCCGAAGCAAAGGGTGGCAATGCGGCCGGCGCGAAGCGTGGAATTGGCCAGACGCATTACTGGGCAGGCGCATCGGCCCAGAAGTATTTCTGGTTATCGGGGGCCTGCTTGAGCACGCCGCGCTCATACGCCAGGTCCCACAGCTTGATGATGGCTTTTTTGTCGTCGTTGCTGAGTACATTGGGCGACTCGGCGTAGCCGCTGGACAAGGCCTTGAAAAAATCCGGGTCGATGTTCTGTTCTTTGGCAACGGCGGCATACACCTGGTCGGGATGGGCGTTTAGATATTCGGCCGACTCCTTCATCAGGCGTGCCAGTTCCTTCATGGCCTGCGGGCGCTCAGCGATTTTTTCGGGATAACTGACATTGATGGAAGGAATCATGCGCAAGCCCCACAGTTGGTACATGTCGAGCGCCGGCGTGGCCACCGCGCGATAGTTGCCCGATTGGGCGACGCGGTAGTTCTGGCTGAGTATGGTGGTGGCGGCGTCCACCTGTCCTGCGGCCAGGGCGGCCTCAATCTGCGGAACCGGCATTTCGACGAACACGTAATCGCCCCCCAACGGGTTCATATTGACGTTATGACGCTCTTCGGTGGCAAAGCGCAACAGGTTGAAGCCCGAAGAACCCAGCGAGGGGACGGCGATTTTCTTGCCTTTCAGGTCGGCCATGTTTTGATACGGGCTGTCCTTCTTGACCCAGATGTTGTGGCCTTCGCCTTTGGCGTTATAACGGTTGGCGGTCGAAAGGATGACCAGAGGCAGGCCGCGGTCGGCCGAGCGCTGCACGTTGATGACGTCGGCTTGAATGGCGTCGTACTGTTTGGTGGTGGTGGCCTGGATCAGGGCTGGAATCGACAGGGCGGTGGTTTTGACTTCAACCGTGTCCGAGCTGACCTTGCCGTTTTTAAGGGCCCAAAGGGCGGCCTCGTACATGGGGTCCATTTGGTAGGCGTAGGTAACGGTTTCTTTCGCGTGCGCGGCGCCTGCGCCCAACAATGAGCACACGGCGGTCAGGGCCATCAAGAATTTGGCATACGGTTTCATGTGTCTCTTCCTTGTTATTGAGTTAATAATTGTTCGAGTCGTTTGCGCAAGGCCTGCATGGCCGGGTCGGCAAGCGCTCGGGGGCGGGGCTGGTCGATGTCAAGGGTTTCAAGGATACGGGTGGGTTTGGGGCCGAGCACTGAAATGCGGTCGGCCAGGGTCAGAGCATCGTCAATGTCGTGGGTAACGAATACAACGGTCTTTTGGTACTGGCGCCACAGCTGTTCGAGCTCGTTGCGCAAGTGCTCGCGGGTTTTAAGGTCAAGGGCCGAAAAAGGCTCGTCCATCAGGATAATGGGTGGGTCGAGCAAGAACGCGCGGGCAATGGCGACACGCTGACGCTCGCCGCCCGACAGCATGGATGGCAGCTTGTGCATGTCGTGCTCCAGGCCCAGCCGCGTAAGCAGTTCGGCGGCGCGAGCCCGGTATTTTTTTGACGAACCGCCAAATCGCAGTTGGCCCGCCAGCGTTACGTTGTCCAAAGCACTGCGCCAGCCGACCAGACGCGGCGATTGAAACACAAAAGCGATTTGCTGCCAGGTGTCTTGGGCAGGCTGCCCGTTGACCCGCAAGCTGCCGCTCGAGGGTTCCAGCAAACCTGCAATGAGGCGAAGCAGCGTTGATTTGCCGCAGCCTGAAGGCCCGAGCAGAAAGAAAAACCGGGACTCGGGTATGGCCAGAGTAAGCGACTCGTAAATACTTTGGCCGGCCAACGTCAGGCCGACACGGTCTACCTCGATGCACGGATGCGCGGCCATTACAGCAGGCCTTCGGTAAGCTTGCCCGCATCGACCACCAGGCGGTCGTCCAGCCGCACCGAGCAATGCCGCATGGGGTAGTCAAAATGGCAATCAGTGAAGCGTCCGGCCGTTTCGTTGGCTCCCGTCGAAAACAAGAAGTTGCCCGCAAAGGCGCGCAGCTCGGTGCCGTTGGTGTCGCGCTTGTCGTACATGGTCAGGGAGTCCCAGCGGGCGGCCGGTGCCATGCCCCAGCCTACATGGCTCACCGCGTATGCCTCGGGGTCGTTCCAGCTTTCGTAATAGCTGCGCATCAGCTGGGCATCGGTGCCCTCGCCTTCGATGCTCACCACATAGTCGTTTTCAACGTGCAGGGTGATGCGGGTTTCAAGATAACGCTTGAAGGTCAGGTTGACGTCTCCAGGAGCCAGCACCAGGGTGCCATTAACGCTGCCCGGGCGCGGAAAGCAAAGGCACAGGCCCGCGGGCCAGTAGCCGAAAGAACCGGGCTTGTCGGCGATGCCCGCGCTTCCGCGGCCCGGTGTGCCGGTAAGGTCGACCGTGAGCCGGGTGCCGGCAGCCGATGTGACCTCCATGCGCGAGGCGTCCGTGATCATCTGTGCGCCCGCCAGGCATTTTTTTTGCAACTCGCTCGATGGCTTGAGCCGTTCGAGAATTTCGGGGTGCTCGTTACTGATCATGAAAATACGCGCGCCCTGCGAAAGTATGCCGGTGCGTTCGGGCGCATGAAGCAGGCCTTCGACCGTACAGTCGATGACGACATTGCACGAAGCCAAGGTTCGAACCACTTGCTCCAGGCCGCCGATTGCAAGCGAAGTGCCGGTCGAGCGAAGCGGTATCGGGCTGTTCAGACGCGGCGTGGGCATGCGTACGTGGAACACACGTGCACCCATTTGTATAAGCGCCAGTTCGGCAAGCTCAACCAGCACCGGGCGCGATTGGGTTTCGGACAAAATGGCAACCACTTCGCCGGGTGCGATTTTGCAAAGGCCGAACACCTCGACGAAATCGGCGATCCATTTTCCTTCGGTTCGTTCGATCAGCATGGGTCAATCTCCTTTGGCGCAAATTCTCGCTTAAGACGCGCATACCAGGGGTCGTCGGGCCGCTGCAGCGAAAGATGGGTGTCAAAATGCCCCGCAGCGGGAACCACCGCGTGCGTCACTGAGCAACCCTCTTTTTGCAGTGCGTCCACCATGGCTTGCGAGGTCGTGCGGATGCGGGGGAAGTCATTTTCGCCCCAAATAATGTGAAAAGGTATGGTGTTTCCCCGGACGAAACGAAGCGGGCTGGCTTCGGCATCTTGCGCCGGGTCGGCTAGTACCAGTTTATACACGCGTTCTTCGCCGCTGCCCGGCGCGGGCTCGCTGGTGTGCAGGTCGTAGCGGCTGCTGACGGGGAAGCAGGCATGTATCCAGGGGAAGTCGCCCCGCAGTGTTGCCAGGGCCGCCAGATGGCCGCCGGCAGAGTGCCCTGCCACGACAATACGGCGGCTATCGTAGCCCCGCTGTTGTACGAGTTCGTAAATGGCCGCCAGTGCCGCGCAGGTATCTTCGAAGGCGGCCGGCCAACGGTGCTGGGGTGCGAGCCGGTACGTAACGGCCACCAGCACCGCAGGCATGCTTAGTACGGTCGGGGCCATGAAGCGCAGCCATTCGAGCCCGCCGTGGGTCCAGGCGCCCCCGTGCAAAAACACCAGCACGGGCGCGCCATTTGTCTGTTCGGGCTCGTAGACCTCGAATTGCTGGCCGGGCAGCGAGCCATAGGCGGCGCGAACCGCGGGCTGGGCCGGGGTGGCCCGGCTCAGCGCCTCGACATGGTCGGCATAGGCCTGAGCGTCGGGCGTGGACATGGGAGCAGTGGGTGCAGACTTGAATGCATTCATGCTTGTGAGTCTATCCAGACTGGAACACATGCCGCTACTATTCTTAAGGATAGGGTTTTGACCATGGACGCAGCGCTTGGGCCAATGTTAAGTTTGCGGGATAAGGGAACCGGCGGGCCGTTTCGGGCGAACGCCGGCATATGGAGCGTGGCGCGATGCAAAAAATCGGATTCGTGGGTCTGGGCAGAATGGGCATGGCCATGGCGGGGCGGCTGGGTGCCGCCGGCATGGCCGTTACGGCGTGGAATCGTTCGCCCAAAGAGTTTCCCCCCGGGGTTGAGCGCGCGTCGTCGCTGCAAGAGCTGGTGCAGCGCAGCGACGTCGTGCTCTCGATGCTGATCGACGACGACGCAACGCTGCAGGTGCACGCGCAAATGCTGGCGGGCGGGCACGCGCGAGGCAAGACGTTTGTCGAAATGGGCACTGTGCGACTCGACACGGTGCGCGCATTGGCGGGTATGGCTCACGAGGCAGGCGCGCAGTTTCTTGAAGCGCCGGTGGTGGGTACGGTGGGGCCCGCGCTTCAGGGTAAATTGCTGACCCTGGTGGCCGGCGATAAACACCTTGCCGACTCGTTGCAGATGGTCTGGCAGGCCTACTCGCGCCGGGTGGTTTATTGCGGCGAAACAGGCCGCGGCATGGCCATGAAGCACTGCGTCAACAACCTGCTTAGCGTTTATTTTGCCGGGTTGGCCGAAGCGCTTGGCGCGGGTTCGGCCGCCGGCCTGTCGCTTGAGCAGATGCTGGATGTCATTTTGGATACGCCGGCCGCCCTGCCTGCCCTGGCGCCAAAAGCGGGAGTAATCAAGGGCGAAGTGTCGCCTGTGGCTTTCAGTGTGGCGGGGGCGGTAAAGGACCTGGGCGTGATTACCCGCAGCGGCACTGAAAACGGCATGCCCATGCGCGTAACCCAAGAGGCCATGCGCGTGTTCAGCGACGCCGCGCAGGCCGGTCAGGCCGACCAGGATCTGGCCGTGGTGGCCAGGCATTACATCAGGCCGGAGCGGTAGGCCGACACAATGGCCTCGGTCCGGCTGGTTACGCCCAGCTTGCGAAAGATCGATTTGACGTGCAGTTTGACGGTGGCCAGCGAAAGCTCGAGCCGGCGGGCAATGGTCTTGTCGGGCATGGCTTCCAGCAGGCAATGCATGACCTGGGTTTCGCGCTCGGTAAGTTTCGCCCACGGAAACGGGTTGGGGCGCAACTGGCTTAAGCATGCTTTTTCTAGCACAGGCCGAAAGGCGTGCAAGGTTTGCAGGGTGTCGGCCGAAAACTCGCCCTGAGCGGCACTGCGGCCCAGACGAAGGCCGGCGATGATCTGGTGGTTGGTATTGCGCAGCAGGATCTCGACCTTGTGCGCCACGCCTATTGGCTGCATGAACTCGCGTACGTAGCGCGCGTGGACGTCGGTGTTGTGATGCAGGTCGGCGGTGGTAAGAATGGATAGGCCACTGTCTGAAAAGTGCCTGGGGTGGAACGGGTCGTAGCGGCGGTAGGTATCGCCGTAGGGTTTGATCCAGCGGGTTTCGCCGCCCAACACGACATGTGCGGCCGGCTCGAGATCGGGGCCGACCTCGTAGAAGCAGCCGCGCGCGATAGGCACCAGGGCGCCGGCTACCTGCAGAATGTTTTGCTTGAAATCGGGGGCCAACTGATTAGTAAACATGACGGATGCACCAAATTACACGCGAAGCGCCTGGATATCGTAGGTGGTTTCCGGGCGGCGTCCTATTGGCGTTATCGCTAACAACACGGCCGGTTGGCCGTTGACGTGTCGGGTGGCTAGGTCGTTGTACTTGCTCAGTTGGCGTTTGGCGCTTGCCGCAAAGCAGCCAGCTTGGCATAGAAGCCGTCAACATGCGCTTGCGAGTTTTGCTGCATGGCGGCATTTCGGGCCTTGCAGCTTTCGGGGTCTTCGACAGCGCCGGCTTCGCCCACTGCGCGTGAGGCGTCTTGAACAAACTTGCATTCGGGGTAGCGGCGCTCGCCGAAGCGGCGCAGCATTTCGGGCACGTTGGGTGCGTCTTGTTCCAGTGTGCGCCCCAGTTCTACAGCGTCGGCAACGGCCATGGCGCCGCCTTGGCCCATGAACGGCGTAGAGGCGTGCGCGGCGTCGCCGATAAGCAGGGTGCGCCCCTGATGCCAGGGCAGCGGAGCGGCCACTTCTTCAACCACGGTGTAAAGCACTTCGGTCTGGTCAGACACCTGGTCCAGAAACTGACGTACCGGCCCGGTAAATTCCGAGAATTTGTCGCGCATGACTTGCGGCCAAGTTTCGCGCGGGTACCAGTGCTTTTCGGGTTCGGGAACGGTGCCGAAAATATAAAGTTTGTCGTCGCTGATGGGCATGATGCCCAAGCGCTTGCCCACCCCCATCATCATTATTTTTACATCCAGGTCGGCAGGCCGGTCGTGTACGCTGCGCCACACGCCGAAGCCGGTGTTGCGCGGTTCAATGGCCGGAAACAGCCGCTGGCGCACGCTGGAACGGATGCCGTCGGCGCCGATGACCAGGTCGTAGCGGCTGGTGTGGCCGTTGGACAGGCTTGCGCGCGCAGGCTCGTGGGCGGCACCGGGCTCAAGCTCGCTAACCGTAGTGCCCAGCAATATGTCAACGCCCAGCGAGCTTAGCCTGGCTGCCAGAATGCGGTGGATTTCGGCACGCTTGATGCCAAGGATCGGCGGCACCTTGCCGCCGATCGAGGGGTAAAAGACATCAACAATAGGCTGGCCCAGATGGTCCAGATAAATATTCTTGCCGTCGTTGATGCCAAAGCCCGCAGCAAGGATGTCTTCGAGCACACCCACCTCGCGCAGCGAGGCCAGCCCATTGCTGTATACGAAGATGCCCGAGCTTTGAAAGCGCCACTCGGTTTGTTGCTCGACCAGGGTTACGGCAACGCCGCGGCTGGCCAGCATAATGGCTGCCGAGCATCCGGCAATGCCGGCACCGACGATAAGGGCGTTCTTGATCTGGGTCATGCTTGGGCCTCGGCGGCCTCAAGGCGCGCCAGAATTTTGTGTGCTGCGGTGACGGCCTTGTCTGCCTTCAGGGCCATGTCGGGGGCGCCGCCCGTCCATTGTTTCATGGCTTGTTGGGCCTCGGCAATCTCCACGTCTTCGCTGTGAACGATGCGGGCGCCGTCGTCCAGCTTGCGGGTCAGCGCTTCGTCGTCGATGCGGAAGTTACGCGCCATGGCAATGAAGTAATGGTGCGAGGTCTCGGTTTCGGGCGTAATGAAGTGGTCGGCACGCAGGTCGACCTGGGCTTCTTCGTTTTCATTGCGGGCCAGCACATTGATGAAACAGGGCGGACGCCATTCTGCCAGCTGGGTGCGGTCAATGGGCTCTTTCAGTTCGCGCCACGCTTTGTGCGCGGGGGCCTGAATAGTGTTCTTGAACACGCGCCGGGTGCTGACGTAAGCATCTTCAACCGTCACCTGCAAAGGGTCGCCTTCCAGCCGCTTGGAGTCGAAGCCGATGGAGTCGGCGTGCAAAAAGGCCACGTGAGACAGGTCGAGCAGGTTGTCGTTCATTAACACATGGGCGCTCTTGACATGAAAGTACTGCGCAATGTCGCTGTTCCAGGCGCTGTCTTCGCGCCAGGGCAGTTCGGGCAGCTGGGCGGCATCGGCCAGTTCGGGGTCGCCCGGCCAGATCCAGACCAGGCCGTAACGTTCGACGCAGGGGTAGCTTTTAATGTGCGAGCGGGGCGGAATGACGTCTTGCGAGGGAATATGTACACAGCGGCCCTGGGCGTTGAATTCCATGCCGTGATAGCGGCAGCGCAGCACGCTGCCTTTGACCGTACCCATCGAAAGCGGCGCCTGACGGTGGGGGCAGACGTTGCGCAAAATAGCGGCCGTGCCGTCTTCTTCACGAAACACCACCACCGGCTCGTTGCAAATGACGCGGCCCAGGGGCGTCTCGCCCGCTTCGCCGCTGGTGCAGGCGACATACCAATAATTTTTAAGCATGCGGTTTACCCCAAGCAATTAATTCACGATAGAGCGAATTATTGCGGTCAGGGCAAGGCTTTGTCAATATCGGGCGTGGGGCCGGCGGGGTCGGACAAGATGCCGTGCAGAACCAGATCCGTAATGAAATCAATGTATCGCGACTTAAGGTCGTTCATATCGGCGGTTTCACCGAAAAGCTCGTGCAGCAAAGGTTCGGCGGCGCCAAAGAACTCGGTCAGACCAATGATGGCGACGTGCAAAAACCGTGGGTCGACGGGGCGTACGGTGCGCGCAGGCGCGTCGTGCAGCATCGACATGGTCAGGCGCATGCCCCGTGTGGTGATCCGGCCAAGCAGGTCTTCGCTTTCGCCGTCGGTGCCCCGGCCGTATATTTTGTCCAGCACCAGACGATGAAAATGCGGGTTGGTCTGTATCAGGTCGATCATGCTCTGCAGGCGGCCCTTCAGTTTTTCTTCAAGGGGCGCGCCGCTTTCCATAATAGACCGCGCCGACTCTTGCCCATGCTCGACCTGCTGGCGAACGACTTCGCGCAGAAGCTTGTCTTTGTTGCCGAAGTAATAGCGGATCAACGCCGGATGAACACCGGCGCGTGCCGCCACCCCCGCAAGTGTCAGGGATTCGGGCGATGACACGCGCAGCTCTTCGATGGCTGCGGTCAGTAGCGCTTCGCGTCCTACCGTGCCGTCAGCGTCTGGGCGGCCCTTGGCCCGAGTGATCTTCTTGTTGGCAGATGCGTTCATGGGTGGTTGGCTAGGGGTTTGTACGGATAAAGCCATATTGTCGGCGTTGCCGGATGGACTCGCAAATTCGAACTCCATATAATTCATCGACAAGCGAATTAAAAGGCAACGCCGCTGCGTAGTAAAGCATTACTTTGCAGAGGCGACAGCGCAGTTAAACAGTACGCCCCATGCAGCATGAAAGGAGACACATGAAAAGCATCACACAAGCACTCAGCGGTTTCGTTAAAGCAGCCGCCCTGGCCTCGGCCGTTGCGCTTTCGGTTGGCAGTGCACATGCCCAGGAAGCACCCGTTGAAATCACCTATCTGCTGCCGGCACCCGCCAATGCCATAGCGTTTGCGCCGTTAATGCTGGCGCAGCACAAAAATTATTATGCCGACGCCGGCCTCAAGGTGCGATTTGTATCGGTTAAAGGCGGCGCAGACGTGGGCAAGCAGCTAGGGGCCGGTAACGGCCAGCTTGGGGGGGCCTTGGGCGATACCCCGCTAATCCTGCGCCAAAACGGCATCCCGGTAAAAGGCGTGGCCCTCTTGGGCGGCAAGGCCTTGCATCAGTTGGCAACCCGCAGCGACGCCAATATTCAAACCCCCGCCGACCTCAAGGGCAAGACCCTTACCGTCATGTCATACCAAGACACGTCTTTCTTCGCAGCCCTGGCGGTATTGGCCAATGCAAACCTGACGCGCAGCGACGCCGACATTCAGGCAGCCGGCCCCAATGGCATCTGGCAGCTTGTCGCCAATGGCAATGCCGCCGGTCTGGTGGGTGCCCCCGAAATGGCCGCGGTTGCCGAAGAGGCCGGCGCCGATTTAAAGTGGGAATCCACCGGCGCTTACTTCCCCGGCATGGCTCAGGCGGTGTTGGCATCTGAGGACATGATCGAAAAGAACCCCGAAGTCATTCGCCGATTTGTTGCCGCCACGCTTAAGTCGTTGGCCGAGGTTCGCGATGACCCCGAGGCCGCCGCCAAGGCCTATATCGAAGCAGTACCCGGCTATAAGGGTCGTGAGGCGCTTGTAAGCAAGGTGTTGGCTTACTACGCCCAAAACGTTTACCCCGGCCAGCAAGTGCTGGGCAAATTCGACCCGCAACGTGTGGCGGCCTTGCAAGAGTTTTACTTGCAGCAAGAAATCATCGCCAAAAAGCTGGACGTGAACGATGTCTTCACCAACGACTTCGTGCCGCAATAAGCTGTAATCTGCGTAAGCCGGAAAATTGGTTTTTGCTCTGAATTCGTTCCTGCTACAGTTTGGTCTGCGCACAAACCAAACTGATAAGCAGGGACAAATCCATGAGCCAGCCGCCGGCCACAGGGTCATTTTTCAAAGAGTCTGATCTACCGCCGCTGCGTGCTTACGTGCGGCTATTGGGCCGCGCACTGGGCGAGGTCATTAAAGAGTGCGAAGGCCGGCGTGCCTACGAGGTAATCGAGAAGCTGCGTCAGGTGGCCGTGCGGCTTCGGCGCGAGGGCAACGCCCACGACGGCCGGGCGCTTGAACGCCAGATTGCCCGGCTAACCGACGACCAGGCCACGCAGGCAGCGCGGGCGTTCGGGTACTTCTTGCACCTGTCCAATATCGCCGAAGACCGCGACCAGATTCAGCGCCGGCGGCGCCACGAGCTCGCCACCCATGCATCGGCTCGGGGCAGCTTGCAGCACACGCTCGACGTCTTGCGCGGCCGGGGTGTGGCCAAATCGCGCATACGACGCTACCTGGAAACCACCGCCATCGAGCCGGTGCTTACCGCCCACCCCACCGAGGTGCAGCGTAAAAGCACGCTTGACCTGCATCGGGCCATTGCCGAGCAGCTGGCCTTGTGCGACGAACCACTCACCGACACCGAGCGCGTGCGCGTGCAGCAACGGTTGACAGGCCTGGTGGCCACCTTGTGGCAGACGCGTATGCTGCGCAGCCAGAAGCTGACCGTGCTCGATGAAATCGACAATGCCCTGTCGTACTACCAAAGCACATTTCTGGACGCCATTCCACGCCTGTACCAAGAGTTTGCCGACCTGCTGCAACCGGCGCGCCGTTCGGTCTTCGACATTGAAAGCCGCATGTTGCCGCCATTCTTGCGCATGGGAAGCTGGATAGGCGGCGACCGCGACGGCAACCCGAATGTCGATGCGGCCGCGTTGGAGCAAGCCTTGCTCAAGCAGTGTGCGTGTGCGCTTGAACACTACCTGGCCGAAACCAAGGCACTGGGTACCGAGCTGTCGTTGTCGCAGATGCTGACCCGCCCCACCGCAGCGCTGCTTGAGCTGGCTGACCAAAGCGCCGACACGTCGGCGCATCGGCGCGACGAACCTTATCGACGCGCCTGCATTCATATTTATGCGCGCCTGGCCGCCACCAGTCATGCCTTGCTGGGCCGTTCAGTGGCCCTGTTTGCCACCTACGACGCACCCGCGTACGACAGCCCCGAAAGCCTGCTGGCCGACCTGGACACACTGGCGCAGTCCTTGCAAAATCACCACGGCGGCCTGATCGGCAGGTTGCGTCTGGACAGCCTGCGCCAGGCCGTGGTGGTGTTTGGATTTCATCTGGCCACACTCGATCTGCGCCAGAGCTCCGACGTCAACGAAAGCGTGATTGCCGAGCTGTTCAGTGCAGCCGGCGTGCAGCGCGACGGCAAGCTGGTCGATTACGCCAAGCTGGACGAAGCCCAGCGCGTGGCTTTGTTGCGCGACGAAATACGACGGCCGCGTCCGCTGGTTTCGCCATGGCTGCAGTATTCGGAGCAAACTGAAAAAGAACTGGCCATTTGGCGCATGGCGGCGCAATGCCGGCGTCTGTTCGGGCAGAGGTCTATCGGCCAGACCATTGTTTCGCACACTGAAACCCTTAGCGACCTGCTCGAAGTATTGCTGCTGCAACAAGAGACGGGCATTTGCGCCCCTCCGGGCCAGAAACGCACCGGCGGGGGCTTGATGGTGGTGCCGCTTTTTGAAACGATTCCCGACCTCGAGCGCGGCCCTGAAATCATGGATGCGTGGCTGAGCCTGCCCGAAGTTGCCGAACGCGTAAAGTGTGATCAAGACGGCGTGCAAGAGGTGATGCTGGGTTATTCCGACAGCAATAAAGACGGCGGTTATTTAACGTCCAACTGGACGCTTTACTGCGCCGAGCGACGTCTGGTTGATGTTTTCAGGCAGCACCGCACCCGCCTGCGTTTGTTTCATGGCCGGGGCGGCTCGGTGGGGCGGGGCGGCGGCTCGAGCTTTGACGCCATTGTTGCGCAGCCGCCGGGCACGGTAAATGGCCAGATACGCTTGACCGAGCAAGGCGAAGTCATTCAAGCCAAATATAAAGACGTCGAGGTCGGGTCCAGCCATTTAGAGCTGCTGGTCGCCGCCACGCTGGACGCCAGCCTGACCCCCGCACGTCCTTCCGCCCATGCCGAAGACGACCACATGGCGCGCTTCGGGGGGCCCATGCACTGCATATCCGAAGCCGCTCAGCAGGTGTACCGCAGTCTGGTGTACGAAACCCCCAGGTTCGCCGAGTACTTCTTTGCCTCCACCCCTATCCTGGAAATTGCCGGGCTCAATATCGGCTCTCGTCCTGCTTCCCGTAAACCCGGCCAGAAAATTGAAGACCTGCGCGCCATTCCGTGGGGGTTTTCATGGGCGCAATGCCGTTTGTTGCTTCCGGGCTGGTATGGGGTGGGCACAGCGCTGTCGCAGTTTATTGAGCACGGCTGTGAAGGCGCCCCTGCCAAGCAGGCCCAGCGTCTGGAGCTGCTTCGCGACATGGCGGGTGCCTGGCCGTTCTTCCGCACCCTGTTGTCCAATATGGAGCAGGTGCTGGCCAAAGTAGACATGAATATCGCGCGGCGCTATGCTGACCTGGTGCCCGA
>NZ_DATJBQ010000028.1:0-9892 GCF_035515275.1 Pusillimonas sp.
CGCACCGGTTACCGATATGTCGGGCGGGCAAACGGCCACCGAACCTGCAACCGGCACCTATGTGGTCCGGCCCGGTGACACGCTGTACCAGATTGCGCAACGCCATGGCATCGACATAGCCACCCTGGTGCGGCTGAACAATATTTCCGACCCCAGCCAATTGCGCGTGGGTCAGACCTTACGTCTTTCCGACAGCGCACCGGGGGTGCCCTCTCCCAGTATTGCCACCCCGGCACCGGTAACGCCGGTTACGCCTACCGAGCCCCCCATTCCCATGCCGGCGTCCGACGCCAACCTCATTTCCTGGGGCTGGCCGGCAAGCGGAAAAATGATTCAAGGTTTCAACACCAATACCAAAGGCATTGACATCGAAGGGGCGGTGGGCGACACGGTCGTGGCGGCTGCGTCGGGTAAGGTCATGTATGCCGGCAACGGTGTGCGGGGCTTGGGCAACCTTATCCTTTTGGGCCACAGCAACGGGTTCATTACCGCCTACGCCCACAACGACAAGCTGCTGGTCAAGTCGGGCGACACAGTCTCCAAGGGCGACAAAATTGCGCTGCTGGGCCAGACCGACACCAGCTCGCCACGCCTTCACTTTGAAATTCGCCGCAGCGGCACGCCGGTCAACCCGCTTTCGTACCTGCCCAAACGATGACCCCAACCCTGGTCTTCGACCTTGAAACCATACCCGACGCCAAGGGGTTGCGTACCCTGGGTACCTACGACCCGGCCTGGACCGACGAGCAGGTTATTGAAGCGGCGCTGCAGGCGCGCATGGAATCCCACGGTACCGGTTTTCTGCCCCTGCACCTGCACAAAATCGCGGTGGTGGGCTGTGTGTTTCGAGACGACAACGGCTTTCGTGTCAAAACCCTGGGGCAGGCCGACGACCCCGAGGCGGCACTGATCTCGGGCTTTTTCAAGACCATCGAGCATTACACGCCCCGCCTCGTCAGTTGGAATGGCTCGGGGTTTGATCTGCCCGTCTTGCACTATCGCAGCCTGATTCATGGGGTGCCCGCCCCCCGTTATTGGGACACCGGCGAAGACGACCGCGACTTCAAGTACAACAACTACATCAGCCGCTATCACAACCGCCATATTGACCTCATGGATCTTCTGGCCAAGTACAACGGCCGTGCCAACGCGCCGCTCGACGACCTGGCCAAATTGTGCGGGTTTCCGGGCAAGCTGGGCATGGACGGCGGGCAAGTATGGCGCGCCTGGTCCAGCGGCAAGGCCGACGAAGTTCGCGCCTATTGCGAAACAGACGTTGTGAATACCTGGCTGGTGTATTGCCGGTTTCGGTTCTTGCGTGGCGAACTTGACCAAACCGCCTATCAGGCCGAGGTCGACCTGGTGCGCGAAACCTTATCGGCCAGCGACGCCGGGCATTGGAAAGAATACATGGCGGTGTGGAACGCCTGAAATCGTTTGAAAACAGATTGTCGGCGGCGAAACAGTTTCGAAACCGCTCCGGGCCGACAATGGCTGCTCCTATTGAAGAATGTAGAAGGAAGCCACCATGCACCAGACCAAATCCGCCCTGATTTTTAAACTTGCCGCCATCGCCGCCGCCGTCTCGGTGCAGGGCGTGGCCCTCGCACAGCCTGCCGCTGCTCCTGCCACAACAGCGACCGAACAGTCGGCGCCGGCCACTTCAGACGCCACTCGAGGCGGCCATCACGCCCACCCCCACCATCAGCACATGCATCGCCATCGCGACCAGCGTCGTGCGGCCTTTGTGGTTCCCGGCTACGGTTCGTTGGGTGAAAAAAGCGTCGAGGCCCTGAAGCTGAACGACTCGCAGAAGAAGCTGCTTCAACAGGCGCAAGAAGCTCAGAAAGGCGATCGCGCCGGCCGATTCGACGCCATGAAAGAGGAACGGCAAGAACGTTATGAAGCCCTGAAGGCCGGCAAGCTTGACCCACGTGCCGCCCTGAAGGATGCCGAAGCTGCGCACCAGGCCGCCATCGAAAGCCGTGCAAAAATCAGCGAAAAATGGCTGGCTGTTTGGGATTCCCTGGACGAAGGACAGCAAAAGCTGGTTGGCCAGCAGCTTGCCGAACGAGCCGGAAAGCGCGCTGAACGCATGCAAAAGTACGCAGAACGCCGTGCCAAGCAGACTGACAGCGCCGAGCAGGCCGACAGCGCCAAGCCGGAAGCTGCAGCACCAACAGCAGACTGATCACCATAATCCGTAGCGGTATTTTCTAGAGGCGCCCGCCGTCATTCGGCAGCTCACAGGGCGCCTTTTTTGCGCACGGAAGCTTTCGGCGTCTGCTGCGCTTTCCCGCGTCCTTTACAATTCGATCCTGACTTTTTTCTGGTCGAATCGTTGATATGTCGGAAGTATTTGAGATTGAATCCCTGGACCTTGAGGCCCGTGGCGTGACGCACCGCGACGGCAAGGTCGTGTTTGTCGAAGGGGCTTTGCCGGGTGAAAAGGTATACGCCAATATCGCGCGGCGTAAAGCGTCGTTTGACACCGCTCGTGTCGAGCGGATAGTGCGGTCGTCGGCGCAGCGGGTGACGCCGGCCTGCCCGTATTTTGGGCAGTGCGGCGGCTGTGCCATGCAACACTTGACGCCGGCCGCGCAGGTGGCGGTCAAGCAGCGTGTGCTGGAAGACGCCCTGGAGCACATCGGCAAGGTCAGCCCCGCGCAGATTCTGGCGCCCATGCATGGCCCCGACTGGGGCTATCGCTACCGTGCGCGGCTTTCAGTGCGGCTGGTAACCAAAAAGGGCGGTGTGCTGGTTGGCTTTCGCGAAAAGCGCGGCAGCTACGTGGCCGACATGGAGCAATGCCTGGTGCTGCCGCGCCATGTGTCAAACCTGCTGATGCCCTTGCGCGAGCTCATCGGCGCATTAAGTGCCCCCAAAAGCATTCCTCAGATAGAAGTAGCGGTGGGTGATGAAGGGACCGCACTGCTATTGCGGCACATGGAGGCTTTAAGCCCTGGTGATATCCAGTTGCTGAAAGCGTTTGCGGCCAAGCGTGAGATCATGTGGTGGTTGCAGCCCAAGGGGCCGGATACGGTTCATCCGTTGGACCGTGTTCATACTGACTCGCTGGCGTATTTGTTGCCCGAGTTCGGGTTGCGCATGGCTTATCGGCCCACCGACTTTACCCAGGTCAACAGCCAGATCAACCGCGCGTTGATCTCCCGGGCGCTGAACCTGCTTGACGTGCAGCCGGACGACCGGGTGGCCGACCTGTTCTGCGGCCTGGGCAACTTTACGCTGCCCCTTGCTACGCGTGCGCGGCAAGTGGTCGGCATAGAGGGCAACCAGGCCTTGGTCGAGCGCGCCAAGGTCGCCGCTGCGCAGAACGGGCTGGCCGAGCGGGCAAGCTTTACGGCCCTGAATCTGTTCAATGTGGATGTTGATTGGTTGCGCGAACTGGGCCGCTTCGATCGCATGTTGATCGATCCGGCGCGCGAGGGGGCAGAAGCAGTTTCTCGCGCCCTGGCAGAGCTGAAGGGGCCTGAACGCCCGACACGGCTGGTGTATGTGTCGTGTAACCCGGCTACCTTGGCGCGCGATGCCGGTATTCTGGTGAACGAAGGCGGCTATCGCTTAAGCGCGGCGGGTGTTGTGAACATGTTTCCGCATACTGGACATGTGGAGTCTATCGCTGTATTTGACGCGTAAGCTCCGTTGCTGCTGGTTCTTGAGACGTTATTACGCTGTGGTTCGTCGCTGTGCTGGTTCTTGAGACGTTCCTGCGCTGTGGTTCGTCGCTGTGCTGGTTCTTGAAACGTTCCTGCGCTGTGGGGCAGGTCTTTTTCGGGCGGAGGCACTCGGCCTTCGGCCCGCCTGCCCTGATCGTCCGCCCCTTCGGGCTCCCTTCTCAGGGCGCCCGGCTCTCGCGCCAACGCCCGAAAAAGACCTGCCCCGCATCGCAGGAACTGCGGTTGGGATCAGAGGCATTTCTTCGTGCTAGGGAAGGGGGGCCTTGGCTACGTCGACATCGGCGACATGAGTCTTAGTAGCCACGCCAGCGACACCAGGGACATCAGCGGCATCAGCGGCATCAGCGGCATCAGCGGCATCACAGCATCACAACATCACAGCATCACAGCATCACAGCATCACAGCATCACAGCATCACAGCATCACAGCATCACAGCATCACAGCAAACAGCCCCGGCATCCCTATTACACGAGGTCCTTTAAGCGCCTCAATCATCGTAAACGGAAGGCGTGGGGCGGGGTGGGGTATTTGGGCGACGTTAGCAAGCCGAGCGAACTGTCGTCTGCGGGGAGGCAAGCACGCAGCATGTTTGAGCAACAAGGGTGTCGGGCCACTGGCCCGACGTTGCGAGTTCTGCGTGCGCCCCGCAGACGACAGTTCGAGAGGGAAGCCGGCAAAGCCGGCCGCAGCTGCCGGCGCCCAAATACCCCACCCCGCCCCACGCCGTATTTAGAACTCCAGCCACGCAAAAACCTCAAACCACGCAAAAAAAATGGGCGACCCCAAAGGCCGCCCATTACGCGTAGAACACAAAGATCAGCGCGTCTCGTCGAGCACGCGCTGAGCTTCGATCTTGACGCGTTCGGGTGCTGTGCCGCCGATATGGTTGCGTGCCGCCACCGAACCTTCAAGCGTAAGAACCTGGAACACATCGGCTTCGATCAGCTTATGGAAGTCTTGCAATTGCTCGAGTGTCAGGTCAGCCAGATCACAGCCCTGTTCTTCGCAGGCGCGTACCGCATGCGCCACGGTTTCGTGGGCATCGCGAAAGGGCACGCCTTTCTTGACCAGATAGTCGGCCAGGTCGGTGGCCGTGGCAAAACCCTGCAGCGCGGCAGCGCGCATGGCGTCGGGCTTGACCCGAATGCCGCTGACCATGTCAACAAAAATCGTCAGGGTGTCGCGGATCGTATCGGCCGAGTCGAACAGGCCTTCTTTGTCTTCCTGGTTGTCTTTGTTGTAGGCCAGAGGCTGGCCTTTCATTAAAGTAAGCAGCGCGATAAGGTTGCCGTTGACGCGGCCCGTCTTGCCGCGCGCCAGTTCGGGCACGTCGGGGTTTTTCTTTTGCGGCATGATCGAGCTGCCCGTGCAGAAGCGGTCGGCCAGGTCAATGAAGCCCACGCGCGGGCTCATCCACAGCACCAGCTCTTCTGAAAGCCGCGAGATGTGGGTCATGATCAGTGCGGCGGCGGCACAGAACTCAATGGCAAAATCGCGGTCAGACACAGCGTCGAGAGAGTTTCTGCATACGCCGTCAAAGCCCAGGGTTTTGGCCACGCGCTCGCGGTCGATCGGGTACGATGTACCCGCCAATGCGGCGGCACCAAGAGGCAGGCGGTTTACCCGCTTGCGGCAGTCGGCCAGGCGCTGCTGGTCTCGCTCGAACATTTCGGCGTAGGCCAGCAGATGGTGGCCGAAAGTTACCGGTTGGGCCACCTGCAAATGGGTAAAGCCGGGCAAAATGGTTTCGGCCTGTTGCAGGGCCAGTTCGGCCAGGTTGTGGCGCAATTGGCTCAGCAGGGCAATGGCGGTGTCGATTTCTTGTCGCAGCCATAAGCGAATATCGGTGGCGACCTGGTCGTTGCGCGAGCGGCCCGTGTGCAGGCGTTTGCCGGCGTCGCCAATCAGTTCAACCAGGCGTTTTTCAATATTCAGATGAACGTCTTCAAGGTCGAGCGACCATTCAAATCGGTTCTGTTCGATCTCTTGCAGTATTTGCGCCATGCCGCGTTGTATGTCGGCGTTGTCTTGCGCACTGATGATGCCGATGGCCGCCAGCATGTCGGCGTGGGCCAGCGAGCCCTGAATATCGACCGCCGCAAGGCGCTGGTCAAAGTCGACCGAGGCCGTGTAGCGTTTTACAAGATCGGAAACCGGTTCGGAAAAGCGCGCAGACCATGCCTGGGCTTTGTTGGCAAATTGATTTTGCCCGGAAGAAGAATTTTTAGACATAGAGCCGAATTATAAAATAGCCGCCTGCAACGAAATATTGCGCGCCTGAAGTATTGTGTATTGTATTAGGCTTTTTTAGAGGAAATTAAGCATTCGCACCCGCTTGCGCGGGGCGTTTCGCGAATATCAAGATGTCGAGCATGGATCTGGCAATAGAAAACAACAACCTGATGGCCGCCTGGTTTGGCGACAACTGGCTGGGCGGCCTGGTGCCTGATTCGGTCTGGGCCCAGGTGGCGATCGGGTTGGGCGTGCTGATTATTCTGGTTTTGATGGCCAGTTGGCTGACCGACAAAGTTGCCCTGACTGTGGCGCGTCGCATGCTCAAGGCCATAGGCCAGGAACAGTGGTCTGAAGCCTTGCACCGGCATCGCGTTTTTCGATACATAGGGTACCTGGTGCCGCTGCTGGTCCTTACCGTCAACGTAACCTTGCTGCCCATTACCGAAAAATACGTGGGGCCGGTGTCGCGGTTCTTGCAGGCGGTAAGCCTGGTTTATTTCTTTCTGATCTTAAGCCGCCTGCTCAAGGCATGGCTCGACATGTATGCAGCCACCACCCGCGCGCAGACCCGGTCGATCAAGGGGTATGTGGAGCTGGCCCGCATTGCGCTGTGGTGCATCTGCATTATTTTGGTTTTTTCCCTGCTGATCGACCGCTCGCCGCTGTTGATGTTGTCTGGTCTGGGTGCGTTGTCGGCGGTATTGCTGCTGGTGTTCAAAGACACGCTGTTGTCGCTGGTGGCAAGCACGCAAATGACCAGCAACGACATGCTGCGTATCGGCGACTGGATCGAGATGCCGCAAGCCAACGCCGACGGCTTCGTCATCGACATTGCGCTGCATACGGTCAAGGTGCAAAACTGGGACAAGACAGTAACCACCATTCCCACCTATAAGCTTTTTTCTGAAAGCTATCGCAACTGGCGCCACATGTTCGAGTCGGGCGGGCGGCGCATCAAGCGCACCATGCGAATCAATGCCGCCACGGTTCGGTTCCTGACGGAAGACGAGGTGCGTGACCTTTCGCGTTTTAATCTGCTGAAGGACTACCTGGCAGGCAAAGAAGCCGACATTCAGGAAAGCAACCTGGCCCTGGGCGAGGCCGCGGCCGATCCGGTGAACCGCCGCCGGCTCACAAATCTGGGTACGTTTCGTGCCTATGCGCTGGCCTACCTTAAACAGCACCGCGAGTTGCGCCAGGACATGCTGATGATCGTGCGGATGATGGAGCCCGAGTCCGAGGGGATTCCAGTCGAGGTGTATTGTTTTTCGGCCAACACGGCGTGGGTCGAGTACGAGCGCATTCAGGGCGACGTTTTCGACCATCTTCTGGCCATTTTGCCCGAGCTCTCGCTGCAGTTGTACCAAGCCCCTTCGGGCGCCGATTTTGTGTACGGCCTGCAAGGCGTGGCTCGTCAGGTCGAAGGCCCGCGCAAGCCAATTTCTTTGGACGCCGGTTAAAGCGATTTGGCGAACCGGCCGCCTTACGCTTCATGCGATAATTTTGGTTCCATGATTCTTACACGGGCTACTGTCAATGACGGTTGTTAAAGTCGGCCTTGCCCAGATCAACACTCGGGTGGGCGACCTGGGCGCAAACGCCGCCAAAGTGCTCGAGGCGGCGCGCTGGGCGCAAGGGCAGGGCGTTGACCTGCTGGTTACGCCCGAACTGACCCTTACCGGATACCCGGCCGAAGACCTTTTCTTGCGTGGCGAATTCATTCGCAGGCACGACAAGGTCTTTGCGCAATTGTGTGCCCACCTGCACGAGCTCGGCAACGAGCTGCACGTGGTGGTCGGGCATGTCAAGCGCATTGACAACAAGCTGTATAACGTTGCGTCGGTGGTGGCCGAGGGCCGGGTGCTGGTCAGTTACTGCAAGCACGAGCTGCCCGATTACGGCGTATTCGATGAAGAGCGCTATTTTTCGGCGGGCCGGGAACCGGCCGTCTTTGACGTCAAGGGCGTAAGGTTCGGTCTGAACGTGTGCGAAGACGCCTGGTTCAAGTCCGCGCCCACCATGGCCGCCGAGCATGGCGCTCAAGTATTGCTGGTGCTGAATGCTTCGCCTTACAGCACCGACAAGCAGCAATTGCGCCTGGAACAGATGGGCGCCAATGTGCACGGCATGACCACCGTCTATGTGAACAAGGTCGGCGGCCAGGACGAGCTTGTGTTCGATGGCGCCTCGTTCGTGCTCGACCCGGCAGGCAAGGTGGCGCTGCGGCTACCCACCTTTCAGGAAGCCTGGTCGGTGCTTGAAATCGACGCAAGCGGCAAGCCCCTGCAGGGCGGTTTTTTCAACACGCCCAGGGCAGGCGATGCGTGGCAGCCGGCGCTCCAGCACTGGCCGCCCACCCTTGCGCAAGTATACGAAGCCTTGAAGCTGGCACTTTCCGATTACATGCAAAAGACCGGGTTCAAGCAAATTGTGCTGGGTTTGTCGGGCGGCATGGATTCGGCGCTGGTTCTGGCGGTGGCGGTCGATGCCGTGGGAGCGCAGAACGTGCGCACCGTGATGATGCCGTCGCGTTACACGGCAGACATTTCGCAGGTGGATGCCCGTGAAATGGCCCGCAATCTGGGCGTGGTGTACGACGAGATACTGATAGGCGCCTTGGCCGACAGTTTCGATGCGGCGCTTGCCCCTTTGTTTGCGGGCCTGCCTGTCGATGCCACCGAAGAGAATATACAGGCTCGCATCAGGGGCACCCTGCTGATGGCCCTGTCGAACAAGTTCGGCAGCCTGGTGGTGACCACGGGCAATAAATCGGAGCTGGCAACGGGTTATTGCACGCTGTATGGCGACATGGCCGGCGGCTTCGCCCTGCTTAAAGATGTACCCAAGACCATGGTGTATGCTTTGGCGCGTTGGCGCAACGAGCGTTCGCCGGTCATACCTCAGCGCATCATCACGCGGCCGCCTTCGGCCGAGCTGCGCCCCGACCAGACCGATCAGGACAGCCTTCCGCCGTACGATGTGCTGGACGACATTATCGAACGCTATGTCGAGCAGAACCAATCGATGCAAGAAATCGTGCAGGCCGGGCATGCGCAAGAAACCGTGGCGCAGGTGCTAAGGCTGATACGCATCAACGAATACAAGCGAAGGCAAGGCGCCGTGGGCCCCAAGATTACCTCCAGGGCGTTTGGCCGCGATTGGCGCATGCCTATTGCCAACGGCTTTCGCGATTAAGCACCCATATACTTTCGGAGAAGAACACATGAAGCTGATCGCGGCAATTATCAAACCGTTCAAGCTCGACGAAGTACGCGAAGCCCTGGCCGACATCGGCGTAAGCGGCTTGACCGTTACGGAAGTCAAAGGGTTTGGCAGACAAAAGGGGCATACCGAGCTTTATCGCGGCGCCGAGTATGTGGTGGATTTTCTGCCGAAGATCCGTATCGAGGTGGTTGTGCCGGACGAGATGGTCGAGCCGGCGATTGAAGCCATTGTCAAGGCGGCTCGTACCGGAAAAATCGGCGACGGCAAGATTTTTGTCATGCCGGTTGAACAGGCCATACGCATCCGTACCGGAGAATGCGGTACCGAAGCGCTTTAACGCCGTGTGGCATCCACAGCAAAACCAGGAGACGCGATGAAGTTCTTACCCATGATGTTGGCGGTGTTAATGGCCATGCCGGTGGCGGCGCAGGCACAGGGGCGCCTCGACAAAATCAAGCAATCGGGGCAGATTACGCTGGGTGTGCGCGAGTCTTCCATTCCATTTTCGTACCTGGACGACGCCCAAAAGCCGGTGGGCTATTCGATTGATATTTGCTATGGCATTGTGGCAGCATTAAAAGACAAATTGGGCTTGCCCGAACTGAAGGTTCGCGAAGTCTCGGTCACGTCGTCTACCCGAATTCCGCTTGTGGCCAACGGCACGGTTGATATCAGTTGCGGTTCGGCCACCAATAACGAGCAGCGCCAGCAGCAGGTCAGTTTTGCGCCCAC
>NZ_DATJBQ010000029.1:0-7676 GCF_035515275.1 Pusillimonas sp.
AGCAGCACCTCGGCGATGCCGCTCATGCCCGAGCCACCGATGCCCACGAAATGGATACTTTGTATTCTATGTTTCATGCGGCTCTCCCTGCCACTTGTTCACAGGCGTCCGCGATCTGCTGGGTCGCATTAAGCGCAGCATGCTCTTGAGCATGCTCGGCGTACTGAGCCAGCTCTTGCCGGTTGCGCTCCTGCAGCCACCCGGCCAGCCAATGGGCCGAAAAACCCGACTGCTTTTGCAGCCACGCACCATTGCAATCGCTCAGGTAACGAGCATTGGCGCTTTGATGGTCGTCAATGGCATGCGGCAACGGGATAAACAGGGCGGCAACGCCCGCCGCCGCCACTTCGGCCACCGTCATGGCGCCGGCACGACAAATCAACAGATCGGCCTGACCCAATTCGCCAGCCATATCGTCGATGAATGCATGGCACTGAGCGTGCACCCCCGCCTGCTCGTAACGTCGGACCAGCTCTTCTATATGCTGTGCGCCTGCCTGATGCACCACCACGGGACGTTCGGCCTGTGGCAGTTGCGCCAAGGCCTGCGGCACCGTTTCGTTCAGCACTTGCGCGCCCAGGCTTCCCCCAACGACCAGCAAGCGCAAAGGCCCTTGCCGCGCGCCGTAACGCTGAGCGACCGGCTGCAACTTCAGCACATTTTCGCGCACAGGATTGCCGACCATCAGCGCACCCGGCAACGCCCCCGGAAACCCGGTAAGCACCTTCTTTGCCATGCGGGCCAGCGTGCGGTTGGCCGTTCCGGCCACGGCATTCTGTTCGTGAATGACCAGGGGAACGCCGCTTAACCTGGCCATAAGGCCGCCTGGAAACGCCACGTAGCCGCCCATGCCAAGCACCACTTCGGGCCTGAGCGTGCGCAGCACGCGACGGGCCTGCAAACAGGCGCGGATCAAGGACACCGGCAAGTTGAACAGCGCCCCCGGACCTTTGCCGCGCACGCCCGAAAAACGCAGCGGCTCCAACGGGATGTCGTGCTGCGGAACCAGGCGCCCTTCCATACGTTCAGGATGACCCAGCCAATGTACTTTCCAGCCACGCTGGCGCATTTCTTCTGCCACGGCCAGACCCGGCATGATGTGCCCGCCGGTGCCGCCCGCCATGATCAATATGGTGCGCGCGCTCATGTTCGTTTGCCTCGCATCATGTTGCGGTTCTCAAAGTCGACGCGCAGCAGCAAGGCGACCGCGACCAGGTTCATGACAATGCTGGAACCGCCGTAGCTGACCAGGGGCAAGGTAAGGCCTTTGGTCGGCAACAGGCCCACGCAGACGCCAATATTGATAAAGGCCTGAACTCCAAACCACAACGCGACGCCCTGGGCGACCAGGCCGTTGAAGATACGCTCCATGGCGATGGCCTGGCGGCCAATGTCAAAAGCGCGCCAGACCAGGAATGCAAAGCCAAAAACCAGGGCCGACACACCGACAAAACCAAGCTCTTCGCCAATGACCGCGACGATGAAGTCGGTATGCGCTTCGGGCAGATAATGCAACTTTTCAACACTGGCCCCAAGGCCTACACCAAACCATTCGCCCCGACCCAAGGCAATAAGCGAATGCGACAACTGATAAGCACTGCCGTAGGCGTTGTCGGGGTTCCAGGGGTCAAGATAGGCAAACAAGCGTTCGCGGCGCCAGGGAGAAAGCCAGATCAACAACAGGAAACAACCAGTCAGCACGGCCAGCAAGCTGGAAAACAGTTTGCCGTTGATGCCGCCAATGAACAGAACACCGACGGCAATGGCGACAATGACCATGAAGGCACCCAGATCGGGCTCTGCAAGCACCACCAGGCCCACGGCAGCCAGGGCAAAGGCCATGGGCAGGAAGCCGCGCACAAAATTTTGCATATGCTCTTGTTTACGCACCGTGTACTCTGCGGCAAACAGCAGCATGGCCACCTTCATGAGCTCGGAAGGCTGAAAATTGATAACGCCCAGGGGCAGCCACCGTCGGGCACCGTTGACTTCGCGGCCGACGCCGGGAATAAGCACAATGACCAGTAGCACCATGCATAGCAAGAACAAGGGCAGCGCCGCCTTTTGCCACACACGCATGGGAATGCTGACGGCCACGCCCATGGCCACCAAACCCAACAATACAAATACGCCGTGACGAATAACGAAATAGTAACGGCCGTAGCTGGCATAGCGCGGCCCGTCGGCCAACGCGATCGAGGCCGAGTAGACCATCAGCAGGCCGAACAGCACAAGACCGGCAACCGCAATAATGACCGCGTAATCAAAGTTGGGCATCGTGGTGCGGCCCGGACGCACGGCGTTCACGCTAGAGGTCAGTTCGGCGAATAAGCTCATGCGACCTCTCCGTTGTCGAGCGCCAGCGTATCGACGGCATCAACGAATACTTGCCCGCGATGCACATAGTCACGAAACATGTCCATGCTGGCGCAGGCCGGCGACAACAGCACCGCATCACCTTCGCGAGCGAGGGCAAACCCCTTGCGCACCGCGTCTTCCAGCGACGAGGCTTTCTCAACGGTCAGTCCCACATCGTGCAAGGCATTGGCGATAAGGTCGGCATCACTGCCTATTAGAACGACCGCCCGAGCGTGTTCACGCACGGCAACAGCCAGGGGAGCGAAATCTTGTCCTTTGCCCAGTCCGCCCGCAATCAGCACCACGGGTTGGCCCAGACCTTCAAGCGCGGCCAAAGTCGCGCCGACATTCGTGCCCTTGCTGTCGTTGATGAAATCGATTCCGCCAACAGTTCTCACGAACTCGGTGCGATTGGGCTCGCCCGGGTAATCGCGCAACGCATGCAACATGCCGGCCCACCCTGCATCCAGACAACGGACCAGGGTCAGTGCGGCCAGCGCGTTCAAGGCGTTGTGTACGCCACGCACCCTTAAGGCGTCGGCGGGCATGAGCCGCGAAACGCGGCCCTGGGCTCTTTGAGGAGCCGGATCGTTCTTCTTGCGTCGGCCCGTAGTGACAGGCGTGTCAAAATCCACGGCTTCGCTGACGCACAGCCAGCTTACGTCATGGCTGCCATCCAGGCCGGTGTCGCCTTCCCAAACAGGCAGGCTGCGGCCAAAGCTACGCACCGAAAGCGCCCGCGGTTCGTCGACCATGGCAGACACAAGGGCGTCATCGCGATTGATGACCGCTACCTTTGCCATCTTCAGCAAACGCGCCTTGGCGGCGGCGTATGACTCGAGCGAACCGTGCCAGTCAAGGTGGTCTTGCGTGATGTTGAGCACCACGGCAGCATCAGGGGCAAGGCTGTAGGTGGACGCCAGCTGAAAGCTGGATAGCTCGAGCACCCACACCTCGGGCAAGTCACCCGATGCACACGCTTGCAGCAGGGCCGCGAGCGCAGCCGGTCCGATATTGCCGGCCGCCATGGCCTGATAACCGCTGGCACGCGCCAGTTCGCGGGCCATGACCGTAACGGTGGTCTTGCCGTTGGTACCGGTTACCGCCAACACCCCTGGGCGGTAACCTTGCTCGGCCATATCGCCAAGGGCTCGCGCGAAAAGTTCGATCTCGCCAATAACTTCTATGCCCTGCTGCTTCGCCGCAGCCAATAGCGTAGCCACCGGCTCGCTACCGGGCGGCAGGCCCGGGCTAATGACAACGCTGCACACGCCTTGCAAGGCGTCGTCATTGAAATGCTCCGCGCCCAGACGGTAATCGACATCGGCCGCAGCCAGCCCCTCACGCAACCCGTCCAGCCCCGCCGGTGACGCTCGCGTGTCCAGAACGCGCAACGGCGCGCCGTGCGCAGCGCACCACTGCGCCGACGCCGCTCCGGTCTGCCCCAGACCCAAAATCAGGGTCCGTGCATCGCGTCTAATCGAGGGAATGGAAAAGTCGCTCATCGCAGTTTCAGTGACGCCAAGCCAATCAGCACCAGGATCATGGTGATGATCCAGAAACGGACCACAACCTGGGTTTCCTTCCAGCCGCTTACCTCAAAGTGATGATGCAGCGGCGCCATGCGCAATATCCGTCTTCCTTCGCCATACCGCCGCTTGGTGTATTTGAAGTAGGTCACTTGCACCATGACCGACAAGGTCTCGGCAACAAAAACCCCACCCATGATGAACAGGACGATTTCCTGGCGAACGATGACGGCAATGGTGCCCAGCGCTCCGCCAAGTGCCAGGGCTCCGACGTCTCCCATGAAGACCTGGGCCGGGTAGGCGTTGAACCACAGAAAAGCCAGACCGGCGCCGGCGATGGCTGCACACAGCACCATTACTTCCGAGGCGCCCGGTATATAGGGAAACAACAGGTATTTGGAGTAGTCGACACGCCCCACCACGTAAGCGAATATGCCCAGCGCGCTGCCGACCATGACGGTGGGCATGATGGCCAGCCCGTCCAGTCCGTCGGTAAGGTTCACTGCATTGCTGGTGCCCACTATGACAAACCAGGTCAGAGCGGCAAACCCGAACACACCCAGCGGATAGCTGACGCTCTTGAAGAACGGCACGATCAGGTCGGCGCGGGTGGGCAAAGGCAAGGTAAAGCCGCTTAGCATCCAGTCGCGGAACAAGGGCCATAGGTCGGCGTTGGCAGGCGCCGAGACAGCAAAGGTAAGATAAATGGCCGCCACGGCGCCAATCAGCGCCTGCCAAAAAAACTTGCGGCGTGCGGACATGCCCTCGGGGTCACGGTTGACCACTTTCTTGTAGTCGTCGGCCCAGCCTATCCAGCCGAACCCAAAGGTAACCAGCAGCACCACCCACACGAACCGGTTGGTCCAGTCGGCCCACAACAAGGTGCTGACCGCGATGGCGATCATTATGAGGGCGCCGCCCATGGTGGGCGTACCGGTTTTCTGCAGGTGGGATTCGGGACCGTAACCGCGCACCGCCTGCCCGATCTTGAGTTCAGTAAGTTTGCGTATCACCATCGGCCCCGCGAACAGGCCGATCAGCAAGGCAGTGCCGCAAGCCAGAACGGCTCGCAAAGTGATGTACTCAAAAACACTGAACGCCCGTATGTGGGAATCAGCCAGCCAGCGGGCCAGTTCAAGCAACATTGTGATCTCCTTCGGCCTGCGCCTGGAGTTGTTGTAGATATCCTTGAACCACTCGTTCCATACGTGTGCTGCGAGAGCCCTTCACCAAAATATTGGCCGGCGTCTGGCCGGCAAGACAATCAAGCAGGAGGCTGATGTCGTCGAAAGAATAAGAACCCTCGCCAAACGCTCGCGCGCACTCGCGAGCGGCAGGGCCATACGTAAGCAAAGCGTCTATGCCCTGTTGCCGGGCATACGCACCGACTTCAGCGTGCATGGCCGGGCCTTCAGCACCCACTTCGGCCATATCACCCAGCACCAGCACTTTGCGTCCTTGCAGGCCGGCCAGCACGTCGATGGCGGCGCGTACCGAGTCGGGATTCGCGTTGTAGGTATCGTCAATCAGTTGCAAGCCGCCGGGCAGCAGGCGCGGCTGCATGCGGCCTGACACCGGATCGAAACTTTGCAGACCGAGGGCAATGGCTTCCAGCGGAGCGCCGGCAGCCAGAGCGCAGGCCGCTGCGGCGAGCGCATTGCGCAAATTGTGCAAGCCGGGCACCTTGAGCTGCACGTAGCAAGCGCCCTCTGGCGTATTTAAGCGAAAACCCGTCTGGGCAGGCTCAGCGCGGATGTCGTCGGCGTACACCTCAAAGACAGCATCCAGACCAAAAGTCAGCACGGGCCGACCCTGTGCAAGATCACGCCACAGCTCCGTGTAGGCCTCGTCGCCGGGGAACACCGCCACGCCGTATTCGGGCAACACACTGATGACGCTGCCGTTCTCGCGTGCCACGGCTTCAACGGTATGCATGAACTCCTGGTGCTCACGCTGAGCGTTGTTAACCAAGGCCACGGTAGGCTGCGCCATATCGGCAAGCATGGCGATCTCGCCGGGATGGTTCATGCCCAGCTCAAAGACGGCCGCCCGATGGCCAGGCTGCAGCGCGAGCAAAGTCAGGGGAACACCCAGTTCGTTGTTCAAATTGCCGCGAGTCCATAACGCGTGCTCGTCGCCGACCCAGCGACGCAAGATGGACGCGATCATTTCCTTGGTGGTGGTTTTGCCATTGCTGCCGGTAACGGCTATGGCCGGTATGTCGAAACAGCGGCGCCATTGGGCGCCCAGCACGCTCAGGGCCGCGGCAGTGTCGCCCACCGCGAACTGCGGCAGGTTGATATCGGGATTACGCTTTGCCACGATGGCGGCGCATGCGCCCGCCTCGCGAACCTGATCCAGATACGAATGACCGTCGAAGCGTTCGCCGTGCAATGCAAGAAAGATCTGCCCGGCGGCAATACGACGCGAGTCCGAACACAATGTGGCGCCCCGCCGCCATGTAAGCGCAAGCCTGGCCCATTCGCGGTCGTCGAACGGTTTGCGCTCGCCGGCAATTTCCTGGTAGGTTTCGTGCCCCTTGCCTGCCAGAAGCACGACGTCAGCCGCTTGGGCCCGCCAGATAGCCTGGACAATGGCGGCGGCGCGGTCGGCCTCGACCAACGGCTGTACGCCTTTCATGCCTTGCAGGATCTGGCCAAGAATGGCCGTCGGGTCTTCTGAACGCGGGTTGTCATTGGTCAGAACGACGACATCGGCCAGTCGGCCGGCCAGCTCCCCCATAACGGGACGCTTGCTTGTGTCGCGGTCGCCTCCGCAGCCGAACACACACACCAGTCGCCCGTTGCGCGAGGCGGCGGTTTCGCGCAGCGCCTGCAGCGCACGACTCAAGGCATCGGGGGTATGGGCGTAATCGACCACCACCATCGGCCCTTCTGCAGCAGGCTGGTTGCGGCCGCAATCGACCGCCTCAACCACCTGCAAACGCCCCCCTACCGAGCGCAAGGCCGACAAGGCCCGCGCAATGCGGGATACTGACCACCCCAGGCGCGCCAGCACACCGGCGATCAACAAAAGATTGGAGATATTGTGCGTGCCGACCAGGTGGGTGACGATCTGCGCGCAACGCTCGGCAATCGACAGGTTGAAGACCAGGCCGTACGTACCCGTGTGCACGTCCCCGGCCCCGATCGATGCGCCTCGCTCTTCGAGCGAATAAGTATCGACGCTCGGCAGTTCGAGCTGTTCCGCCAGCTCGCGTCCGGCGTCATCATCAATATTGATCACCGCCGCCGCAAGACCCTCGCGCTGAAACAGCTTGAACTTGGCCGCTTTGTATTGCTCGAGCGTCTGGTGATAATCGAGATGATCGTGAGTAAGGTTGGTAAACGCGGCAATATGAATGCGGACGGCATCAAGCCGCCCCTGATCCAGGCCTATGGAAGACGCCTCGATCGCCGCAACCGTTGCGCCAGCATCGCGTATGGCGGCCAGACTGCGGTGCACACTCAGGACATCAGGTGTGGTCAGCGCGCCACCCAAATTAGTACCGTCGGGCAAGGTCACGCCCAATGTGCCTATGGTTCCGCAAGGCACGTCTTCGGCGTTCAGGGCTGCCGCCAGCCATTGCACCGACGACGTCTTGCCGTTGGTGCCCGTAATCGCCACCACCGAAAGCGCCTCTGAAGGACGTCCATACCACTCGTGGGCGATGGCTCCCAGGCTCTTGCCAAGGCCGGTAACCTTCAGCATGGGCGCGGCACACTCAACGCTCTGGGCACCTGCTGCCGACTCGTCGGCCTCGACCAGCACCGCGACCGCGCCGTTTTC
>NZ_DATJBQ010000030.1:0-1811 GCF_035515275.1 Pusillimonas sp.
TTGCTGCCTTCGGTGACGAACACCGGGTAGATGAAATCGTCGACGCTGAGCGAATGCTCGCGGACCAGTCGTCGCGAAAAATCGTCGTGGCGGTTGCGGCGTGGACGCGAGGCAGGAAAATCGACGGAAGGAAGGAATTGAGTCATGGCACGACCTTGGGTGAGATCCAGTTTTCAATGTGGGCGGTGGCTTCTTCCAGCCCAATACGATGGGTTGCCGAGAACGGCAAGGCGGTTAACGCCCCCAGTTTGGCAAGTTCTTTGCGGGTGGCCGCCACGGCCTTGATCCGTTGGCCGTAAGGAAGCTTGTCGGCCTTGGTCAGCAGGGCCAGCACGGGCTTGCCCGTAGGGGCGAGCCATTCGGCCAGCCGTCGATCCAGGTCAGTGACACCCCGGCGAATATCCATGACCAGCACCACGCCGGCCAAAGATTCGCGTTGACGCAGGTAGCCGCCCAGCACCTCGGCCCACTCTTCGCGGGCGTCGCGAGCCACCGACGCATAGCCGTAACCGGGCAGGTCGACCAGAAAGCCCAGGGCCTCGTCGGGGTTGAGCGGGTCGGGAATGCCGAACAGATTGATCAGGCGGGTGCGTCCGGGTGTTTTGCTGGAAAATGCCAGCCGTTTCTGGTTGGCAAGCACGTTAATGGCGGATGATTTGCCGGCGTTCGACCGGCCCACGAAGCAGACTTCGGCGGTGGTGGGCGGCGGTAACTGGTCGAGACGGGCGGCGGAAACCGTGAAAGCGGCGCGGTGCAGGATGGACAATGGCTGGCCTGATGGGTTTGATTCAACCGCTATTGTATAATTATCGGATTTGAAACTGTTGCGTTCAATTTTTGCGGGCCTTTGCGGGCCCGAAAATTTGACATTCATTGCCGACATATAGTCGGCCCAGATCGAATTTAAGCGATCCGTCGAGGTCTTCATGAAGCGTGTGCTTTCCAGAATAGTAATCATTAGCGGTGTAGCACTAGGCTGTTCCGTGTTCTCTGCAAGTTATGCCCAGAACGCCGTCAAGCCCGACGCGGCCAAAGGCGAGGCTCTATACACCAACGGCGACGCAGCGCGCGGCATTATTGCCTGTGCCAGCTGCCATGGCGCAGCCGGCAACAGCACGCTTCCGGTCAACCCCAATCTTTCGGGCCAGGCGCACGAATACATCGCCCGCCAGCTGCACGACTTCAAACCCCAGGGCGACCAACCCGCCAAGCGTAGCGGCCCCAACGGTGCGCCGCTGGTCATGACACCCATGGCTGCGCCCCTGTCCGACGAAGACATTCAAAATATTGCTTACTATCTGGGCCAGCAGCCGCTTGATTACACTGCCGCTGCCACTGCCACCAGCGAAGCCACCATGGAGCGCGGCCAAGAGATCTGGCGCGGCGGCATTCCGGCCAAACGGGTACCCGCCTGTGCGGGCTGCCACGCACCTAACGGTGCAGGCGTACCGGCCGAGTTCCCGCGCCTGGCAGGGCAGTTCCCCGGTTACCTGGCTGATCAGCTCAAGCAGTTCCGCAGCAATGATCGCGCCAACGAAATCATGCACGACATCGCCGATCGCATGTCCGACTCCGACATTGCGGCGGTGGCCGATTACGCGGCGGGCCTGCGTTAAAGCGTAGAATTTAGTCCGGCGTCAAAAACAAAATCGCGCCGGCCGGTCAGTCAAAGGGGGGGGCCGGCAGCGGCGCCCCCCTTTTTTTTCGAAATGAATCTGTGAGCCAACCCAATTCCTTGAAAAGCTTCGGCGCCGACGTGATTGAACTGCTCGGTTCGATGCGGTTTGCAGTAAGTTTGCTGATGTTCATTT
>NZ_DATJBQ010000031.1:0-12588 GCF_035515275.1 Pusillimonas sp.
ACGGCCTGTTGCATGCGGGCGTCACGCTTTATCACGGCGTACACATCGGCGATCGCGTCATTGTGCATAGCGGTGCCGTGCTCGGGGCCGACGGCTTTGGTTTTGCGCCGCATCCGGGCAGTGAGCCGGGTGCGTGGGCTAAAATCGCCCAGTTGGGCGGGGTCAGCATTGGTAACGACGTAGAAATCGGCGCCAACACAACGGTAGACCGTGGCGCGCTCGAAGACACCGTCATCGGCAACGGTGTCAAGCTCGATAACCAGATCATGGTGGCGCACAACGTGCGTATCGGCGAACACACCGCCATGGCGGCCTGTGTGGGCATTGCGGGTTCCACGGTCATTGGTGCGCGTTGCACCATTGGCGGAGCCGCCATGCTTTCAGGGCATATCGTGCTGGGTGACGACGTACACGTTTCGGGCGGTACAGCCATTACGTCCAATGTTGAAAAACCAGGTCGTTATACCGGTGTGTATCCGTTTGACGAACACGTGGGCTGGCAGCGTAACGCGGCGGTGTTGGGGCAGTTGTCGCACTTGCGGCGGCGTCTGCGTACGCTCGAAAAACAAGACAAGTAACTGAACAAGGTGAATACCGGAAACATGCCGGTAGGACAGAACGAATGAAACTCGATATCAAAGATATTATGGCCCGCCTGCCGCATCGCTATCCGATGCTGCTTATCGACCGTGTTCTTGAAATGGACCCGGGCAAAAGCATTGTGGCGATCAAGAACGTGTCCATGAACGAACCGTTCTTCGAAGGCCATTTTCCGCATCATCCGGTCATGCCGGGGGTGCTGATCATCGAGGCCATGGCCCAGGCTGCGGCGCTGTTTTCGTTCGAGGGCGATTCCACCGTCAACGCGGCCAACAGCAAAATCGCCTACTACCTTGTGGGCGTTGACGGCGCACGCTTTCGGCGGCCCGTGGTGCCCGGCGACCAGTTGCGGCTTGAGGTCTCGGCCGACCGCCTGAGCCGCACCATGTGCAAGTACACCGCTTGCGCCACCGTTGACGGCCAAGAGGTGGCCTCGGCCAAGCTTATGTGTGCCATACGCCCGCTGGAGGACTAATGACCCAGCGCATACATCCCACTGCCATTGTGGCGCCCGAGGCCGAGCTGGCCGATGATGTGACCGTGGGCGCCTACAGCATTGTGGGCCCAGGCGTGCGCATTGGTGCTGGAACCCAGGTTGGCCCCCATTGCATCATCGACGGCAACACTACCGTGGGCCGAAACAACGTCTTTTATCGCTTTTGTTCTATTGGCGGCATGCCGCAAGACAAAAAGTACAAGGGCGAACCCACCCGTCTTGAAATCGGCGACGGCAACATGGTGCGCGAGTACGTCACCATCAATACCGGCACCGCTCAAGACGTGGGCGTCACGCGCGTCGGCGACGACAACTGGATCATGGCTTATGTGCATATCGCCCACGACTGCCAGGTCGCCAGCCACACCGTCATTGCCAACAACGTCCAGCTGGCAGGGCATATTCATATCGACGATTGGGCGATCGTGGGCGGTTCTTCGGCCGTGCATCAGTTCGTGCGCATTGGCGCCCACTGCATGATCGGCGGCACCAGCTCCATTCGCCAGGACATTCCGCCATATGTCATCGGCGCGGGCGACCCCTTCCGCCCGGTGGGTATCAACAGCGAAGGCCTGAACCGACGCGGGTTTACGCCCGAAAGCGTGTCCGCGCTTAAAGAGGCTTACAAAATTCTTTATCGCCGCGGCCTCAAAGTAGAAGAAGCGGCGCAGCAAATCGCCGCACTGCAATCCGAACGACCCGAATCCAGCCAGGTCTTGCAGGTGCTGGTCGATTTTCTCAATGCCTCCAGCCGGGGCATTGCCCGGGCATGAGCTTGCGTGTCGCCATGGTGGCCGGCGAGCCCTCGGGCGATCTGCTGGCCGCTCGGGTCATGCGGGGTATTGCTGCACGTGCGCCGCACAGCCGTTGCGAGGGTATAGGCGGCCCGGCCATGGAAGGGCAGGGGCTGGATGCCTGGCATTCCATGAACGCGCTCACAGTATTCGGCTACGTGGACGCCCTGAAACGCCTGCCGTCGTTGCTGCGCACCTATGGCGACGTAAAGCGGCGCTGGTTAACTAGTAAGCCCGATGTGTTCGTGGGCGTGGACGCACCCGACTTCAATCTGCGCCTCGAGCTGCAGTTGCGTCAGGCGGGCATACCTACCGTGCACTTTGTGGGGCCTTCTATCTGGGCCTGGCGATACGAACGCATACACAAGATCCGCGAAGCAGTCTCCCATATGCTGGTGCTGTTTCCGTTTGAAGAAGCCATTTATCAGAAAGAGGGCGTGCCGGTAACCTATGTGGGTCACCCGTTGGCCCAGGTCATTCCCATGCAACCCGACCGCGAAGGCATGCGGGCCGCTCTGGGCCTGCACGCCGGCGAACGTGTGCTGGCTGTCATGCCCGGCAGCCGCGCCTCTGAAATCAAGCTGCTTGCGCCCCGTTTTTTGCAGGCCGTGCAGTTGCTGCAACATCAAGATCCGCAATTGCGCATCCTGGTGCCCATGGTCAACGTCCAGCGTCGCGCTGAATTCGAGGCATGGCTTCGTCAATACCCCATTTCCAATCTGACCTTGCTGGATCAGGCCCGTTGCGCCGACCGGCCCGCAGCGTGGGACGCCCTGGAGGCGGCAGACGCGGTACTGGTCGCCAGCGGCACCGCCACGCTTGAAGCCGCGCTGTTCAAGCGCCCCATGGTTATTTCCTATGTGTTGTCACCGGCCATGCGGCGCATCATGGCCTGGAAGTCCGGCCAGTCGCGACCGTTGGTGCCCTGGGTGGGCCTGCCCAATGTCTTGCTGAACGACTTCGCGGTACCTGAGCTGCTTCAGGACGACGCTACCCCTCAGAAGCTTGCCGAAGCGACCTGGAAGGCGCTGACCGACACCGGGTATGCGCAGCAGACTGCGCTGCGCTTTGCCGCAATGCACGAAACATTGCTGCGCGATACGCCCGGCCTGGCGGCCCAGGCCATATTGCGCGAGGCGGGCCATGACGCAGGCTGATCTTTTCGGCGCCATGCCGCTTGTTGGGTATTTGGCCGGCATTGACGAAGCGGGCCGAGGGCCCCTTGCAGGGCCGGTGTTTGCGGCTGCAGTCATACTTGACCCGGCCCGGCCCATCGCAGGCCTGGCCGATTCAAAAACCCTTAGCGTCCAGCGCCGTGACGAACTGGCGCACTTGGTGCGGGAGCGGGCTTTGGCCTGGTGTGTGGCCCGCGCCGATGTCGAGGAAATCGACCGCCTGAATATCTTGCATGCCACCATGCTGGCCATGCGCCGGGCCTGCGACGGGCTTGGTCTTAAGCCACAGCAAGCGCTTATCGACGGCAATCGCGTGCCCGCGGGTTTGGCCTGTGCGGCGCAGGCTGTGGTGCAGGGCGACGCGACGGTTCCGGCCATTTCGGCAGCATCCATTCTGGCCAAGACCGCCCGCGATGCCGACTGCCTGCTGCTTCACGAGCAGTATCCCCAGTACGAGTTCGATCGTCATAAAGGCTACGGCACGGCGATTCATTTGCGACAGCTCAGGCTGCACGGACCGTGCGCTGCGCATCGGCGCAGTTTTGCACCTGTTCGGCAATTGCTGGCGGAAGCTTTGGCGTGAAGCACATCAGCTCGCGTGACAACCCCCGCTACAAGCAACTGCTTCGCCTCGTTGGCGGCAAGCGGGAAGGGCGCACGGTTCTAGAGGGCATTCATCTATGCCAGGAGTGGCTGCGTCATCGTGGGCCGCCCGAGTTTGCCCTGTTCGATGCCCAACGCCTTGAACGCGACGCTGAACTTGCTCAGCTTGCACAGGCGCTGCCGCCCGGAGTGGCGGTAAGCTGCGAGCCTGGCCTGGCGCGTGGATTGTCTCAGGTGCAAGAAAGCCAGGGCGTCTATTTTGAGACCCTGGTGCCTCAGGAAACGCCGCCTGCTGAAATTTCAAGTACCAGCTTGTGGCTGGATCGGGTACAAGACCCCGGCAATCTGGGCACTTTGCTGCGCACCGCAGCGGCGGCGGGTATCGAGCACGCGTACCTGTCCACAGGCTGCGCCGGTGCCTGGACGCCCAAGGTGTTGCGCAGCGCCCAGGGCGCGCATTTTGCCATGCGTCTGTACGAAGACGTGGATCTGGTCGGTCTGCATGCCCGCTTGCGCATACCCTTGGTTGCCACGGCACTGGACAACGCCGCTTCTTTGTACGACACCGCGTTGCCGCCGGAATGTGTCTGGCTGATGGGCAACGAGGGCAGGGGCGTGGCGCAAGCCTTGCTTGCGCTGGCCGACCAGCGGGTCTATATACCGCAGGCCGCTGGCGTCGAATCTCTGAACGTGGCCGCCGCCGCAGCTATTTGCCTTTTTGAACACCGGCGGCGCTTTTCAAAGCGCTGACGCCTAGTAGCTGTCGCGGTTGATGCCGAGTTCTTGCAGCACTTTGGTGGAGATTTCTTCGATCGACCGTGTGGTGGTCGAGAGGCAGGGGATGTTCTCCATGCGCATCAGGCGTTCGGCTTCGGCGACCTCGTAGCGGCATTGCTGCAGCGAGGCATACTTGCTGTCGGGGCGGCGCTCGTTGCGCACTTCGGCCAGGCGTTCAGGTTGAATCGACAGACCGAAAAGTTTCTTGCGGTAGGGCGCAAGGGTGGCGGGCAAGGTGCCGCGTTCGAAGTCTTCGGGAATGAGCGGGAAATTGGCGGCCTTGATGGCGTACTGCATGGCCAGATACAGGCTGGTGGGGGTTTTTCCGCAGCGCGACACCCCGACCAGGATGACATCGGCTTGCTCGAGGCCGTGCACGAACTGACCGTCGTCGTGGGCCAGGCTGAAGTTAATGGCTTCGATTCGATTGCTGTACTGCTTGGTAAGCCCGCCCATGTGCGAACGCCCGATCGAATGGCTGGATTTCAGATCGAGCGCTTCTTCGATGGGTTTGACAAAGGTGCCGAACAGATCAAGGAACGTACAGTTTGACTGCCGCACAATATTGGCAATATCCGGGTTGACGAGCGTACTGAATACCAGGGGTGGCTGCTGCTCTTTCTCGGCGCAGTGATTAATGCGCCTGGCCGCTTCGGCGGCTTTCTCGGGACCGTCAATAAACGGAATGCGCACGGGCGTGAAAGTGACCTGTTCAAACTGCGATAGTACGGCGTGGGAAAAGGTTTCAGCGGTAATGCCGGTTCCATCGGAAACGATGAAAATGGTGCGCTCAACGGGCGTGGATGTCATGGGGAAGGGCGGCTGCGGAGAGGTTGGGGAAACGAGTACAATCGAACCTTGCGTCATTCTTGCGACAGCAAGGCTTGTTCGGCCAGAGCATAGATTGTAGGGCACATTCGTGCCCTGTGTTATGCCCTGGCCAAACAAGCTTTCTTCTATAGTGTTAAAGGTGACTTCATGTCTTACGTAGTATCGTTCGAGCAGCTCCGCATGACGGATGTTGACTCGGTGGGGGGCAAAAACGCCTCTCTTGGCGAGATGATCAGCCAATTGGCGGGGGCGGGTGTGCGTGTGCCCGGTGGTTTTGCCACCACGGCCGACGCCTTCCGCGAATTTCTCAAATCCACCGGCCTAGACGACCGCATCGCTCAGCGGCTTGCCACACTCAATTCCGACGATGTACGCGAACTGGCCGAGGCCGGCTCACAGATCCGTCAGTGGATCGTCGACACCCCGTTCCCAAAAGCGCTCGAAGACGCCATCCGCGAGGCATTTGCCAAGCTCGACGCCGACGGCAAGGGCTCGTTTGCCGTTCGTTCTTCGGCTACAGCCGAAGACCTGCCCGATGCGTCGTTCGCGGGCCAGCAAGAAACCTTCCTGAACGTGGTCGGCATCGACGACGTGCTCGATAAAGTGCGTCACGTTTTCGCCTCGCTGTACAACGACCGTGCCATTTCGTATCGCGTGCACAAGGGCTATGCCCACGCCGAGGTCGCGCTTTCGGCGGGTATCCAGCGCATGGTGCGTTCCGACAAGGGCAGCGCCGGCGTCATGTTTACCCTGGATACCGAGTCGGGTTTCAACGATGTGGTGTTCATTACCTCGTCGTACGGCTTGGGCGAAACCGTGGTTCAGGGTGCCGTCAACCCCGACGAATTCTACGTGTTCAAACCTACCCTGGCCGCCGGTCACTACCCCATTATCAGCCGCCGCATCGGCTCCAAACTACTGAAAATGGAGTTCGACCCCGAGCGCACCGCGGGCGTGGCCGTGCGTACCGTTGACGTGCCGGTTTCCGAGCGCAACCGTTACTTGCTGACCGACGACGAAGTTATCGAGCTGGCGCGCTACGCGGTCATTATCGAACAGCACTACAAGCGTCCCATGGATATCGAATGGGGCCGCGACGGCGTCGACGGCAAGATCTACATTCTTCAGGCCCGTCCCGAAACCGTCAAATCTCAGCAAGGTCCGCAAGACGTGCAAGAACGGTACCGGCTTAAGGCAACGGGCGATGTCCTGATCACAGGCCGTGCCATCGGGCAAAAAATTGGTTCGGGCAAAGTGCGTGTCGTGGGCGATATTTCGCAGATGGATCAGGTTCAGGCTGGCGACATTCTTGTCACCGACATGACCGACCCCAACTGGGAACCCGTCATGAAGCTGGCCTCGGCCATTGTCACGAACCGCGGCGGTCGTACCTGCCACGCGGCGATCATTGCCCGCGAGCTGGGCATTCCGGCTGTGGTCGGCTGCGCCCATGCCACCGACGTGCTTAAAGACGGTAAAGAAGTTACTGTGTCGTGCGCCGAGGGCGACGAAGGTCGTATCTACGACGGCCTGATCGAAACCGAGATCGAAGAAGTGCGCTGGGGCGAAATGCCCGAAATCGGCGTCAAGATCATGATGAACGTGGGCAACCCGCAGTTGGCCTTCGACTTTTCTCAGATTCCAAACGCAGGGGTGGGCCTGGCTCGTCTCGAATTCATCATCAACAACAACATCAACGTGCACCCCAAGGCCGTGCTCGACTACCCCAATGTCGACAGCGAGCTTAAAAAAGCGGTCGAGTCGGCGGCTCGCGGTTATGCCAGCCCACGCGCATTCTTTGTCGACAAGCTGGCCGAAGGCGTCGCCACCATTGCGGCGGCTTTCTACCCCAAGCCCGTCATCCTGCGCCTGTCCGACTTCAAGTCCAACGAGTACCGCAAATTGGTGGGTGGCTCGCGCTACGAGCCCGAAGAAGAAAACCCCATGCTGGGCTTTCGCGGTGCTTCGCGCTACATTTCTGAAGAGTTCGAAGAGTGCTTCCGCATGGAATGCGAAGCCCTGAAGAAGGTGCGCGACGAAATGGGGCTGACCAACGTCGAGATCATGGTGCCGTTCGTGCGCACAGTGTCTCAGGCAGAGCGCGTGGTCAAGCTTCTGGCCAAGCACGGTCTCGAGCGCGGCGAAAACGGCCTGCGCCTGATCATGATGTGCGAAGTTCCTTCCAACGCCATTTTGGCCGATCAGTTCCTGCAGTACTTCGACGGCTTCTCGATCGGATCCAACGACATGACCCAGCTTACGCTGGGCCTGGACCGCGATTCGGGCATGGAGCTTCTGGCTGCCGACTTCGACGAGCGCGACGAGGCCGTCAAGTTCATGCTGTCACGTGCCATCAAGGCCTGCCTGGCTGCAGGCAAGTACGTGGGTATCTGCGGCCAGGGTCCCAGCGACCACCCCGATCTGGCCGAGTGGCTTCGCGACCAGGGTATCTTGTCCATGTCGCTCAACCCCGACACCGTGGTTGAAACCTGGCAGCGTCTGGCAACCAGCGGCAAGTAGCATTTGGCCGATGCGTGTGCGTCGTCGATGCGCACGCTGTTGCACCCAGGCACCCCAAGGCCCGCCCCTAACAGGGCTGGCCTTGGGGTTTATTTTTTGGTGCCGTACGCGCGTAGAAATACGTCGATGGTTTGTTCGGCTCGTACCCGGATGTCTGCTTTGCTTCTGTTGACTCGCGCGCCCATTAGCTGGTGGATAAGATCGAGCTCGCACAGGCAGCGCAAATGCGAAGCCATCAGCACCGGGTCTTCGTTGCGCAGGTTGCCTCGTTGAATTTCATTGGCCAGCACCTGGGCAATATGACGCCAGGCGTCGTTCGTGCCCCGCTCGAGGAACTTGCGGCCAATGTCCGAAGTGGCCCCCACCGAAATGGCCACGCGCAGTATCTGTATGGTCTCGGGCTTGTGCAAGAGCGCGATCAGCGACTCGACAAAGCGCAGCAGCTGGGTCTGGTAATTGTCGACCTCTTGCAGCAGGGCGATGACATCTGCCGAAAACTGCTCGGCGCCGTCTGTCAGCACAGCAAGAAGTATCTCTTCCTTCGACGAAAAATAGTTGTACAGCGTGGATTTGGACCCCCCCAGCCGTGAGGCGATGAGTGACATCGAGGTGGCCTCAAAGCCATTTTCACAGAACGCTGCATGGGCAATGCGCAGTATGGCGTCGCGTCTTTGTTCGGTTTTGGTTCTCATGTGCTCTTGTCTGATGGGCCGGCGTAATTCATATACATGAATAGTATGTGACGACAAGCGTAAAAAGTCGAAATAGGGGTGCAGTTTTTCTTGACCCGATTTATTTGTCAATGCTAACATGACCGTACCGTACAGTTATAAATAAAGCTGTCTCCTGGCGTGCCGCTCGAGCGCGCCATGTTTTTTTCACAGCCCCGCAACTTAAAAGACACTTCATGAAAAACAAGACCGTCACTCGTTTTCCCGTTGTTCGTTCGTTGGTGCTGATTGCCGGTGCCGCCGTGCTTTCGGCCTGCGGCGAACCTGCTTCGGGTCCTCCGCCCATGATGCCCCAGGTAGGCGTCCACACCATCGAAGCCAGGCCGCTGACATTGACGACCCGGCTTCCCGGGCGCAGCGCAGCCTATCGCGTGGCGGAAGTACGTCCCCAGGTCAACGGCATTGTCGAAAAACGCTTGTTTGAAGAAGGGGCACTAGTAGAGCAGGGGCAGCAGCTTTATCAGATCGACGACGCCATTTATCAGGCCGAGTATGAGCGCGCCAAGGCCAATCTCGTTACCAGCGAACGATTGGCCAAGCGCTACCAGCGTCTGCAGGAAACCAGCGCCATCAGCCGGCAGCAATACGACGACGCCATATCGAACTGGAAGCAAGCACAGGCTCAAGCCGAGCTTGCCCGCATCAATCTGGTTTACACGAAGGTGTTGTCGCCGATCTCGGGCCGTGTCGGACGCTCGACAGTCAGCGAGGGTGCGTTGGTTACTGGTGGCCAGCCTACCGAAATGGTGACCGTGCAGCAGACTGACCCCATCTACGTCGATATTCAGCAGCCGGTCACCGAAGTGCTTCGCCTGCGCAATGAAATGAAGAACGGCCGCCTGGAGCAGAGCGGCGAGGACCAGGCCAGGGTCACGCTGAAACTTGAAGACGGCAGCATTTACCCCCATGCCGGTACGTTGCGTTTTTCGGAAATCACGGTTGATCAGGGAACAAGCTCGGTCACTTTGCGTGCCCAGTTTCCCAACCCCGACGGTGCACTGCTACCGGGTATGTTCGTGCAGGCGCAGTTGAACGAAGGTGTGCGAAACAGCGCCATTCTGGTACCGCAGCAAGGTGTGTTGCGCGACCAGAAGGGCAAAGCCTACACCTGGGTGATCGATGCCGAGAACAAGGCACAACAGCGTCCGGTCGAGGCCGCCCGCACGGTGGGCAACCAATGGCTGATCACTGATGGGCTGGCCCCGGGCGAGCAGGTCGTGACCGAAGGCGTGCAACGCTTGCGCTCGGGTATAGAGGTTCAGGTCGCACCGGCGGGCAATGTGGCCGTTGTGCATGATTTTGACGCGTCGGACCATGTCGGCGATGCGGCTGAGCATGAGCCTGTGCGTAAAGACAACCCGGCTGTTGCAAACCAGTCCGGCGTCGAGCAGCAAGCCGCCGAGCAGGCATAAAGGGGCGTTTCATGTCAAAGTTTTTTATCGATAGGCCCATTTTCGCCTGGGTGCTGGCGATCGTGACCATGCTGGCCGGCGCGCTTGCCATCATGGGCATGCCGGTCAACCAATATCCCAATATCGCCCCGCCGGCCATTTCGATTTCGGTGGTTTACCCTGGTGCATCGGCACAAACGGTGCAGGACAGCGTGGTGCAGGTCATCGAGCAGCGAATGAACGGGCTGGACGGTCTGCGCTACATGTCGTCCGAAAGCAACTCGGACGGAAGCATGAATATCGTGCTGACGTTCGAGCAAGGTACCGACCCGGATATCGCCCAGGTTCAGGTGCAGAACAAGCTGCAATTGGCCACGCCCTTGTTGCCCGAAGAGGTGCAGCGGCAGGGCATACGGGTGGCCAAGTATCAGGCCAACTTCATGCTGGTGGTGGGCGTGGTCGACGAAAGCGGGCGCATGTCGGCGGCCGACCTGTCCGATTACATTGCCTCGAACATGCAGGACACCCTGGCGCGTACCGAAGGCGTGGGCGACTTCATGCTTTTCGGTTCGCAATACGCCATGCGCATCTGGCTGGACCCTGAACAGCTCAATGGGTTTCAGTTGACCCCGGGTGACGTGGCCAACGCCATTCGCTCGCAAAACGTACAGGTGTCTTCGGGCCAACTGGGTGGTTTGCCCGCCGTTGAAGGCGTTCAGCTTACGGCTACGGTCATTGGCAAGACGCGCCTGCAGACCATCCCCGAGTTTGAAAACATTTTGCTCAAGGTGAACCCAGATGGTTCGCAGGTCCGGTTGCGCGATGTGGCCAGGATCGACCTGGGCGCCGAGAACTTCTCGATCTCGGGCAAGTACAACGGCAAGCCTTCGTCGGGCATGGCGTTGCGCCTGGCTACCGGCGGCAACCTGCTTGAGACGGTCGAGCGGGTCGAGGCGGTGATTGCTCAGCTTGAATCCTTCATGCCCGATGGACTGAAGGTTGTCTACCCTTACGATACCTCGCCAGTAGTGGAGGCTTCGATCAGTTCGGTCGTGATGACGCTGTTTGAAGCCATTGTGCTGGTGTTTCTGGTGATGTACCTGTTCTTGCAGAACTTCAGGGCAACGCTGATACCAACGCTTGCGGTGCCGGTGGTGCTGCTGGGTACCTTCGGCATTCTGGCGGCCTTTGGGTTCACCATCAACGTACTTACCATGTATGCCATGGTGCTGGCTATCGGCTTGCTGGTCGACGACGCAATTGTCGTGGTAGAGAACGTTGAACGCGTCATGGTCGAAGAAAAGCTTTCGGCTCGCGAAGCAACGCGCAAGTCGATGGGGCAGATCCAGGGCGCGCTCGTCGGCATTGGCGTGGTGCTGTCGGTGGTGTTCATTCCAATGGCCTTCTTTGGGGGCTCTGCGGGCATTATTTATCGTCAGTTTGCCATTACCATTGTCTCGGCCATGGGCCTGTCGGTGTTGGTGGCCCTGATCTTTACACCGGCTTTATGTGCCACCATTCTCAAGCCGGTCACCGGCCACGGCCAAAAAAAGGGCTTTTTCGGCTGGTTCAACCGCAAGTTCGACAATGGAACCCAGCGCTATACACGCGGCGTGGGCGCCATGCTGCGCCATCGCGGCCGCTACATGTTTATCTTTTTGCTGATCGTGGCTGCGCTGGCCGTGTTGTTTTCGCGTATTCCCACCACCTTCTTGCCTGAAGAAGACCAGTCGATCCTATTTGTTCAGGTTCAGCTGCCGTCCAACTCAAGTGCTCAGCGCACCGATGTCGTGCTCGAAGAGATCACACAACATATGCTGAACGAAGAGTCGGGCGTCGTGGAATCAGTGATGGGCGTGAACGGCTTCAGTTTTGCGGGTCGCGGACAGAACTCGGCCATTGCTTTCGTGCGTCTCAAGCCCTGGGAGGAGCGCACAGGCGAAGCCACCGACGTGTTCAGTCTGGCTCAGCGCAGCAACGCACGGCTCTCGCAGATCAAGGATGCCACGGCGTTTGCATTTGTGCCGCCCGCCATTATCGAGATGGGCAACGCCACCGGGTTCGACTTTTACCTGCAGAACCTTGGCGGACTGACGCACGAAGAGCTGATGCAGGTGCGCGATCAGTTCTTGCAGAAGGCGGCGCAGGATCCTGCGCTGGCCCTGGTGCGCCCAAATGGCTTGAACGACGAGCCGCAGTATCAGGTGCTGATCGACGATGAAAAGGTCCGGGCGCTGCAGCTGAACCTTAGCGACGTGAACGAAACCATGTCGGCGGCCTGGGGGGCCATGTACGTGAATGACTTCGTCGATCGGGGTCGGGTCAAGCGGGTGTTTATTCAGGGCGAAATGGACTCTCGCATTGCCCCCGAAGACTTCGGCAAATGGTATGTGCGCAATGCCGAAGGAAAGATGGTGCCGTTTTCGGCCTTTGCCACCGGCCAGTGGACCTACGGTTCGCCCAAGCTTCAACGCTTCAACGGCGTGTCGGCGATTCAGATCCAGGGTCAGCCTGCACCGGGCTATAGCTCGGGCGAGGCCATGCAGGCGGTCGAGCGCATCGTTTCCGAACTGCCCGGCGGGGTAAGCATTGCCTACAACGGCTTGTCGTTTGAGGAACGGCAGACGGGTTCGCAAGCGCCCATGCTGTACGCACTGACTGTGCTGATCG
>NZ_DATJBQ010000032.1:0-21802 GCF_035515275.1 Pusillimonas sp.
AAATGGTGCTGCCCGGCGACAACGTGTCGATGGAAGTCAAGCTCATTGCCCCCATCGCCATGGAAGAAGGCCTGCGTTTCGCCATTCGCGAAGGCGGCCGTACCGTGGGCGCCGGTGTCGTAGCTAAAATCACCAAGTAAGTTTTACAATGCAATAATCGAACCAGGCTTCATGCCTCGTTCGCGTAGTCCAAGCGGGCCCCCGCCGCGCTGGTTGCAGCAGGGGCTCCTTAGCAGGTTATAGGGGTATAGCTCAATTGGCAGAGCGTCGGTCTCCAAAACCGAAGGTTGTAGGTTCGATTCCTACTGCCCCTGCCATCATCGCCGCCGCAAAATGCAGGTTGCACTAGCAGCGGGTCACTCGCCTGAATATGTCGAACACCAACGTAGAAACCGTTAGCAGCACTGTAGACCGCCTCAAGCTGGGTCTTGCGGTGCTTGTCATTATTGCCGGCATCGTTGCGTTCTCGGTGCTCGACGACAAACCCGCCGTGGTGCGGGTGGGTGTGTTTATCGGCAGCGTTATCGTGGCTGCCGTTATCGCCTGGTTCAGTGAGCCCGGCCGGCGCTCTATCGGTTATATCCGCGACTCGTACAACGAAGTCAAGCGGGTAGTGTGGCCCACTCGCAAAGAGGCCACGCAAATGACCGGCATCGTGTTTGTGTTCGTGGCGGTCATGGGCCTGTTTTTGTGGCTCGTCGACAAAACCCTGGGCTGGGTCATTTATGGCCTGTTGCTGGGCTGGAGATAAAGGGCACACATGAGCAAACGTTGGTATGTCGTCCACGTCTATTCGGGCATGGAAAAAAGCGTGCACAAGGCACTGCTTGAGCGCATCGAGCGGGCCGGGCTGCAAACGTCTTTTGGCCGTATTCTGGTTCCCTCCGAAGAAGTCGTCGAAGTAAAGGGCGGCAAAAAGTCTATTACCGAACGTCGTATTTTTCCCGGCTACGTGCTGGTTGAAATGGATCTTACCGACGACACCTGGCACCTGGTCAAGAACACCAACCGGGTTACCGGGTTTTTGGGCGGTTCGGGCAACCGGCCTGCGCCCATTTCCGACCGCGAGGTCGAGAAAATTCTTTCGCAAATGGAAGAAGGCGTCGAAAAACCTCGTCCCAAGATACTTTTCGAAGTGGGCGAAATGGTTCGCGTCAAAGAAGGTCCGTTTGCCGACTTCAACGGCAACGTCGAAGATGTCAATTACGAGAAAAGCAAGGTTCGTGTCTCCGTGACCATTTTTGGTCGGGCCACCCCTGTCGAACTCGATTTCGGTCAGGTCGAGAAGTCCTGATATTTACAACCCCGGGGAGCCGAACCGCTAGTTGCGGCCGGCGTTTGAACCCGCAAGGAGCATAAGCATGGCGAAGAAAATCGTCGGCTTTATCAAGCTGCAAGTACCAGCTGGTAAGGCAAATCCGTCACCCCCAATTGGTCCGGCGCTGGGTCAGCGCGGTCTGAACATCATGGAATTCTGCAAGGCGTTCAACGCCCAGACCCAAGGCATGGAGCCTGGTCTGCCGATTCCCGTGGTGATTACCGCTTACGCTGATAAAAGCTTCACCTTCATTATGAAGACGCCTCCGGCGGCCATTCTTATCAAGAAGGCAACCGGTGTGCAAAAAGGTTCGCCGCGTCCCAACGCCGACAAAGTGGGCACGCTTACCCGCGCTCAGGCCGAAGAGATCGCCAAAACCAAATCACCCGATCTGACCGCTTCCGATCTGGACGCAGCAGTTCGTACCATTGCCGGCAGCGCCCGCAGCATGGGCATCACGGTCGAGGGGGTATAACATGGCCAAGCTTGGTAAACGCGCCGCCGCGATCAAGGCAAAAATCGATCGCACCAAATTCTATCCTGTGGCCGAAGCCATTGCGCTCGTCAAGGAAACCGCCACGGCCAAATTCGACGAATCCATCGACGTTGCCGTGCAATTGGGTATCGATCCCAAAAAATCCGACCAACTGGTACGGGGTTCCGTCGTGCTGCCCGCCGGCACCGGTAAATCGGTGCGTGTAGCGGTGTTCACCCAGGGTGAAAAGGCCGACGCAGCCAAAGAAGCCGGCGCCGATATCGTCGGTATGGAAGACCTGGCCGAAAGCATCAAGGCCGGCAACCTCGACTTCGACGTCGTGATTGCTTCGCCCGACGCCATGCGTGTCGTGGGTGCGCTGGGTCAGGTTCTGGGTCCTCGCGGCCTTATGCCCAACCCTAAAGTGGGTACGGTTACCCCCGACGTCGTTACCGCCGTCAAGAACGCCAAGGCCGGTCAGGTGCAGTACCGTACCGACAAGGCAGGCATCATTCATGCAACCATCGGACGTGCCTCGTTCGGTGTCGAACAGCTTCAGCAAAACCTGGACGCTCTGGTCGATGCCCTGAACAAAGCACGCCCCGCTGCGTCTAAAGGTATTTACCTGCGCAAGCTTGCCGTTTCGTCCACCATGGGCGGCGGTGCTCGCGTCGAAATCGCTTCACTGACGGCTTAATCAATCAAGTCGTCGGAAAATAGTACTTTGGGCTGTTCCCGGGCCTTGCCCGGGTGCCGCTGTCAAAGACCGCTGGAGCCCCAAGCCGTTCGCAAGTTCGGCCCAAGGCTTAATCAACAAGCTGTTTTACAGCCTGTATCCAGCGCAGACGGCGCCCATGGAAGAATTCTTATCAAGAACTCGACCAGGTGCGCCGCATTCGGTAGACACGAAAGACCCTCTTTTGTGTCGTTAGATGGAGTGTTCAAACCGTGAGTCTCAATCGTGAAGAGAAAGCGGTCGTAATTGAGGAAGTCTCTGCAGAACTTGCAAAGGCCCAGTCAGTTATTATCGCCGAGTACCGTGGTCTGGACGTCGCTGCCGTCACCGTATTGCGCAAACAAGCGCGTGAGTCGGGTGTGTATCTGCGTGTTCTTAAAAACACGCTGGTCCGCCGTGCTGTGGCAGGAACGCCTTTCGAGACGCTTTCCTCCAAAATGTCTGGTCCGCTTATGTACGCGGTCAGCGAAGACCCAGTATCGGCTGCCAAGGTACTCGCCAGTTTCGCGAAAACCAACGACAAGCTCGTTATCACCGGCGGGGCATTGCCCGATAACGCCCTTGATGCCGAAGGTGTGAAGGCTCTGGCCACCATGCCATCGCGCGAAGAGCTGTTGGCGAAACTGATGGGCACTATGCAGGCACCCGTCACGCAATTTGTGCGTACGCTCAACGAAGTTCCCACCAAGTTCGTGCGCGGCCTTGCCGCTGTGCGCGATCAGAAAGAAGCCGCTTAAACGCTTCCGGGACTCGTCGAAAGACCGAGCGATACCCAACCCTGGCATTTATATCTATTTGGAGTTCTAAAAATGGCATTAAGCAAAGCAGAAATCCTGGACGCAGTCGCTAACCTGACCGTCCTCGAGCTGTCCGAACTGATTACGGACATGGAAGAGAAATTCGGTGTGTCGGCTGCTGCCGCCGCTGTGGCTGTTGCTGCTCCTGCAGCCGGTGGCGCTGCTGCCGCTGCAGAAGAAAAGACCGAATTCGACCTGGTTCTGTCCGAAGTTGGCGCAAACAAAGTTAGCGTCATCAAGGCCGTTCGTGAAATCACCGGTCTGGGCCTGAAAGAAGCCAAAGACCTGGTTGACGGTGCTCCGAAGCCCGTTAAAGAAGCCATGTCGAAAGCTGACGCAGAAGCTGCTCAGAAGAAGCTTGAAGAAGCCGGCGCCAAGGCCGAGCTTAAGTAAGCTGGTTGACGCCGGCCCGGGAAGGTTTTTTGCCTTCCCGGGCTTTTGCGTCTCCAGAAAACCCGTATTTTTAGCCCGTTTATGTGGTTAAAGTGGGGTTTTCTGGAGTCGTAAGCCAGGGCCGTGGTTGACGGCCCATGTAACCCCTCGAGTCGGAGTGCTCATGCCTTATTCGTATACCGAAAAAAAGCGCATACGTAAGAGCTTCGCCAAGCGTGAAGACGTCCAAGACGTACCCTACCTTTTGGCGACTCAACTGCAATCGTTCTTAACTTTTTTGCAGTCTGATACACCACCTTCCCAACGCAAGGACGAAGGCCTGCAAGCTGCCTTCACCTCAATTTTCCCGATTGTAAGCCACAACCAGATGGCTCGTCTGGAGTTCGTCAGCTACGTGCTGGGCGACCCGGTATTCGACGTCAAAGAATGCCAGATGCGTGGTCTTACTTATGCTTCGCCGTTGCGCGCCAAGGTTCGCCTGGTGCTGATGGATCGCGAGGTAAGCAAGCCCACGGTCAAAGAAGTAAAAGAGCAAGAAGTATACATGGGCGAAATGCCGCTCATGACCAATACCGGCTCATTTGTCATTAACGGTACCGAACGCGTTATTGTTTCGCAGCTGCACCGTTCGCCCGGCGTGTTCTTTGAGCACGACCGCGGTAAAACGCACAGCTCGGGCAAATTGCTGTTCTCGGCCCGCGTCATTCCTTACCGTGGTTCGTGGCTCGACTTCGAGTTCGACCCCAAAGACATCTTGTTCTTCCGGGTCGACCGTCGCCGCAAAATGCCGGTAACCATCTTGCTTAAAGCCATCGGCATGACCCCCGAGGCCATCCTTGCGCACTTCTTCGATTTCGACAACGTTGAAATCCAGTCGGAAGGCGCGATGCTCGAGTTCGTTCCCGAGCGCTGGAAGGGCGAGGTTGCGCATTTTGATATTGTCGATCGCGACGGCAAGGTTCTGGTCGAGAAAGACAAGCGCGTCAATGCCAAGCACCTGCGCGACATCGCCGCTGCCAAGATTGAACGCGTTTCGGTGCCCGAAGATTTCCTTCTGGGTCAGGTGCTGGCCAAGAACGTGGTCAACCCGGAAACCGGCGAAGTCATTGCCAACGCCAACGACGAAATCACCGAATCGATTCTGGCTGACATTCGCGATGCCAACATCCGCGAAATCCAGACGCTGTACACCAACGATCTTGATCGTGGTTCGTATATTTCGCAGACCCTGCGCACGGATGAAACCGCAGACCAGATGGCTGCGCGCGTTGCCATCTACCGCATGATGCGTCCCGGCGAGCCGCCTACCGAAGAGGCCGTCGAAGCGCTGTTCCAGCGTCTGTTCTACAGCGAAGACGCCTACGATCTGTCGCGCGTCGGCCGAATGAAGGTCAACAGCCGTCTTGGTCGTGGCGAAGACAACACCGGTCCGCTTACCCTTACCGACGAAGACATCCTTGACACCATCAAGGTGCTGGTCGAGCTGCGCAACGGTCGTGGCCAGATCGACGACATCGATCACCTGGGCAACCGTCGTGTGCGTTGCGTGGGCGAACTGGCCGAGAACCAGTTCCGTGCAGGCCTGGTGCGCGTCGAGCGCGCCGTCAAAGAGCGTCTGGGTCAGGCAGAGACCGAAAACCTCATGCCGCACGATCTGATCAACTCGAAGCCCATTTCGGCTGCGATCAAAGAGTTCTTCGGTTCGAGCCAGCTGTCGCAGTTCATGGATCAGACCAATCCGCTGTCCGAAATCACCCACAAGCGCCGTGTTTCGGCCTTGGGCCCTGGTGGTCTTACTCGCGAGCGCGCCGGCTTCGAAGTGCGCGACGTGCACCCCACCCACTACGGACGCGTCTGCCCCATTGAAACCCCTGAAGGCCCGAACATCGGCCTGATCAACTCGATGGCGTTGTATGCACGCCTGAACGAGTACGGCTTTCTTGAAACGCCTTATCGCAAGATCATTGACGGCAAGGTCAGCGAACAGATCGACTACCTGTCGGCGATTGAAGAAAGCAACTATGTCATTGCCCAGGCCAACGCCAAGCTCGACGAAACAGGCGCCTTTACCGACGACCTGATTGCTTGCCGTGAGGCCGGCGAAACCATGCTGACTTCGCCCGAGAACATCCAGTACATGGACGTTGCGCCGTCGCAGATCGTTTCGGTTGCCGCCTCGCTCATTCCTTTCCTCGAGCACGACGACGCCAACCGGGCCCTGATGGGCGCCAACATGCAGCGCCAGGCCGTGCCGTGCCTGCGTCCCGAAAAACCGTTGGTCGGTACCGGTGTCGAACGCACCGTGGCCGTCGACTCGGGCACGACGGTTCAGGCCGTGCGTGGCGGGGTGGTCGACCACGTTGACGCCGAGCGTATCGTTATTCGCGTCAACGACGACGAGAACGTGGCCGGCGAAGTGGGTGTCGACATCTACAACCTCATCAAGTACACCCGTTCCAACCAGAACACCAACATCAACCAGCGCCCCATCGTCAAGCGTGGCGACCTGGTCGCGCGCGGCGACGTATTGGCCGACGGTGCATCGACCGACTTGGGCGAATTGGCCCTGGGTCAGAACATGCTGGTGGCGTTCATGCCCTGGAACGGCTACAACTTCGAGGACTCGATCCTTATTTCGGAAAAAGTGGTTGCCGACGACCGCTACACGTCTGTTCATATCGAAGAGCTTACCGTCGTTGCCCGCGACACCAAGCTGGGTGCCGAAGAAATCACCCGCGACATCAGCAACCTGGCTGAGACCCAGCTTAATCGTCTCGACGATTCGGGCATTGTGTACATCGGTGCCGAAGTTCGCGCCGACGACGTGCTGGTGGGCAAGGTAACGCCAAAAGGCGAAACCCAGCTTACCCCCGAAGAAAAACTGCTGCGCGCCATTTTTGGTGAAAAAGCTTCCGACGTTAAAGACACCTCGCTGCGCGTGCCCTCGGGCATGGTCGGCACCGTTATCGACGTACAGGTGTTCACTCGCGAAGGCATCGAGCGCGACAAGCGCGCCCAATCGATCATCGACGACGAGCTGCGCCGTTATCGTCAAGACCTCAACGACCAGCTGCGTATCGTTGAAAACGACACCTTCGATCGTATCGGCAAGCTCCTGGTGGGTAAAACCGTAAACGGCGGCCCGCGTAAGCTGGCCAAGGGCACGGCAATTGCTCGCGAGTACCTCGACGACCTCGATCGCTGGCAGTGGTTCGACATCCGCCTGGCCGACGAGGCTCACGCCCTTGCGCTCGAGCAAGCCAAAGAATCGCTCGAGCACAAGCGTCACCAGTTCGATCTGGCCTTCGAAGAAAAGCGTAAAAAGCTTACTCAAGGCGACGAGCTGCCCCCCGGCGTGCTCAAGATGATCAAGGTGTACCTGGCAGTCAAGCGTCGCCTGCAGCCCGGAGACAAAATGGCCGGTCGTCACGGTAACAAAGGTGTGGTCTCGCGCATTACGCCGGTTGAAGACATGCCGCACATGGCTGACGGCACCCCCGCCGACATCGTGCTCAACCCGCTGGGCGTTCCTTCCCGGATGAACGTGGGCCAGGTGCTCGAGGTTCACTTGGGCTGGGCCGCCAAGGGCATGGGCCATCGCGTTGCCGAAATGCTTAACAACGAAAAAGCCATTCAGGTCAAACAGCTTCGCGGCTATTTGCAGAAGGTGTACAACGCCGGCGGCGGTTCGGCGCATCTCGAAGAGTTGTCCGACGACGAAATCATCGAGATGGCACGCAACCTGAAAGAAGGTCTGCCGGTTGCCACGCCGGTGTTCGACGGTGCCACCGAAGAAGAGATCGGCGAAATCCTGGAGCTGGCGTACCCCGACGACGTGGCCGAAAAGCTCAAGCTTACGACCGAGCGTACTCAGGCCTGGCTGTTCGACGGCCGCACCGGCGAGCAGTTCGAGCGTCCTGTCACCATCGGCTACATGCACTATCTCAAGCTGCATCACCTGGTCGACGACAAGATGCACGCGCGCTCTACCGGCCCGTACTCGTTGGTGACGCAGCAACCGCTGGGCGGCAAGGCTCAGTTTGGTGGTCAGCGTTTCGGCGAGATGGAGGTCTGGGCGCTGGAGGCTTACGGTGCTTCGTACACGCTGCAAGAGATGCTGACGGTCAAGTCCGACGACATCGCGGGCCGCACCAAAGTGTACGAGAACATCGTCAAGGGCGATCATGTCATTGATGCCGGCATGCCCGAGTCGTTCAACGTTCTTGTCAAAGAAATTAGATCTTTGTCGCTAGACATGGATTTGGAGCGTAAATAATGAAAGCGCTACTCGATCTTTTCAAACAAGTCTCGCAAGACGAGCAATTCGACGCGATCAAGATTGGTATCGCGTCGCCTGAAAAGGTGCGTTCGTGGTCTTACGGAGAAGTCCGTAAGCCCGAAACCATTAACTACCGCACGTTCAAGCCCGAACGCGACGGTCTGTTCTGCGCCAAGATTTTCGGGCCCATCAAAGACTACGAATGTCTTTGCGGCAAGTACAAGCGGCTCAAGCACCGCGGCGTCATCTGCGAAAAATGCGGCGTCGAGGTTACCGTGGCCAAAGTGCGTCGCGAGCGCATGGGCCATATCGAGCTGGCCAGCCCGGTTGCGCACATCTGGTTCCTGAAGAGCCTGCCCTCGCGTTTGGGCATGGTGCTTGACATGACCCTGCGCGACATCGAGCGCGTGCTGTACTTTGAAGCCTGGTGCGTGATCGAGCCCGGCATGACACCGCTCAAGCGCGGCCAGATCATGTCCGACGACGACTTCCTGGCCAAAACCGAAGAATACGGCGACGACTTCCATGCGCTCATGGGTGCCGAGGCCGTGCGTGAACTGTTGCGCACCCTCGACATGGATCGCGAAGTCGAAACCTTGCGTGCCGAACTCAAGGCTACCGGTTCCGATGCCAAGATCAAAAAGATCTCGAAGCGCCTGAAGGTGCTGGAAGGCTTCCAGAAGTCGGGTATCAAGCCCGACTGGATGATCATGGAAGTGCTGCCTGTGCTGCCCCCCGACCTGCGCCCCCTGGTGCCGCTCGATGGTGGTCGCTTTGCCACGTCCGACCTGAACGACCTCTATCGTCGCGTCATCAACCGCAACAACCGTCTTAAGCGTCTGCTCGAGCTGAAAGCCCCCGACATTATCTTGCGCAACGAAAAGCGCATGCTTCAAGAGTCGGTCGACTCCCTGCTCGATAACGGTCGTCGCGGCAAGGCCATGACAGGCGCCAACAAGCGTCAGCTCAAGTCGCTGGCCGACATGATCAAAGGCAAGAGCGGTCGTTTCCGTCAGAACTTGCTGGGCAAGCGCGTCGACTATTCGGGTCGTTCGGTTATTGTGGTGGGCCCGCAGCTTAAGCTGCATCAGTGCGGTCTGCCCAAGCTCATGGCCCTTGAGCTGTTCAAGCCCTTTATTTTCAACCGCCTTGAAATGATGGGTCTGGCCACGACCATCAAAGCGGCCAAGAAGCTGGTTGAAAGCCAAGAGCCGGTGGTCTGGGACATTCTTGAAGAAGTCATTCGCGAACACCCGGTCATGCTCAACCGTGCGCCCACGCTGCACCGTCTGGGTATTCAGGCATTTGAGCCTGTGCTTATCGAAGGCAAGGCCATTCAGCTTCATCCGCTGGTCTGCGCGGCGTTTAACGCCGACTTCGACGGCGACCAGATGGCTGTTCACGTACCGCTGTCGCTCGAAGCCCAGCTCGAGGCCCGCACCCTGATGCTGGCGTCGAACAACGTGCTGTTCCCCGCCAACGGCGAACCTTCCATCGTGCCGTCGCAAGACATTGTGCTGGGTCTGTACTACACGACCCGCGAGCGCATCAACGGCAAGGGCGAAGGCATGTTCTGCGCCGACCTGGCCGAAGTGCAGCGTGCCTACGATACCGGCGAAGTCGAACTTCAAACTCGTATCACCGTACGTTTGAACGAATACGAAAAAGACGCCGAAGGCCAGTTTCAGCCGGTGTTGCGCCGTTTTGAAACTACGGTTGGTCGCGCCTTGCTGTCAGAAATCCTTCCTAAGGGCTTGCCGTTCTCGGCACTGAACCGCGCGCTCAAGAAGAAAGAAATTTCTCGTCTTATCAACCAGTCGTTCCGTCGTTGCGGCTTGCGCGCCACGGTCATTTTTGCCGACAAGCTCATGCAGTCGGGCTTCCGCCTGGCCACACGTGGCGGCATTTCAATCGCCATGAGCGACATGCTGATACCTGCGGTCAAAGAAGAGATCCTGGCTCAGGCAAGCCAAGAGGTCAAAGAGATCGACAAGCAGTACTCATCGGGTCTGGTCACCTCACAAGAGCGTTACAACAACGTGGTCGACATCTGGGGCAAGGCCGGCGACAAGGTCGGTCGCTCGATGATGGAACAACTGGCCACCGAGCCGGTCATCGACCGCCACGGCAACGAGGTGCGTCAAGAGTCGTTCAACTCCATCTACATGATGGCCGACTCGGGCGCCCGCGGTTCTGCTGCTCAGATCCGCCAGCTGGCCGGTATGCGCGGCCTCATGGCCAAGCCCGACGGCTCCATTATTGAAACGCCCATTACCGCCAACTTCCGTGAAGGCCTGAACGTACTGCAGTACTTCATTTCGACACACGGTGCGCGTAAGGGTCTGGCTGATACGGCACTTAAAACCGCCAACTCGGGCTACCTCACGCGTCGTCTGGTCGACGTTACGCAAGACCTGGTCATTACTCAAGTCGATTGCGGCACCTCTCATGGTTACACCATGAAGGCCCTGGTCGAGGGCGGTGAGGTCATCGAGCCTTTGCGCGATCGTATTCTGGGTCGTGTTACGGCAGCTGATATCGTGAACCCCGAAAACCAGGAAACCGCGGTGGCCTCCGGCACCCTGCTCGACGAAGACCTGGTCGACTACATCGACAGCCTGGGCGTGGACGAAGTCAAGATTCGCACCCCGCTTACTTGCGAAACCCGCCACGGCTTGTGCGCACACTGCTACGGCCGCGATCTTGGCCGCGGCGCCATGGTTAGCCAGGGCGAAGCCGTGGGCGTTATTGCGGCGCAATCCATCGGTGAGCCCGGCACGCAGCTCACTATGCGTACCTTCCACATCGGTGGGGCCGCTTCGCGCGCTGCCATGGCCAGCTCGGTTGAAACCAAGTCGGCAGGTACGGTTGGTTTTGCCTTGACCATGCGTTATGTCACCAACGCCAAGGGCGAGAAAGTCGCCATTTCGCGTTCGGGTGAAATCGTTATTTTTGACGACAACCGCCGCGAGCGCGAGCGTCACAAAATTCCGTACGGCGCGACCATTGGCGTCAACGACGGCGACGTGGTCAAAGCCGGCCAGCGTCTGGCCAACTGGGACCCTCTTACCCGCCCCATCGTGTCCGAGTTTGCAGGTCAGGTGCGCTTCGAGAACATCGAAGAAGGCGTCACCGTTGCTCGTCAGCTCGACGAAGTGACCGGTTTGTCGACCCTGGTCGTGATTACGCCCAAGTCGCGCACCGGCAAGATCATGATGCGTCCTCAGATCAAACTGCTCAACGAAGCAGGCGAAGAGGTCAAGATCCCCGGCACCGAGCACCCCGTGAACATTTCGTTCCCGGTCGGCGCCCTGATCACCGTGCGCGACGGCCAGCAAGTGTCGGTCGGCGAGATCCTGGCCCGTATTCCGCAAGAATCGCAAAAAACCCGGGACATTACCGGTGGTCTGCCCCGCGTGGCCGAACTGTTCGAAGCTCGTTCACCCAAAGACGCCGGCACGCTTGCCGACGTTACTGGCACGGTCTCGTTCGGCAAGGACACCAAGGGCAAGCAGCGTCTGGTCATTACCGACCTTGACGGCGTCAGCCACGAGACCCTGATTCCCAAAGAGAAGCAGGTTCTGGTGCACGACGGCCAGGTGGTGAACAAGGGCGAAATGATCGTCGACGGCCCGCCCGATCCACACGACATTCTTCGTCTCAAGGGCATCGAGCGTCTTGCCGACTACGTCGTCAACGAGGTGCAGGACGTTTACCGCCTGCAGGGTGTAAAGATCAACGACAAGCATATTGAAGTGATCGTTCGCCAGATGCTGCGCCGCGTAAACATCACCGACGCCGGCGACACCAACTTCATCACCGGCGAGCAGGTCGAGCGTTCCGAGCTCTTCAACGAGAACGATCGAATGGAAGCCGAAGGCAAGATTCCCGCCACGTACGACAACGTACTGCTGGGTATCACCAAGGCTTCGCTGTCCACCGACTCGTTCATTTCGGCAGCTTCCTTCCAGGAAACCACCCGGGTCCTGACCGAAGCGGCCATTATGGGCAAACGCGACGAGTTGCGCGGCCTGAAAGAAAACGTCATTGTCGGCCGCCTGATTCCTGCGGGTACCGGCATGTCGTATCACAAGGCTCGCAAGGCCAAAGAGCGCCACGAGGCGGCCGAGCGCGAAGCAGCACGCGCCATGGCCAACCCGTTCGAAGACACGCCGCCGTCTGCCGAGGCACCCGTCACTCACGACGGCTCGCACGACGAACCGGCAGCGCCTTCCAGCGAAAGCTCGGGCGAATAAGCCAAAAACCACAGCCCAGCTTGTTCGGGCTGTGCCTGAAACCCGCCGCGCTTCATTGCGTTCGGCGGGTTTTTTTTGTACCTGGGATTTACCCTTGATGTGCGATTTCGTTCTTGTTGCTTGTAAAAACAGCTGTTATAAAAGCTACAAATACACCTGTAATTACATCTAAAACTGGAGACAAGGCAGGTATGGACGAAGCACAGAAACGCAAGTATGTGATCGCCACCGACGTGGGAGGCACGTGTACCGACACGGTGGTCTTCGCGGCCGGTGAGCCAATTCGTATTGGCAAGGCGCTATCGACACCCCCCGACTACGCCACCGGCATTTTTGATTCGATACGTTCGGCCGCAGACGCGATGGGCGAAGAGGTCGACAGCCTGCTGGCAAAAACCTATCTATTCGTGCATGGGTCAACAGTGGTCGACAACACCATTCTTACCCGCGACGGAGCCAAGGTGGGCTTGCTGACCACTCGCGGTTTCGAAGACACCATTCTGGTTACCCGCGGTGCGTACGGCCGTTGGGGCGGGCTAACCGAAGACCGCATCAAGCACATTGTAAAGACCGAGCGCGCAGCGCCGCTGGTCGCGCCCGATCTGATCCACGGCGTGGCCGAACGGGTTGATTCAATGGGCGACGTACTGTGCGAACTGGACCCGGCCGAGGTAGAAGACGCCCTGCGTTACCTGGTCGAAGAAAAAGGCGCAGAAGCTCTGGCAGTGTCGCTGCTGTGGTCGTTTGCCAACCCCATCAACGAGCGCACCATCAAAGAAGCCGCGCGACGGGTGGCCCCCAATGCCTACTGCACCTTGTCGTCCGATATTGCCCCGTTGCCCGGCGAATACGAGCGCACCTCTACGGCGGTGATCAACGCCTATTGTGGCGGAATTACGCAAAGCTATCTGGCCGACCTGCAAAGAAAGCTTTCAGCCACAGCGTATCGCGGCCAGACCATGGTCATGCAAGGCTACGGCGGCTTGCTGCCCGCAGGCGAGGCCGGCGACCGCTCGGTGGGCATGCTTGAGTGCGGGCCCGCCGCCGGTGTCATCGGCAGCAAGTCGTTGGGCCAATTGCTTGACCAGCCCGACGTCATTGCCGTTGACATGGGTGGCACCACCTTCAAGGTCAGCGTCATACAAGACGGAGAAATCGAATACGCCCGCGAGCCCATGGTCGACCGCTTCCATTATTCGGCGCCCAAGATCGAGGTGGTATCCATCGGCGCAGGCGGCGGCTCGATCATCAGTATTGATGAAGCCACCGGCGAACCCCGAGTGGGGCCGCGCTCGGCGGGCTCGCGCCCCGGGCCGATATGCTACGGCCTGGGTGGCCAAGAGCCCACTCTTACCGACGTCTTTATGTTGATCGGCTACATGGACCCCAGCACGTTCTTGGGCGGCACCATGAAGCTTGACGTGGAACCGGCCCGACGCATCTTTGAAGAAAAAGTCGCCAGGCCGCTTAACATGAGCGTCGAACAGGCCGCCATCGGCATCTACCGCCTGGCATCGGCGCAGATCACCGATCTGATCCGTGAAATTACCGTCGAGCGCGGCCTTGATCCGCGCGACTTCGTCATGCATTCGTTCGGCGGCTCATGCGGCATGCTCTCGACCATGTTCGGTGCCGAACTGGGTGTGCGCAAAATTGTGGTTCCCTATACTGCATCGGTCAATTGCGCCTTCGGCCTGGTTTCCGCCGACATCGTTCACCAGTACTCGGTCACTCGCAGCTTGCCGGCCAATGTTCCGGCAGCCGAAATCAACGCGCTGTACCAACCCATGATCGAACAGGCCCGGGCGCAGTTGCGTGAAGAAGGCTTTGCCGATGATCAGATGCGTTTTGAATGGTCGGTCGACCTGCGCTACGCGCGCCAGGTGCACGAGCTGACTACCCCGGTACGCGCCGCAACACCGATTACTGACGAGGGCCTGGCCCAGTTGCTGTCCGACTTCGAAGCTTTGTACGAGCGCAAGTTCGGCAAGGGTTCGGCCTACCGCGAGGCAGGCATCGAAATGAAACTGTTCCGGCTCAAGGCCGAGGGCCTGCTCAAGAAGCCCGAGGTGCCCACCTTGCCTATGGGCGGCGCAGACGCCAGTGCAGCACTGATCGGTAAACGCAATATTTTTGTGGAACGTGCCAACGGTCTGGCACCGGCCGACATCTACGACTTTGAAAAGCTGCAGCCCGGTAATTGCTTCGCCGGCCCGGCGGTCGTTCACACGCCGATCACCACCATTGTGTTGCAGGCGGGCCAGAAGGCAAGCGTCGACCAATACCGCAACGTCATCGTCGAATTCGAGTGAGGTAAAGCATGGATCCCATTACTTATTCCATCATCCGTCACCGTCTGTTCCGTGTGGTCGAAGAAGCGGTCATTACGCTTAAGCACGTATCGGGCACAGCCATTACCAACGAAGGCCACGACCTGATGGTCAGCCTGTATCGGGCCGATGGCTCGCTGCTGATGGGGGGTGTCGGTTTCTTGCATCACCTGACCAGTGCCGCCGAAGCCTGCAAGGCAGTCATCCGCCGCTTTGAAGGGCAGATCGAAGAAGGCGATGTGTTCATGTTGAACGACCCGTACACGGCGGCGTTGCACACATCCGACGTCTACATGCTGGCCCCCATACACCACGAAGGCAAGCTCGTGGCCTGGAGCGCTTGCTTCGTGCACGTGTCCGACATTGGCGCCATGAACCCGGGCGGTTTCGCCCCCGACGCCACCGACATCTACAGTGAAGGTTTCAGCAGCCCGGGCCTCAAACTGATCAGCCGCGGCGAACTGCGCCAGGACGTCTGGGACACCTTCCTGAACATGGTGCGCAGCCCTGAAATGGTCGCGCTTGACCTGCGTTCGCTGATCGCCTGCAACAACGTTGCCGGTCAACGCATGCTGGCGCTAATCGACAAATACGGTGCCGACGCGGTTGACCACGTGGGCCGCAACCTGATCGAACAGTCCGAGCAGTTGTTGCGTCAGCGCCTGCGCGAATTGCCCGATGGGCAATGGAAGTCGCGTCAGTACATTGATGTAAAGGGTGAGACAGCCAAAGTGCTGCTGACCATGACCAAGAAGGACGACACGCTTACTTTCGACTTTACGGGCTCCAGCCCCCAGTCGGCCTACAGCGTCAATTGCACCAAGTGGGCGGCGTTGGGCGGGCTGTTTGCACCGCTATTTCCTTTGCTGTGCTACGACATTACCTGGAACCAGGGCGCAGTCGAGCCTATAAAAATGATCGCCCCCGAAGGCAGCATCGTAAACTGCACCCGCCCTGCCCCTGTGTCGGTGGCAACGGTGGGCGCCATTCAGTCGGTCAATAACGCCGCCTGCTCGGCCATTGGGAAAATGCTGGCCGCCAGTGAAAAATACAAGGACGAGGCCACCGCCGTGTGGCACGCCAACCACTTTGCCGTGTTCATGTTCGGGCACACGCGTGAAGGCCGCCTGGCCATCGACACGCTGACCGAAACCTTCGCCGGTGCCGGAGGCGCAAAAACCTATGGCGACGGCGTGGATATTGGCGGAGAAATGCCAAACCCCATTTCACGCATGGCCAACGTCGAAACCGTTGAAGGCGCTTTTCCCATACGGTATCTGTTTCGTCGTCGCATGAGCGATTCAGGCGGTGCCGGTCGCTACCGGGGCGGGCTGGGTGGTGAAATCGCCATCGTGCCTCACGGCAGCCCCGACGGCGGCATCAATTTTGTGCTGTCGGGCAAAGGCTCGAAGTTCCCCATGAGCGACGGCCTGGCCGGAGGTGGGTCGGGGGCGTCCAACGACTATGTGCTGTATCGCGGTGCCAAGTCTGGCGCGGCAGGCGTGCGCCTGGAGACCGACGCGGCTTCATTGACGGGTGAGCCCACTCCCATTAGTTGGGGTGTGTTTCCCCTGGGCATCAACGACGCGTTCTATCTTCGCTGGAACGGCGGCGGCGGCGTGGGCGACCCGCTTTCGCGCCCGGTTTCCGAGGTGGCCACCGACGTCAGAACCCGCACGGTATCGAAAGAAGCGGCCGAAGCCATTTACGGCGTGGTATTTGAAAACGACCGGCCCGACGAGGCCGCCACCGCAGCGCGGCGTGAGCAGCTGAAAGCCGAGCGCATGAAAGCAGGAGTACCCGCATGACGACCCGTATTTCTCCTACCCTTGTACGCCGCGACGACGGTTCGCAAAGCAGCATTTGCTGCGCCCAGTGCGGCCACGCCATCGCGCCGTTCGCCAAAGATACGCACTGGAAGGATCACGCCATACTTAAAACCGAGCCGGTTGCCGGTTTGCCGGGGTGGTCGTCTTCCGTACACCCCGACCTGGTCTTGCGCGAGTTCGTGTGCAATGAGTGCGGCCATTTGCTGGACAGCGAAATGGCCCTCACTGAAGACCCTTTTCTATATGATGTCGTTGACGGCTGAGCCGTCGTTTGCAACCCGATTCTGGTGGACCCAATCAATGCACAATATTCAGATCCGACAAGAAATTTTCGACCGGCTCATGGCGCGCCGTGGACGCATCAACTTTTATGAGTCAATCGACCCTGCGCGCACGGCGCTGGTGGTCATCGACATGCAGAACACGTTTTGCGCGCCCGGTTCACCCGCCGAGGTTGCGACCTCGCGCGGGGTGGTGGCGCCCATCAACAAGCTGGCGGCCGAACTGCGCAAAGACGGTGTGCCGGTTATTTGGGTACTGCATGCCAATACCCAGCACAAGGGCCGCAGCGACTGGGAGCTTTTCTACAACCACGTGGTGTCGGGTCAGGTACGTGCCCGCACGCTGGAAAGCAATTCGCCCGAGAACCAGGCGGTGTATTCCGAATTACATGTAGACGACAACGACATTACCATCATCAAGAACCGATACAGCGCGCTTACCGCCGGATCGTCGTCTCTTGAGCGGGTACTGCGCAGCATGGGCATCGACTCTGTCCTGATAGCCGGTACCAAGACCAACGTGTGTTGCGAATCGACCGCGCGCGACGCCATGATGATGGATTTCAAGGTGACGATGCTGTCTGATTGTTGCGCTGCGCTGTCCGACGAAGAACATCGCTCGGCGCTCGAAAACATCATTCAGCAGTTTGGCAACGTCATGACCAGCGATGAAGCACTCGACATGATGCGAAAACACCAGCCCTAGCATCACGAGACGGTTCAGCCGCAGGTGACACAACGCAGCATTGAAATAAAACCCATAAGGAGACAACCATGCTACGCCGACTACTTTGCACCCTATGTCTTGCAGTGCTTCCGTTTACCGTGCAGGCGCAAGACAAATCCGCCCTTAAGGTGGCCTTGATCCTGCCCGGCTCGGTTACTGACGGCACATTCAACAGCGCCGCCGCTGCAGGCATTAAAAAAGCCCAAGAAAAGTACCCCAATATGCAGGTATCGGTGCGTGAAAACACCGGGGTGGCTGAAGCACAAGAAGCTTTGTCGTCATACGCCCGCGACGGCTACGACCTTGTCATTGCGCACGGTTTTCAGTTTGCCGATTCGGCCAAGCGCATCCACAAGCGCTTTCCCGAGACCTGGTTCATCGTAAACACCACGAAAGTGTCGGCGCCGCCCAATCTGGCGTCGTTTGACAATCGTTGGGGCGACGCCGGCTATATGGCGGGCGCCGTGGCGGCGCTGGTCAGCAAGTCGGGCCGAATCGCCAACGTGCCCGCCATACCGGTACCCACCATTCAAGAGTACGACGAAGGCTTCAAGCGCGGCAGTCAGCGCATCAAGCCCGACATCCAGGTGCTGTCGGCCTATGTGGGCTCGTTCTCGGACATTGCCAAGGCCAAAGAGATCACCTCCAGCATGATCGATAGTGGTGCCGACGTGGTTTCGGGCATCGGCAACGAGAATGTGCTGGGCACCCTGCAAGCCGCTAAAGAAAAAGGCGCGCTCATGATCGGCACCGCGTTTGATTCTGCGGCTCTGGCACCCGACACCATCGTTACCACTGCGCTCATCAACTTCGATGTGAATATCGACATGGCGATCGGCAAGGTCATTGACGGCAGCATTGAACCCAAGAACTACCTGCTGGGCCTGAAAGAGAACGGCATTGGCCTGGCCCCATTTGGCAAGTTCGAAGACAAGCTGTCCGACAAGGACAAGGCCGCCATTAAAGAGATTCAAGACGGTATTCGCGATGGCACCATCAAAGATCTACCCCAGATCCGCGAGAAAACCTCTTGAACCGCACGGAAGCTTGACCATGGCTGAAGTTCCGCTGCTAAGGCTGGAAGGCATCACCAAGCGTTACGGAAGCCTTGTCGCGAACGACCAGATCAGTTTCGAGGTCGGACGCGGCGAGGTACTGGGAATACTGGGCGAAAACGGCGCCGGCAAGTCTACGCTCATGAACGTCATCTCGGGGCTGATTAGCCCCGACGCCGGCGCCATGTGGCTGGACGGCAAACCGGCTGCCTTTAATTCACCCCGCGAGGCGGCCGATGCCGGCATCGGCATGGTGCATCAGCACTTCAAGCTGGTGGGGGCGCTTACCGTGGCTGAAAACCTGGCGCTGGGCGATCCGCGCTGGGGGCGGCGCGCCGTATTGCGGTTCGACGATCTTAAAACCACGATAGGGGCGATTGCCGAGCGATTGGGTATCGAGATCGATTTCGATGCCCGGGTCGACCGCCTTACGGTGGGTCAGCAGCAACGGGTTGAAATCATCAAGGTGCTTTCGCGCCGCCCGCGCCTGCTGATTCTGGACGAGCCCACCGCCGTGCTTTCCCAGGAAGAAAGGCCGGCCCTGTTTCGACTGGTGGCCGAATTGGCCGCTCAGGGCACTTCGGTCATCATCATCAGCCACAAGCTCGAAGACATTCTTGAGTCTTGCCGCCGGGTCGTGGTCATGCGCCATGGCAAGGTAGTAAGCACTTCAGAGGTCGGTGGCAAAAGCCGCGACGACCTCATCCGCCTCTTGGTGGGCGACGATATGCCTGCGCTGCGCCCCAAAGAAGATCATGCGGTGCAATCAAAGCAGAGCCTACTGAAGGTATCGGGGCTTAGTATTCGCCGCAGCAATGGCACAACGGCGCTAAGCGATGTTGCATTCGAATTGCGTAGCGGCGAAATTCTGGCCTTGTGCGGCGTCGAAGGAAACGGTCAATCCGAGCTGGTGCAGATTGTGGCCGGCTTGCTCAAACCCGAGTCGGGCCGGCTTCACTATTGGTTCGGCGGGGGCCGCGGCTATCTGGATGCGGCAGCGCTGCGGCGCGCGGGGGTGTGCCACATACCCGAAGACCGCCTGAAAGACGGCGTGCTGGTTGATGCGCCGCTGACCGACAATTTCTTGCTCACTCATCTGCGCAATGCGCGCTTCAATCGCGGCGGCTGGCTGCTGCCCTCGGTGGTGCAGGCGGCGGTGGGCGTGGCGGTTTCCTCTTATGCGGTTAAAACGCCAGGGCTGGGGGCGACAATGTCTCAGCTTTCGGGAGGCAATCAGCAAAAGCTGGTGCTGGCGCGAGAGCTCGCCGACGACCCCAACCTGATCATTGCTGCTCACCCCACCCGTGGGCTCGATGTAAAAACCATTGCCTTCATCAACAATCAATTGCTGGCGCGACGTTCCAAAGGCGCCGGAGTACTGCTTGCTTCGGCCGATCTGGCCGAGGTGTGGCAGGTCGCTGATCGCATCATGGTGCTTTCGGCGGGGCGCCTGCACGGACCCGTGCCGGTTTCAGAAACCACCATTCAAGAGGTCGGCCGGTGGATGACGCAGCGATAAGCGCTTTTCCAGCAAACAATCCGCGTCAGTCGATGTGGTTGGTCGCCCTGGTAATTGTGGTGATAACGGCTCTTGTTCCGGCCGTTTTCATTCTTGCGGCGGGGCGCGACCCCATTGCGGCGTACGCAGCGCTTTTGGCGTATACGCTGGGCACGTCCAATGGCTTCTACGAGGTACTGACGCAAAGCATACCCTTGACGCTTGTGGGCCTGGGGGTGGCCGTGGCCTTCAGGGCGGGCATTTTCAACATTGGCGGCGACGGGCAGTTTTTAATGGGCTCGATAGTGGCCTTTGCCTGCTCGCCCTGGTTTGCAGACTTGCCCGTGCCCTTGGGCTTGCTGTGTTACCTGGCGGCGGGCTTTGTGGGGGGCGGGGCGTTGGGCGTGCTGGTGGCCTGGCTGCTGCTGCGGTTTCGAGCCAGCGAGATCATTTCGACCATCGTGCTGAACTTTATTGTGCTGCAGTTGCTTAGCTGGGGCATTCGCGGCCCCTTGCAAGAGCCGGCCCGCCTGATGCCCTGGAGCGACTATCTGCCTGAATCCCTGCTGTTGCCCAACCTGATACAGGGCTCTCGCGTGCATTACGGTCTGGTGGTGGCCATTGTGGCGGTGGTGGTTCTGGCCGTTGTCATTAAAAAGACCTCGTTCGGGTTCAGGCTTACCGCCGTGGGTCGCAACCCTTTCGCGGCCCGTTATGCCGGGCTGGGCGAAAAGCGCGTGGTGGTTTGGGCCATGCTGATCAGCGCCGGCATGGCCGGGCTTGCCGGCAGCGTGCAGGTGGCCGGCATACACGAGCGTCTTCAAGACGACTTTTCGTCCGGTTACGGTCAGGCCGCCATTGCCATTGCGCTGATGGCCCGGCTTTCGCCCTTGTGGGTGGCGCCCATGGCCATATTGTTTGCCATTTTTTATGTCGGCGCGGGGGTGTTGCAACGCGAGGCAAATATTCCGTTTCCCATTGTCTACATCATTGAAGGCGTGGTGATACTGGGCTTTCTCTGCTTTGAAGCCATCTCCAGCAAGAAGGGAGGCGCCTGATGGATCTGATGATTGCGGGCCTGGCGGCGGCCGGAATACGGTTAAGCATTTCCATCGCGTTTGCGGCGTTGGGCGAAACCGTCAGCCAGCGCGCCGGCGTGATGAACGTGGGGCTTGAGGGCATCATGCTGTTCAGTGCCTTTCTGGCGGCGGCGGGTGCGGTGTATAGCGGGAATCCGTGGGGCGGCGTAAGCCTGGCCATTGTCGGCGGTCTGGCATTGGCGGCGATTCACGGCGTAGTGTCCATTTATTTGGGGGCCAACCAGATCGTGTCGGGGCTGGCGCTGGTTTTTCTGGGGGCGGGTCTTTCAGGGGTCGGCTACCGGCTTACCATCGGCGGTGCGCCGGTCATGATCCCCTCGTTCTCCGCCGTCGATTTTGGTCCTCTACGAGACATCCCCTTTATTGGTCCGGTGTTCTTCAACCACACATTGCTGGTGTACGTGGCGGTGGCCCTGGCCTTTGCCCTGTATTTTGCCTTGCCGCGCACGGGGCTGGGGCTAGAGCTTCGTGCTTCCGGCGAGAACCCGCAGGCTGCCGACGCCGCCGGTATCGACGTTAATCGATATCGTTTCATGGCGGTGTTGTTTGGCGGGGCCATGGCCGGCCTGGGCGGCGCATTTTTGGTGCTGGCCCAGGTCAATGCGTTTGTCGAGGGTATGGTGGCGGGCCGGGGCTTTATCGCCATTGCCTGTGTGTGTTTGGGGGCTGGAACCCGGTGGGTGTACTGGTGGCCTGCATGGGCTTTGGCTTGGCCGATGCGTTGCAGA
>NZ_DATJBQ010000033.1:0-12321 GCF_035515275.1 Pusillimonas sp.
ACGCCTCAATCGAAAAAAAGTTACATGAATATTGTTTATTCCTCGGGTTTTACGCTATGAGTCTCAGGGGAGACTGACGATGGGCAATTTGACCCAATATCTGGCCGACTACTTGGCCCCGGCATCTGCCGCACTTGCCGCATTGGTGGCGTATGTGGCAGTCTACAAAAACTCCCAGCCCCAAGTCGTTGCATACTATCAACCTAGCGAGCGGCAGCAATCAATAATCGAACTGGTTATTGAGAATGTAGGAACCGGCAATGCCACCGATATAAAGTTCTCAAAACCGATCCCTATTGGATGGTATGGGATTGAGTCCTCATCTGGGCAGGGCAGCTATATTCCCACATCGGGCATACCTTTGCTTGCGCCCGGTCAGCGCCTGGTATTTCACGGCGGGCAGTTCGGAGGGCTTGCAGAGGAGCTAGGGCCAGAAGGGATTCAGTTAGATATAACGTACAGGTTCAACCCCCCGCTTTGGCCGAAGAAAAGGGCTATCGACACCTGTGTTCTATCCATCGAGCATTTTAGGGGAATGGTAACGATAAAAAGCCTAGAGCAAGCAGTGGTTGATGCCATTGAGGGACGAAACCAAACTACCCTCAAGAGCATCCGCGATTCTATTCAGGGAATTAATAGAAACTTAGCGGCAATTAGTGTCGCTGTGGTCTCAGATATTAACCAGTCAAAACCGGATCAAAGACCATAAACTGCTTCGATTTGGTGCTATTAGCGACATGTTCGGGGAAATCTCGAGCAACAGTGCTGGACCGCGCACGACTTCGGAAGTTGCGGCTTTCGCGCATACCATAAACAATATTTATGGCCGCCTATCAATTGTATTGTTAGGGCTTACGTTTTCCCGCTGGTAGTCTTGGCCTTGTTCAATCGCCAAGGAGGCCGCCTACACCATTAACCTATTTTTGTGGGGTTGGCCGCCGCTGCGGCCAGTGCTGTGGCGCTTAGCGCCAGTGCTCAATCGCCTATCGGTAAAAGAGCACCGTAACTGCATTGCCAGAGACGCTTATCGAAGCAGATGTTGACGCGGTCGCCCAGTAACAAGTAGGGGTTGCAACCTCTACTCGCTCGGTAATTAGCCCAGCCAGGGCATAATCTTTGAATAAAAACCGGTTGTGATACGGCACGTGCTCGCCCATACTTAACTTGTTTGACGCTGGTTCCTGGATCCACCGTTCTCTGTCAGTAAGGGTATTGCCATGTCCGATCTGTTTGAGAACCCCATGGGGCTGATGGGGTTCGAATTTGTTGAGTTCGCCTCTCCGACGCCCAATGTGCTCGAGCCGCTTTTCGAGCTTATGGGCTTTACCAAGGTTGCTCGTCATCGCTCCAAGGATGTGGCGCTGTATCGGCAGGGCGACATCAATTTCGTCGTCAACAATGAACCAAAAAGCCCGGCGGCTTACTTTGCCGCCGAGCGCGGGCCCTCGGCCTGCGGCATGGCTTTTCGTGTTCAAGACTCTCATTTCGCTTACGCCCGTGCGCTCGAGCTGGGCGCCCAACCTATGGAAATACCCACCGGCCCCATGGAGCTTCGGCTGCCGGCGATCAAGGGTATTGGCGGGGCCCCTTTGTACTTGATTGACCGGTTTGAAGAAGGCAAGTCGATCTACGACATTGATTTCGAGTTTCTGCCGGGTGTTCAGCGCAAGCCCAAGGGTTTTGGGCTGAAGCTGGTCGACCACCTTACCCATAACGTATACCGGGGCCGCATGGCATTCTGGGCCGGCTTCTACGAGAAACTCTTCAACTTTCGCGAGATCCGTTACTTTGACATTTCCGGTGAATACACGGGCCTGACCTCTAGGGCCATGACCGCGCCCGACGGCATGATCCGCATACCGCTCAATGAAGAGTCCAAAAAAGGGGGCGGGCAGATCGAAGAGTTTTTAATGCAGTTCAACGGCGAAGGTATTCAGCACATTGCGTTGCTGACCGACGACTTGAAGTCGAGCCTCGATCTTTTGAAGGCGGCCGGCGTTCCATTTGCGCCGGCGCCGCCCGACACCTATTACGAAATGCTCGACGAGCGGCTGCCGGGCCACGGCGAAAACATTGCCGAGCTGAAGACGCGCGGAATTCTTCTCGATGGCAGCACTCAGGGCGAGAAGCGGTTGCTGCTGCAGATCTTTTCACAGCCGGTACTGGGCCCGGTGTTCTTTGAGTTTATTCAGCGCAAGGGCGACCAGGGTTTTGGCGAAGGCAATTTCAAGGCGTTGTTCGAGTCGATGGAACGCGATCAGATCCGTCGCGGCGTGCTCAGCGCCCAGGGGTAAACCATGAAGATCGACCGTATACACCACGTGGCTTACCGTTGCCGCGACGCAAAAGAAACGGTGTTGTGGTACCAAAAGATGCTGAACATGGATTTCGTGCTGGCCATCTCCGAAGACAACGTGCCTTCGACCGGCGAGCCCGATCCGTACATGCATGTTTTTATGGATGCGGGCAACGGCAACGTGCTGGCGTTTTTCGAGCTGCCCACCAAGCCCCAGATGGGGCGCGACCCAAACACGCCGGGTTGGGTGCAGCACATCGCGTTCAAGGTCAAAGACCGGCAAGAGCTGCTGGCCTTCAAAACGCATTTGGAAGCCAACGGTGTTCAGGTACTGGGCGTTACCGACCATGGCATTTTCCACTCCATTTACTTCTTCGACCCCAATGGACACCGATTAGAGCTGGCGTGCCCCGACCCGGAAGAAGCCGCGCAGCTGCAGCAGCTGGATGCGGTCAAATGGGACATGCTAGAAGAGTGGTCGCGAACCAAGCGGGCGCCCAAGCATGCCGCCTTTCTGCATAGCCGTGCATCGCAACACTAAGGGCGCGGCCTACACAATGAACGAAACACACGACCCAGCTTTGCAGAGCTGGGTGGCGTCGGCCAACATTGAACGATGCGACTTTCCCATACAGAACCTGCCGTTCGGGGTTTTTCGCCGTCGCGGCAGCCGCGAACAATACCGTGGCGGGGTGGCCATTGGCGAGCAGATTTTAGATTTGGCTGCGGTAGCCGCCACAGGGGTGTTTAGCGGACAGGCCGCGCTGGCCGCGCAGGCGGCGGCACAAGAAAAACTCAATGGGCTTATGGCGCTTGGTTCCGCCGCCTGCAGCGCCTTGCGCTTGAGCCTGTCGCGCGGGCTGCGGGCCGGTGCCGGCGAACAAGCGCAACTTCAACACTGCCTGGTGCCGCAGGCCGACGCCGAGTTCAGCGTGCCCGCCAACATTGGCGATTACACCGATTTTTATACGTCCATTCATCACGCCACCAACGTCGGCAGGCTGTTTCGTCCAGAAAGCCCCTTGCTGCCGAACTATAAATGGATACCCATTGGCTATCACGGCCGCGCCTCCAGCATTGCGGTGTCTGGTCACGCCTTTCGTCGACCGTTGGGGCAGGTGCTGCCGCCCGGTGCCGCCCAGCCACAGCTTGCGCCCAGCCAGCGTCTGGACATCGAGCTGGAGCTGGGCGTGTTCATTGGCCGGGGTAACGAATCGGGTACAGCGGTGCCCATAAGCGATGCCGACGATCATGTGTTTGGCATCTGCCTGCTTAACGACTGGTCGGCTCGCGACATACAGGCGTGGGAATACCAGCCGCTGGGGCCTTTTCTGTCAAAGAGCTTTGCAACGACCATCTCGCCGTGGATCGTCACGCTTGAGGCGCTTGCTCCTTACCGCGTGCCCTTCGTTCGCCCGGCCGAAGACCCGCAACCGCTGCCCTATCTTGATTCCGAGCAGAATCGGCGCCTGGGCTCGTTCGACATTGAACTGGAGATCGGGCTGCAAACATCGCGAATGCAAGAGGCCGGGCAGCCCGACGCGACCATCTGCCGAACCAACTACAGGCATGCCTACTGGACTATGGCCCAATTGGTTTCGCACCACACCGTCAATGGATGCAATCTCAGGCCCGGCGACCTTTTCGGAACCGGGACGCTGTCGGGGCCGACCCTGGATCAGGCTGGGGCATTGGTGGAATTGACCTCGGGCGGAAAAACTTCTTTGCAGCTGCCCAATGGCGAAACCAGAACTTTTCTTGCCGATGGCGATTCCGTCGTGCTTCGCGCATGGTGTGAACGGCCCAACGCGAAGCGTATTGGCTTCGGCGAATGCCGGGGTACGGTGCTGCCCTGTAAACATTGAACACGGGTCTGTTGCGCTTTGGACAAGCTTAGCAATCGTTGCCCCCCAATCATAAATGGGTAACTGACGTGCACTTTGCGGGTTTCGTGACGTTGCCGGCGCAGCGATATTGCACATTGATCCGGTTTGCAAAAAGGGGTGTTATGTCGTGGTGTGATCAATCAGAAGTCGTCGAATTTCTGTGCGGCCAGGTTCCTTCGGGTGGCGATCGCACCTACGCCGGCCGCACCTACGCCGGTCGCACCTACGCCGGTCGCACCGAAGACCGCATGGTCGAAACCCATATATCCATCATCGTCATGCGGGGCCCTCTGGTCTGGAAACTGAAGCGGGCCATTCGCCTGCCTTATCTTGATTTTTCCACGCCCGCTTTGCGGGCGGCCGCTTGCGAGCACGAAGTGGCGTTGAATCGGCGCACGGCGCCCGCGATTTACCTGGGTGTGCGACGCATCACCCGCGCGGCAAACGGCAAGCTCGAGTTTGACGGCAAGGGCGAGCTGGTGGATGCCGTGGTAGAGATGCAGCGCTTCGACGACAGCACCTTGTTCTCGCAGCTTGCTCAAGAGGGGGCGCTTGAGCGCGACATGCTGACGACGCTGGCCCGCCACATCGCGGGCTTTCATGAACAGGCAAACGTTTATGCCATGGCTTCGGGCTCGGCGGCGATCGAAGCCGTGTTGTCGCTGAACGAGCAGAACCAGGACATGGCGCCGGTGCTGGGCGCTCATGTGGTGCAACAGCTTCGAGCCGCATTGCGCACGGCATTGCATCAACACCGCACATTGCTCGATCAGCGCGCTGCAACCGGCCGTGTAAGGCGGTGCCATGGCGATTTGCATCTGCGAAACATCTGCTTGTTCGAGGGCAGGCCCACGCTGTTCGACTGCATCGAGTTCAATGACTCCATCGCTGTCATTGATGTGTTGTACGACCTGGCGTTTTTGCTGATGGATCTATGGCAAGCGGGCCTGAAGGCTGAGGCGAACTGGGTCATGAACCGCTACATGGACGAAACTGATGAAGCCGGTGGCCTGCCTCTGCTGCCGTTCTTCATGGCGTTGCGCGCATCGATACGGGCGCAGGTATTGGCCACGCAAGCAGTCTTGCCCCAGATGCCGCAACGCGAAGAAGTTGTTGCGCAGGCCAAGGCCTATTTGGCGTTGGCCATGCAGCTTCTGCAGTTTGTACCCATAAGCATGGTTGCCATCGGCGGGTTAAGCGGCTCGGGCAAGTCCACCGTTGCCGCCGCCATTGCCCACTGCGTGGGCACGGCCCCGGGGGCGCGCATTCTGGCCACCGACCGCGTTCGTAAGTACATGGCCGGGGTGTCGCCCGAAACGCGCTTGCCGTCCAGCAGCTATACGAAAGAATCGTCGGCTCAGGTTTACGCCGCACTGTATGAACAGGCAGAGCAGATTCTGGCTGGGGGCTATTCGGTTATTGCGGATGGCGTGTTCTCAAGACAGGAAGAGCGCGCGCGGATCAAGCAATGCGCCGTGCGGGCGGGCGTGCCTTTCAGGGGTATCTGGCTCGAGGCAAAGCCCGACACCTTGATTGCTCGGGTCGAGGCACGCACCGGCGACCCTTCTGATGCCGGTAAAGAGGTGGTCCTGGCGCAGTTGCAGCGGCAGGCAGCGCTTGTCGAGTGGGAAACGATTCCAGCCGGCGGCACATCACAAGCGACCGCGCAGAATGTACTGGCGCGGTTGGGAGCCGCGCCGAGCTTGACCTGAACGCCCTTGGCTTGTCTGCGCAAGAACCATCGCGCCGGCTAGCCAGAGCGTTCAACGACAAAGAGCGCGTGTACTTAGAACTTGTATGCGGCGCTGGCCACGACCGACCGGCGTGCGCCGTACCAGCAGTCGCCGCGTTCCAGGCAGGTAGAAACGTAAGTCTTGTCGAACAGGTTGTTGGCGTTCAGGGCAAAGCGCCATTGCGGCGTGTCGTAAGCCACCATGGCGTCGACCAGGGTTACGCTGGGAACCTCGGGGCCGCCACGGTCACGAAAGCCGTCTACCCAACGTATGCCGGCCCCCACCGAGAAACCGGGCGTGTTGTAAAGGGCAAAGCGGTATTTGCCCCATAGCGACGCCTGGTGTTTGGGCTGGCCCTCCAGCTGGGCATCCAGGTCTACATAGTTGTAGTTGGCGATCAGGTCCAGGTTGCGTGCAACTGTGGTTTTCAGTTCCAGCTCGACACCCCGATTGCGGGTTTCGCCTGCCTGGATGCTTTGCGTGGGATTGGCGGGGTCGCCGATCAACCGGTTCTGTTCCTTCAAGGTGTACACAGCAATATTGGCCAGGGTGGCACGGTCGGGCGATTCGTACTTGATCCCGGCTTCCCATTGTTTGCCGCGCAAGGGTACAAACGGCGTGCCCTGTGCATCGCGTCCCAGCTCGGGCGTGAACGATTCGCTGTAGCTAAGGTAGGGCGAAACGCCAACCGGAAATGCATATAACAGCCCGAAGCGTTTGCTCGTGGCCTGGCTGACGTGGCTGGGCGAGCCCACCACCCTATTCTGTGAACGATCACGACGCAGGCCTGCTACAAAAATCCAGTCGTTCAGACGCATCTGGTTTTGCACGTACACACCCATGTCACGCTGGCGCATGGTCGGGCTGCCAAAGAAAGACGGCGGCGTGTAGCTGGGGTAAACCGGGTTGTAGGCGTCAATCAGCGGCACCGTCAGGGGGCTTTCGTAAGCGGTCGCTTCCTCGTGTTTGGCGTAGGTGTATTCGAAGCCGAACAGCAAGTCGTGCTGCAGCGGGCCGGTGCTGAACTTGCCCTGCAAGTTCTGGTCGGCCTGCAGCATGCGTACCGTCGTGTCCGAACCCCAGGCGTAGCGGCCTATCAGGCGTTTGTTGAAGGGGTCGGCCGCCCATGAACCGGGTAGCGAGAACGGGTCGCCATACAAGCTGCGGTAATCCACATGGTTGTATGACCAGCGCGCGTTCTGCCTCAGCGTCCAGTTGTCGTTCAGGTAATGTTCAAAGGCCCATCCAATGGAGCGGCGTTTGGAATCGTAGCGATCCCAATCGGGGTCGCCGATGAATGTACGGGTGTCCAGTTGCCCGTTGGGGTTGTCCAGCAGCGTACCTTCGTACGGCAGGAACTGCGCGGTCGAGCCCGACTGGTCGTCTTGCCACAAAGCCATCAGCGTAAGCGATGTATCGGGCGAAATCTTCCAGGTCAGCGAGGGTGCCAACACCAGGCGGTCGTCGGGTACCTGGTCGACCATGGTGTCCGACTTTCTGCCCACGGCCACCACGCGGTAAAGCCACCGGCCGTCTTCGTCGATGGCGCCGGTAAGGTCGGTTTGAATCTGGCGTCGGTTGTGCGTTCCGTATTGAATGCCGACCTCGCGCCGGGTGTCGGCCTGAGGGCGTTTGCTGACCATGTTGACGACGCCGGCCGTACTGCCCTGGCCATACAGCATGGACGCCGGTCCGCGCAGGACTTCGATGCGCTCCAGCGTGTAGGGTTCACTGCGGGTCGTGCTGGTGTAGTACTGGTAGTTGGTGCGCAAGCCGTCCAGGTACACCGCGGGTGACGATCCGCGCACATTGAAGTTGTCTGAACGGGAATCCAGCCCATAGGCGTCCGAGCGTACGCCAGCCGCGTAGTTCAAGGCGTCTTGCAGCCCTTGCGCGCCCTGGTCGCGAATTTGGTCGGCCGTGATCACGGTTACGGCTTGCGGCGTTTCAATCAGCGGGGCGTCTGTTTTTGAGGCGCTGAGCGAGGAGCTCGCTGCATACCCTTCTAGCGGAGCCAGCGCGCTTTCGCTGCTGCCGGTTACGGTAATGGGGTTTAAGGTTTGGGTGGCGGATGCGCCTTGATCCGCCTGCGCCTCGGCCGGCGCATGAGTGAGTGCGGTGGCCATGACGGCAACCGAGGCAAAAGCGGATGCCGCCCGAGCCGCCGGGCGACTCGAGAATGAGTTGGACATTTTGTGCTCCGTGAAAGTACTGCAATAGCAACGGTTTCAAATCGGAGTAGGCGGCGCGGCCCTGCTTCGGGGCCGCAACCAGTACCCTACCGCCGTGACCGGCAGAATTGCCAGACAGAGCCACGAAGCCCAGTGCCAGGCTCCGGTGCCGAACAGGGCCGATAGCAGCCCCGCGCAGGTGAGCAGCGCAAGCGCAATGGGGGCGCGCCAGGTTTTCCGGAATGAAGCATTGCGGGGTTTCATGGGCGGCCTCCAGCGGCGTCGGCGGATTGGCGGGCGGTGGCGGTGGCGGTGGCGACGGGCACGGCTTCGGGCGCGCGATGACCTTGTGCCAGGTTGGCAATACGAGCGTCGGTTGCTTTGCGTCGCGCAAACCACAGGTACAGGCCGCTTGCCAGTACCACAATGGTCAGCAGGTCCAGCAGCACCCACAGTATCTTCAAAGGCAGGCCGCCGTAATCGCCAAAATGCAGGGGCTGCGACAAGGCCAGTACCGCCAGGTACCAAGGGGGCCGCACCACGGCGGTTACCTGGGCATTGGCGGCATCCACCAATACCGGCACGATCAGGTGCGAGGTAAATGGCGTGTTCCCGCTGGTCCACACCATGTAGTGGTGGGGCGTGGCAAACAGGTTGCCAGGGTAGCTGAAGCTGATAATGCGATGGCCGGGCACGGCCTGTGCGGCGGCTTTTATGGCTGCGTCGGCGGAAGCCACTTGTGTGGGCGGGGCCGTGTCTTTATAAGAAGCCGTCAGCTCGACCAGGTCGGTGGCTTGCCACAGGGCGAATAGCGGCCGCGAAAGCTCGTTGATGATGCCGGTCAGCCCCACCACCATCATCCACCCCAGCAATACAATGCCCAACAGATTATGCAGGTCGAGCCATTTCAGTCGGCGCGACCTGCCCTGGCGCACGGTGCCGAATTCCAGCTTCTTCATGAAGGGGCCGTACAGAACCACCCCTGAAACCAGGGCAATGACGAACAGCAGGCCCATCAGGCCTAAAAACAGTTGACCCGGTAGGCCGGTAAACAGGTCGACGTGCAGGGCGTATATCACCCCCATGAAGCTGAACTGTTCTTCGAGTACGGTGGGGGCATCGTGCAGCAGGGCCCCAGTATGGGCATCAAAGCGCATGTAGTGCGTCAGCTTGGGGTCGCCCGTGTGCGAGGGCGACATGCCTACATAAACCGTGGGGTGGTCTTCGTCGAAGTATACGTACTCAAGCACTTCGTCAGGGTACTGCTGCCGGGCTGAAACCAGCAGCTCGTCAACCGCAACGCGGGGTGTGCCCTGGGCAACCTCGGCAAAGGGTTTGCCCTCTTCCAGCCAGTGCTCGATCTCTTCATGAAACACCAGGGGCAGGCCTGTGATGCATATGACCAGTAAAAAAGCCGTGCAGACCAGGCTGGTCCACTTGTGCCACCAATACCAAGTTTTGAGTGATGCCGCCGCGGTCATTGCGGGCCCTCCTATTGTGCCTTTGCTGAACAGGCTGTTGATTATTTCGCTGACGCAATAACGAATAGTAATGCAAACGATTCTTGTTCGTAAACATTAATTGCCTAGCCTGTTGCCCGTTTTTTTAGGGGTTTGCCCCTAGCCGCCGTAAAGTTTCGCTTCAAATGCCGTAATTAAATCAATTGCTCAGTACATTGAGTATTTACCCACTGAGGGAAGCTTGTGAATAAATTCAATATCGGCACCCGGCTTGCGTTCGGGTTTTCACTACTGCTGTTGCTTCTGGCCACACTGGCTGCGATTGGGGTCTGGCGCATCAACGGTTCGTCGAATATCGCCGCGAATGTCATCAGCGACCGGCTGCCCGTTGAGCGCGTCATGAGCGAGTGGTATCAGGCTACTTCGCTGAATGCAGTGCGCACCATTGCGGCGGGCAAGATCGATGACCCCTACATGCGCCATGACATCGAAAAAGCCATGGAGCAAACCAGCGCCGAGATTCAGCGCCTTCAAGATCAGTTGGCCGAGACTTTGGATGAGCCCGGCGAGATTGCGCTGTTCAAGAAAGTATTGGAACGGCGCACCGAATACCGCGACAAACGAAATGCCGCGTTTCAGGCGCGTATTGTGGGCGACAACCAAACGGCCAATAACTTCTTTGAAAACGAGCTGGAAAAACTGCTGGCCGCCTACACCGGTAGCGTCCAGGACCTGCTGCAGTTTGAAAGAAAGCTAATAGACGACCAGGCCGTCGAGCTTTACGACGCCAACAACATGGGCATGACCCTGCTTGTGGCCCTGACCATCGTGGCGCTGCTGATTGGCGTGTTCATGTCGTTTACCATTACGCGCTCGATCACCCTGCCGCTGCGGCGCGCGGTGGATTTTGCTGCCACGGTTTCGTCGCGTGACCTTACCGCCACCATCGAAGTAAGCGGCCGCGACGAAACCAGCCGCTTGCTGGAAGCACTAAAGCAGATGAACGACAACCTGCAAAGCGTGGTCAGTGATGTGCTTAGCGGGGCAGGCTCTATTGCCAGTGCCGCCGAACAGATAGCGGCCGGCAACGTCGACTTGTCGTCGCGTACCGAGGAGCAAGCCAGCTCACTGGCCGAAACCGCCGCGACCATGGAAGAGCTGACCGCCACGGTCAGGCAAAACGCGGACCATGCCAAGGTTGCCAGCGGTCTGGCCGATTCGGCCGTGCAGGTGGCTGTTAAAAGCGGCGAGGTCGTTGCGCAAGTGGTGGAATCCATGGGCGCCATCAACGAGTCGTCGAAACATATCGCCGACATCATTAACGTGATCGACACCATTGCGTTCCAGACCAATATTCTGGCGTTGAATGCGGCGGTCGAGGCGGCGCGTGCCGGCGAACAAGGGCGCGGTTTTGCGGTGGTGGCCAGCGAGGTGCGGGCATTGGCCCAGCGCAGCGCCTCGGCGGCGCGCGAGATCAAAGGCCTGATCGACACGTCGGTGGCCCGCACAGCAGAAGGCAACCGGCAAGTGACCGAGGCCGGGGAGCGCATGCGTGAAACCGTGGCGGGCATCCGACGGGTTACCGACATCATGAGTGAGATCACCGCGGCCAGCCAAGAGCAAAGCGTGGGCATCGATCAGGTCAACCAGGCCGTGTCGGAAATGGATCAGGCCACCCAGCAGAATGCTGCCTTGGTCGAAGAAGCCGCCGCCGCAGCGGGCAGCTTGCAAGACCAGTCTGCCAAGCTTGCCCGGCTGGTGGCCACGTTCAAGATCGACCGCCAGGGGTCTTCGTATGAGCCGGCCGAGCCTGTTGAACTGCTTGGGGCTCCGCATGTCGCGCAGCTGGCGCTGTCCCATTAAGGGTTTTTGCAAAAGAAAAAAGGCGCCCCGAGGCGCCTTTTTTTGTCGCTCGGCTGACGTTTCGCCCTTATTTTTCGCGGCTGCTCAACGAAGGTAATGCTCGGCCAGCAGTGCCCAATAAGCCGCGCCAATGGGCAGGTTGCGGTCATTGAAGTCGTAACCCGGGTTGTGGACTTCGCATCCGCCGGGCACACCGCGTTCGCCATTGCCGATGAACAAATAACAGCCGGGGAGCTCTTCAAGCATGAAAGCGAAGTCTTCGCTGGCGGTCAAGGCGGCGCATTGCGGGTCGATATTGTCGGCGCCCAGCAGCTTGCGGCCGATCTCGCGAGCGAACTCGGTTTCGTCGGGCGTATTTACCAGTACGGAATAGCCCTGGCGGTAATCGATATGCGCTTCTACGCCAAAACTGCGGGCTTGCGACACGACAATATCTTTTAGCCGGTGCTCGATCAGCTCACGCAATTCGCGCGACAGCGATCGAACGCTCAGTTCAAGTACGGCCGTGTTGGGAATGACATTGTTGGCCTTGCCGGCCTGCACTGACCCCACGGTGACAACGGCTGTTTCCTGGGGGTCGGCGTTGCGCGACACAATGGTTTGCAGCGCCATGATGATGCTGGCTGTGGCAACGATGGGGTCGGTGGCCAAATGGGGCATGGCGCCATGGCCGCCCTTGCCCGTGAGGGTAATGGTGACATAGTCGGATGAGGCCATGGCCGCGCCCTCGCGGAACATCAGCTTTCCTTGTTTGAAGCCGGGCATGTTGTGCATGGCAAAGACGGCGTCGCAAGGGAATTTTTTGAACAGCCCGTCTTCGATCATGCGCTTGGCGCCGCCCAGGCTTTCTTCGGCGGGCTGGAATATAAGGTTGAGCGTACCCGAGAACTCGCCGTGCTCGGCCAGGTACTG
>NZ_DATJBQ010000034.1:0-7635 GCF_035515275.1 Pusillimonas sp.
GGTGAAGAGCGCTACGTCTTTCGCATTCACGACGGCAAGGCCGAGCGGCTGGCGGTAGGCATTGGCCAGCGACGGGCGGGGCGTATTGAAATCACGTCGGGCCTTGCAGAGGGTGACGAAGTAGTGGTGGCGGGCTTGCAAAAAATCGTCGACGGCGCGCCGGTACGGGTGATGGGCAGGGCGGCACGCCCCGCACAATCTTAAGGCGCCGGACATGGTCCTTTCCGAAATCTGCATCAAGCGCCCGGTTTTTGCCACGGTACTGTCTTTGGTGATTGTGCTGATCGGCCTTATTTCGTACGAGCGCCTGACCGTGCGCGAGTACCCGGCCATCGACGAGCCGGTGGTGTCGGTTCGAACCGACTACAAGGGTGCCTCGCCCGAGGTGATCGAGTCGCAGGTAACCAAGCCGCTTGAAGATCAGTTGGCCGGCATGGAGGGGGTCGATGTCATGACCTCGCGCAGCCGCTCGGAACGCAGCTTCATTAATATCAAATTCAACCTTGACCGCGACCCCGACGCCGCCGCGGCCGATGTGCGTGACAAAGTGGCCCGCGCCCGGCGGTTTTTGCCCGACGAGATCGACGAGCCGATCATCAGCAAAGTCGAGGCCGACTCCACCCCCATTATCTTTCTGGCGGTCAATGCCGGCAGCATGAGCACGCTGGAGGCCTCCGACTACATTACCCGCTACGTTAAAACGCGGTTGTCGGTGTTGCCCGGCGCGGCCGAGGTGCGTATTTACGGCGAACGTCTGCCGTCGATGCGTATCTATGTAGAGCGCAGCAAGCTGGCCGCCTACCGGCTTACCGTGCAAGACATTGAAGATGCCTTGCGTTCGCAGAACGTCATGATTCCCGCTGGGCGGATCGAGTCTGAAATGCGCGAGTTTTCGGTGGTGTCTTCCACCGACCTGCAAACGGTTGAGCAGTTTCGTGACGTTATCGTGGCCAATGTGCAGGGGTATTCGGTACGCTTGAGCGACGTGGCCGACGTAGAAATTGGCCCCGCCGACGAACGCATTATGGCGCGCTTCAATGGCAGCGACGGCCTGCTGATTGGCATTACCAAGCAGTCTACTGCCAACCCGCTGGACCTTTCCAAGGCCATGACGCGCGAGGTGGCCCTGATCAACCAGAGCCTGCCCGAAGGCATGAGCATCGGTATTGCCTACGACAGCTCGGTGTTCATTCAAGAGTCGATCAAGTCGGTTTACTACACCATCGGTGAAGCCATTGTCCTGGTGATTCTGGTTATTTTCTTTTTCCTGCGCAGCGTGCGCGCCAGCCTGATTCCCATCGTTACCATACCCGTGTCGCTAATCGGCGCTTTCGGCATCATGTATTTTTTTGGGTTTTCGATCAACACGCTGACCCTGCTTTCGATGGTGCTGGCCATTGGCCTGGTGGTCGATGACGCCATCGTGGTGCTCGAAAACGTGTACCGGCACATGGAAGAAGGAAAGTCGCGCATTGAAGCGGCTTTCATCGGCTCAAAAGAGATAGGTTTTGCCATTGTGGCCATGACGCTTACCTTGGTAACGGTCTACGCGCCCCTGGCCTTTGCCACAGGCCGCACCGGTCGCCTGTTCATTGAGTTTGCGCTGACCCTGGCCGGCGCCGTGCTGGTGTCGGGCTTTGTGGCGCTTACCCTTACTCCCATGATGTGCGCCACCTTATTGCGGCACGAAAACAAGCACGGCAAGGTCTATTTATTTATCGAAAACCTGCTGGTTCGGCTTAGCAACGGGTACCAGCGCAGCCTGAAACTGGCGCTGCGCCACCGGGCCGTTGTGTTGTTGCTGGGCTTGCTGGTGGCCCTGGGTAGTGCAGTGCTGTTCAAGACTGTTAAAAGCGAATTGGCGCCGGTCGAAGACCGCGGCGTCATTTACGGCATTATTACCGCGCCCGACGGCGCCACCATCGACTACACGCTGGAAAGCATGCGGCGTATCGAGGCCATGTACGCCGATATTCCCGAGGCCTCGGGCAACCAGACCGTTATCGGATTCCCCACTGTGGTCGACGGCTTCGCCATTTTGCGCCTTAAGCATTGGGACGAGCGCGAGCGCTCGCAGCAAAGCATCGCCGACAGCCTGCGACCCAAATTCAATGCGTTGCCCGGCGTGCGGGCGTTTCCCAGCAACCCCGCCTCGCTGGGGCAGCGGGCCACTTCCAAGCCGGTTGAGTTCGTCATACTTAGTCAGGCGTCATATGCGGAAATGGCTGAAATAACGGATGCTTTCATGGACAGGCTCAGCCAGTATCCGGGCCTGCAAAACCTGGAGACCGATTTGCGGCTGAACACGCCCGAGCTTGAAGTAACGGTCAACCGCGATCGCCTGGCCGACGTGGGCGTGGACGTGGGCACGGTGGGCCGTACACTGGAGTCCATGCTGGGCGGCCGCCAGGTTACGCGTTTTAGAGACGGCGGCGAACAATACGACGTCATTGTGCAGGTCAAGAAGCAAGACCGCTCCGACCCGCGCGATATTTCCGACATTTACGTACGCACCCGAGACGGCGGCATGGTGCAGCTTTCCAACTTTTTGGACGTGGCCGAAAGCGTGTCGCCTCAGTCGCTCAACCACTTCAATCGCCTGCGCGCGGTCAAGGTTCAGGCGGCGGTGGCGCCCGGCTACGCGCTGGGCGAGGTTCTGGACCACATGTATGCGGTGGCCGCCGATATGCTGCCCGACACAGTGCAAACCGACCTTGACGGCCAGTCGCGCGAGTTCCGCGATTCGTCGGGCAACATTTATATGGTGTTTGTCATGGCGCTGGTCTTTATTTACCTGGTGCTGGCGGCCCAGTTCGAAAGCTGGCGCAACCCCTTGATTATTATGCTTTCGGTGCCGCTTTCGATGACCGGCGCCTTGTTGGCCTTATGGTTGTCGGGCGGGTCGCTGTCTATTTACAGCCAGATCGGGCTGATTACCCTGGTGGGCCTGATCACCAAGCACGGTATTCTTATTGTTGAGTTTGCCACGCAACTGCGCGACGAAGGCATGGAAAAAGTCGACGCGGTGGTTCAGGCCAGTATATTGCGGCTGCGCCCCATCTTAATGACCACCGGCGCCATGGTGCTGGGCGTGCTGCCTCTGGCCTATGCCACCGGGGCCGGCGCCGAGTCGCGCCAGCAAATTGGTTGGGTGCTGGTGGGCGGGTTATGTTTGGGAACCTTGCTGACCCTTTACGTGGTGCCGGTTGCCTACACCCTTATCGCAGGCAAGGTGCGTCGCGAAAAAGCGGTGTACCAGCAAGCGGGTGCCACCGCCGACGCCGGCAAGGCAGCACCGTAAGGCCGCGCGACATTGGGCGCGGCGCCGTGCTCTACAATGGCACGGCAACGTTTTTTCAGCAGGGTCATGTTCATGCGTCAAATCATTCTCGATACAGAAACCACGGGCCTGGACCCCGCTCAGGGCCATCGCATTGTCGAAGTAGCCTGCGTCGAGATGGTGAATCGGTCGTTAACCGGCAACCATTTGCACCTGTATTTGAACCCCGAGCGCGACAGCGACCCCGAGGCGCTTGCGGTGCACGGGCTGACCACCGAGTTCTTGTCCACCCACCCAAAATTTTCGGAAGTGGCTCACCACATTGTGGATTTCGTGCGCGGCGCCGAAGTCATCATTCACAACGCGGCGTTCGACCTGAAGTTTTTGAATGCCGAGCTGGCGCGCGTGGGCAAGCCGGCCTTTGATTCCGTATGCGCAAACATCATCGACTCATTGCTGCATGCGCGCGAACTGCACCCCGGCAAACGTAATAATTTGGACGCCTTGTGCGAGCGCTACGGAATTTCGAACGCGCACCGCACCCTGCACGGCGCTTTGCTCGACTCTGAACTGCTGGCCGACGTCTGGCTGGCCATGACACGCGGCCAAGATGCGCTGATCATGGATTTTGGTGGCTCTGATGCGCAGCGAGCCAATGGCACACAGTTAGAGCAATTCGATGCCTCGGTATTGCAGGTGCTGTGTGCAGACCCTGACGAAGCGACCGCACACGAAGCTTACCTTGACTCGATGGAAAAAGGGGCCGGAAAGCCCAGTCTGTGGCGCGCCGGGTCTGCAGCTTGATGCCCCGTGTTTACATAAAAAATTGCTGCCTTGAACAAGTTTGTGTGTCAGAATGTCACGCGCCTGTCCAATAAGCAGCCTCGAATCAAATCATAAGTATCACCAATTCAAGCAACGCCGCTTTCACGTAACCACGTTGGTTGGGGCCTATGTCTGATCACCGCCGATCCGCTTTTTGCAGTACCGATGAAAACGTACAAAGTCAGCAGGCCGGCGCGCTCGCCGCTACTGCCGGTCGGGCTGCGCACGTGGGCGCCACTGGACAAGGTCTGAGTGGTCGCGAGATTCTATTTATAGATGCAGCCCTGCACGATTGGGCCAAAATTGCCGCCAACGTGCGCACCGACGTCGACGTGGTGGTGCTGGACACGCAAGCCGACCCCTTGGCTCAAATCGTTGATACCTTCGCTTGTGGAATCCCCCCCGAGGCGGTGCATATCGCTGCTCGGGGCGACTACACCCACCTGCAACTAGGCGAGCGCCGCATTTGCCTGGCGCAACTGCCCGGGCAGGCCACCCCCCTGGCCGAGCTGCAGGGCAGCCTTTTATATGTCGACGACGCCGTGCTCTACGGCTGCGAGTTCGCCCACTCCAGCCAGACCGAACACTTTTTGCATGCGTTGCTGCAAGCCAGTAGAAACCCCCTTCCTGCCGCGTCAGCGTTGTATTTTCCATGCTAAACTAGTTGGCTTCACTTCCAAGCACCGCGATGTGTGTCTGCGGCGCCTTGGGGCGGTTAGCTCAGTGGTAGAGCACTGCCTTCACACGGCAGGGGTCACTGGTTCGAACCCAGTACCGCCCACCAATTTTTCCCTTGTAAATCAATAGTTTGCTTGTGGCTGGTGCTTTACCTCCGGCGCTCAGCACGCAACAAGTACGCAAAACTGCGTAAAAATTCGACCGAGCATTGGTACAGTCGGAGCATCATCCTCGCATCCGCAGGGTTTGAGAGCTCGGTGCGGATTGTCCGTCGCTTACTAACTAGAGTGCCCCAGGGGGTTGCTGCCCCTCGTTTGACGTATTTTGGCGTTTTAGCATGCTAAAGAGCGTCATCTGAGGTCCTAGTTTTTCCTATCAGTGCCCTCAAAGGGCACTGATAGCCGCTCGTGAAGCGAGTGTTTTCCGAATAATGACCTTAGCTGTGGAACTGGCCATGGCGCTTTACTTAAAGGTCTGATATGAAAAAGGAAAACATTGTTTATTCAGTACAAAGTTTCTGTGACGAGCACGGAATTAGTAGAAACCACCTATACAGACTCTGGGGCAACGGCGAAGGGCCTGCTTTCATGCGCGTAGGGCGTAGGCGGTTGATTACTGTCGAAGCCGCTGCAGCATGGCGCAAGCGGATGGAGGTAGCCTCTTCCATTGATGCCGCTCAGCTTGTCGCCGGGGGGCAGTCATGAAGGCATGGGATACTTCTGAGTTCCCCGATGGGGTTCGGCTGCTGCGAGCTGCTGAGTGCGAGCCTCAACCGGTTCAATGGCTATGGAGGCACTGGCTACCGAGGGGCGCAATCACGATTCTTGCGGGAATGCCCGGCACTGGGAAGACAACACTTGCGCTATCTATTGCATCGATCGTATCAAGTGCAGCGTGTTGGCCGGATGGATCGCAGTGCATCGAGCCAGGTAACGTCGTGATTTGGTCTGGTGAAGATGAAATTGAAGCGACGCTGCTACCTCGTCTGATTGCCATGGGGGCAGACCTTGAGCGTGTGCACTTCGTGACTAAGATTCAGGACCAGGGTAGCTTTCGAGAGTTTGATCCGAGCACTGATATACGTCAGTTGATGATGAAAATTGCCGAGATCGGCGGGGCTGATGTCGTCATCATTGATCCTATTATGAACGCAGTTTCCGGCGACGCGCATCGTGCCAATGAGGTGCGTCGAGACCTGCGCGATCTTATCGTTTTGGCACGTTCCCATGTCGCCGTAATTGGAATTTCTCATTTTTCGAAAGGCGGGGGCAAGATCAATCAGAACCCGCTCGATCGCGTTATCGGATCGCAAGCTTTCGCTGCCCTTGCTCGTGTTGTATTGGTTGCGGCCAGACGACCAAATTATGAAGAGCGATTTTTCGCGCGCGCGAAGAATAATCTGGGGCCGGATGGGGGAGGATTTGAATACACGGTTGAGTACTTAGTCATTCCTCATGCCGTTGAAACATCCAAGGTGGTTTGGGGCGATTCAGTGGACGGTGATGCTCAGTCGATCTTGGCTGATGCTGAGCGAGGTGTGAACCTGTCGAGCAGGCTGGATGAAGCGAAGGATTTCTTGTGTGGAGTGCTGATCGGCTCAGGCCGGGTACCATCCACGAAGATACTGGAGCTTGCGACGGCGGCGGGCCACTCCACATCAACCATCAATCGCGCGAAAGCCGAGCTTCGAGTAAGGGCGGAGAAGGACGGTAACGGCGGTTGGTTCTGGAGGTTATGACCCCCGTTGTTCTAGGCAAGGTAATCAAGATGACCAAGACTGCTAAGATTTCATGACGGAATCTTGGCAGTCTTCACTCAGCGGATCGAGGTACTGGTCTTCAGATATTAAGGGATACACGGGAAAATTGCGCAGATTTGTGCTGTTGTCGTGAGTGAACTTCGGGGCGAAGTCGCACAACCCCAAAACAAGGTATTCATCTGCTCAGTGACCGCCCTCAATGTTGTGACCCGCCAGTGACTGCTGAGCCTTGTGAGGGGACGTTTCTTCGACAGTATATAGAGATCAATCCCGGCACCCACCACACCGAACAGCTTGATCGGTTTCGGCTATGCGGGAGCCTGCGGCGTGCAGCTTTTGCACCGTCACGCGAAATCACCTTCTGGCGCAAAGCCGTAAGTTCAGCCGTCCCTTGGTTTATCATGTGAAAGATTTTGTATCTTCCCCTGGGCTTTGGCTGTGAACATTGAATCTCATTCGCAAGTTGCGTCGTTTATCTGGTCGGTAGCCGACCTTTTGCGGGGTGACTTCCGTCAATCCCAGTACGGACGCATCATTTTGCCGTTCACGCTGCTGCGCCGTTTGGAGTGTGTGCTGGAGCCTAAGAAGCAAGCCGTACTCACCGCCGCCCGTGAAAACCAGCGCCTGTCTGAGGAGGTTCAGGAGCGCCTGCTGCTGCGTGCTGCTGATCAGCCTTTTTTTAACGCATCTCCGCTGAGTCTGGCCACGCTATCGGACACCCAGACTGCCGACGACCTGATGAGCTATGTGAACGCCTTCAGCCGTCATGGCCGCGAGATTTTCGAGCACTTCCGCTTTGAAGAGTATGTGCAGCAACTGGCCGCGGCCGATTTGCTGTATCAGGTGGTGCAGCGCTTTGCCACGATTGACCTGAGTCCAGAGCGCGTCAGCAACTTTGGCATGGGTCTGATCTTTGAAGAGCTGATCCGCCGCTTCGCGGAAAGCGCCAACGACACGGCCGGGGAACACTTCACCCCGCGCGACATCGTGCACCTGACGACATCCCTGGTGATGACGGAGCAGGACGCCAAACTCAAGCCCAACAGCATTGTTACCGTGTACGACCCCACTGCAGGCACGGGCGGTTTTCTTT
>NZ_DATJBQ010000035.1:0-20012 GCF_035515275.1 Pusillimonas sp.
GGGCCGAGCAGGATCAATCGCATGACTATCTCCAAAGAATGCTTCTACAGTTTTTTCGCTTATGCGGCAATGCAGCAAATTTTACATCGTACGCCCAGCTTCGAGGACGATTTATAACCGATTTATGAATATGCCGCGCACGCGCTCAAGATCAGTTTCGGTGTCGACGCCTGGTGCAGGGTGGCCGTCGATGCGCAGCACGGTAATGCTAAAGCCGTTCTCCATGGCCCTAAGTTGCTCCAGTGACTCGAATTTTTCAAGCGGGCCCACCTGCAAGTGGGGAAACTGCTTTAGAAACCCCGCCCGATATGCGTACAAACCGATATGTTGCAGCGCAGGAAGACCTGGGGCCAAATGCGGATTGCCGTCTGCGAGGGCGTCTCGTGCCCAGGGGATGGGTGCGCGGGAAAAGTACAAGGCGCGATCGTGTTTGTCGCAGACCACCTTGACCACATTGGGGTTGAACAGCGATTGGTCGGTGGTGATGGGTGCTGCGCAGGTGGCAATGGCCGCATCGGGGCTGCGCGCCAGCAGGTCGGCTACCGCGTCGATAAGGGCGGGCTCGATCAGCGGCTCGTCGCCCTGCACATTGACCACCACCGCGTCGTCGTTCAATTCAAGGTGTTCGACCACTTCGGCCAGCCTGTCGGTGCCGGTGGCATGGTCAGAACGGGTCAGTAGCACCTGAAAGCCATGCTGCTGTGCAGCATCGCGAATACGCGAGTCATCGGTGGCCACCACTACTTTAGCGGCGTGCGACAACGCGGCTTGCTCGGCCGTGCGGACAACCATGGGCTTGCCGGCAATATCCAGAAGTGGCTTATCGGGCAGGCGGGTCGAGGCCGCGCGCGCCGGTATGACGGCGATAAAGCTCACGCTTGTGGGTCCGGCTGGGTGGTTTCGGCCGCAGGGGAATGGGTCGCTGTGCTTGACGGTGTATCGCCGCCGACCAACGACCGGGCTTCGCTTTCGAGCATGACAGGGATGCCGTCGCGTATCGGAAAGGCCAGTTTGTCGGCCTTGCAGGTCAGTTCCTGTGCCTGGCGATCATAGTGCAAAGGCCCTTTGCATAACGGGCAGACCAGAATGTCGAGCAGATGGGATTCCACGGGGGGGGCTCCAGGGTGTTCGTTCGAATACTAGAGTTTAATGCTTTCGGGGTTTTTTTCCTGTGCAACACCGGCAATCAGGGCTGAAAGGCGGTCGAGCCACAAGGGGTCTGAAAAGCGGGCCTCCACATGTATGGCCCAAACGCGCGGGTCGGAAAACCGGCGGCATTTGACCGCATCTTTAGCGGTGACGAGAATCAGTTTTTCGGTCAACGTGGCAAAAGGTGACTGCGCATAGGCATGGTGGTCGGGCAGGGCCACGGTGGTAGACAAACGAAGGCCGGCGGCGCTCAGCATACTGAAAAAACGGCTGGGCTGGCCAATGGCGGCCACGGCGGCCACTGGCTCGGCGGCGTGCTGCCCCAGCCAGTCAGGCCAAGGTACGCGTGTGCCAGTGGTCAGGTTTTCGACGGTGGTGGCTTGCAAGCCCATGCCAATCTGCTCGGGCAGGCGTGTGTGCAGCCCAGTCGCACGGCAGGCGCTCTGTTCTGAGCTGAGCGCGTCCTGGGTGTTATTGATAATGAAATCAACTTCCGCCAGTTTTTCGGGGGGCTCGCGTAGTGGTCCTGCGGGCAGCAGGCGGCCGTTACCAACGCCCCGACCGTCTTGCACCACGATTTCTATATCTCGGGACAGGGCCAGGTGTTGCAGGCCGTCGTCGGACACCACCACATCGACCGCCGGAAAGTCTGAGGCCAGGGCGTTTCGTGCCTGGCTACGCTTGGGGTGGACACAAATCGGCACGCCGGTAACCTGCGCTATCAGTGCCGGTTCGTCGCCAAACTGTGCGGGGTCGAGCAGGCCCTGGCCGGAACGGGGCCGGGCACCTACGTTCGCGCCATAACCTCGGCTGATCACACCCGGTGTCCATCCGCAGCGCTGCAAATGCTGAACCACGGCAATGACCACCGGCGTCTTGCCTGTGCCGCCGACCAGCAGGTTGCCCACCACAATGGTGGGCAAGGCGCCGGGCTCCGGCACGTTTTGCCCGGCGCGCCGTTTTCGTGCTTTAACCACGCGGGCGGTGATCCATGCCAGAGGCAGCAGGGCGGTGCTGAGTGGGCCTTTTTCCTGCCATAGCGCATGGACGCGTGCCAGAAAGAAGTTGGGTAGTTTCAAGGCGGGCTCTGAACTGCAAAGTGGATGCGCCCCATGCCTGCTTCGCGCGCGGCCTCGAGTACACGCATGACCGACTCGTGGGGACTAAGCGCATCGGCGTGAATGACCAGTACCTGCTCGGGCGACTGCCTGGTTTGTATCAGGGCGTCGGCAATTTGTGCTGCCTGACCTTCGCCGACCAAGCGGCCCTCTAATGCGTACAGGCCGTCTCGGCTGATGGCGATATTGAGCGCCTGTGGCTCAGCAGCGTCGGCCTGCGCTTGAGGCAAGGTCACCTCAAATTGCTGCATGCGGGTGAAGGAAGTGCTTGCCGCCAGAAAAATCAATATGACCAGCAGCACATCAATAAGCGGTATCAGGTTGATGTCAGGCTCGTCGTGCCAGGAATTGCGGCGAAAGTTCATGGCAACCTCGTTCAGGCGGATTGGGTGCGGTTGGATTCGTCGGCAAGTATGCGGTTAAGAATGCCGGCCTGCCGTTCCATCTGGTGCAGGTAATGGTCGACCCGCGAGCGAAAATAGCGATGCAAGATAAGGGCTGGAATGGCGATAAGAATGCCGAAACCGGTGTTGTAAAGCGCGATGGAGATGCCTCGGGCGAGCTGGGCGGGATCGCCGCCCGCCGGCGTATACGAGGCAAATATTTCAATCATGCCCACCACGGTTCCAAACAGGCCCATCAGTGGCGCAACCACGGCAATGGTCGAGAGCGCAGGAATATAGCGGTTAAGCTCGTGGGCAACGTCTCGCCCGGCTTCCTCAATGGCTGCGCTGCGATAGTCGCCTGCCTCGCCCCTGACCGCCACGACCTCGGCCAGAATGCGACCCAGCGGCGAACTGTCGGCCAGGCGCTGCAGGGTTTCGCGGCCTCCGCCGCCGCGTCGCGCCACCTCAATCACGCGGTCGAGCAAGCCCGACGGAAGAACGCGCCGCTTGCGCAACGAAAGAAACCGCTCGATGATCAGCGCCAGCCCCAGCACCGAGGTGATGATCAACAGCCAGATCGGCCAACCAGCCTCATCTATCATTTGCAGCAACGTGGTCTCCTGGCGGGTGGTAATGTGAATGCATGCTGGGCATTTTAAGGTGGTCCAGAAAAAAAGGGCGAGCGAATTGCTCGGACTTGGCCCGGACGGCCCAAGTCTGGAAATGCGGTGCTGTTACATGAAGCAAAGCGCCAAACCGTAGTTCGAGCTTGAAGTCTGGAGGCAAGATCGGCATGAATCAAGGCTTTCAGAAGGGTATCCACAGAAACTGTGGATAATTCTGTGTATAACGAGTGGCATGCTCATGATCCGCCGGGCCTGGAGGTTCGGTGGTCAATTTCCATCCTTTTTCTCAAATCTAAAAATATCTATAAAATTCAATAACTTATGTTAATCACTTAAAGGTTAAGTTGATCAGTTCGCGTAATTTGGTTGATATTTCGATGATTTGACAAAAGGTCTTGGCTTGTGGAAAGCATTTGGCACAAGACGCCGTATTGGCCGCCTTATCAAGCCAAAATCAAGCCGTGGAAGCGCTTATTTCCGCCAAAGCCAGGCCCTCGGTCAGGTTTTGGTGGGCACGCGGTTTGCTATAGTGTTTTCTTTTTTATCCGTCCGTTTTTTTCATTTTATTTGCCCACCCACCGTCGAGTCTTTATGTTTTCAATGTTGCCGCCTCAAAACGACCCTGTCTTGACGGTCGCACAACTGAACCGACAAGTGGGTAAATTGCTTGAAAGCCACATCAATCAGGTGTGGGTCCGCGGTGAAATCTCCAATTTCACCCAGGCCGCTTCCGGCCATTGGTATTTCACGCTCAAGGACGAGTCCGCCGCCGTTCGCGCCGTGATGTTCCGCGGTCGGGCCCAGGCAGTGGGGTTCGTGCCCAGGCCGGGCGAACGTTTTGAGCTTCGTGCCACGGTTACCCTGTATCAGCCTCGGGGCGATTATCAATTGCAGGTCGATGCCATGCGCCGGGCCGGGCAGGGCGATTTGCACGAAGCGTTTCTCGCGCTCAAGGCGCGACTCGAGAAAGAGGGCTTATTCGCTGCCGAGCGCAAGCGACCCATTGCGCACATGCCAAAGGCGGTTGGGGTGGTGACCTCGCTGGCGGCGGCGGCGCTACGTGATGTGCTCACCACCATGGCGCGCCGGGCACCTCATGTAAAGGTGGTGATCTACCCGGCACCCGTTCAGGGCGCCGACGCGGCGGTCAAGCTGTGCCAGGCCCTGGCCATGGCCACGATGCGCAAGGAAGTCGATACCGTGCTGCTGGTGCGCGGAGGCGGAAGCCTGGAAGACCTCTGGAGCTTCAACGACGAGGCCCTGGCTCGGGTTATTGCCGCCAGCCCTGTGCCGGTCATCAGCGGGGTAGGCCACGAGTCTGATTTCACCATTGCTGATTTTGTGGCCGACCTGCGGGCACCGACGCCCACGGCGGCCGCTGAATTGAGCTGCCTCGCGCAGCAGGCCTGTCTTGAGCGGGTCGATGCCGCCCTGCGCGCCCTGGCTTTACAGCAGCGGCGCTGGTTTGAAAGGGCCGCCCTCAGGCTGGATCGGGCCGTGGGTATGCTCGTGTCGCCCCAAGAGCGTCTGGATCGTCAACAAGAACGTTTGCACACGCTGAAACAACGCCTGGCCCGGGCGGCGACCGGGCGGCACAGTGTGCACGCGGCGCGGCTTGCACTGGTTCAGGCCAAGCTGGCCCATCGCCGGCCCGACGTGGCTCCGATGCGGCGCGAGCTCCAGACGCAGCTGAATCGCCTGGTTGCCTGCGGTCCAAAGGGCCTGGCCACGCGTCGCTCGCAATTGGCTTCGTTGCAGCAAACACTCGAAGCGCTTAATCCAAAAAAAATACTCAGTCGCGGCTATGCTCTGGTACGCGACGAGAGCGGGATGCTGGTTAAAAATGGGTTAGACTTGAACAAGGGCGACCGTCTAGTGCTTGAATTGGCACAGGGTGGGGCGCAAGTACAAGTAATCAGACCCCTAGAAGAATAATTCTGGTTCCATACCCCATACAATATGGGGTGTATGTCGTTTTTTCTTTGTCAACAAGACTTTTTGAAGGATACCGAACATGGCTTTTGAGCTTCCTCCCCTTCCTTACGCGATGGACGCGCTGGCTCCTACCATTTCCAAGGAGACCCTCGAGTTCCACTACGGCAAGCATCACCAGGCATACGTTACCAATCTCAACAATCTCATTGCCGGTACCGAGTTCGAGTCCTCCTCGCTCGAAGACATCGTCAAAAAATCGTCCGGTGGGGTGTTCAATAACGCAGCCCAGGTCTGGAACCACACTTTCTACTGGAACAGCATGTCGCCCAATGGCGGCGGCGAACCCAGCGGCAAGCTGGCCGAAGCCATCAATGCCAAGTGGGGCAGCGTTGCCGCCTTCAAAGAAGCGTTCAATAAATCGGCAGCCGGCAACTTCGGTTCGGGCTGGACCTGGCTGGTCAAAAAGGCCGACGGTTCGCTCGACATCGTCAATACCAGCAACGCAGCAACCCCTCTTACCACTTCCGATGTAGCGCTGCTTACCTGTGACGTCTGGGAGCACGCCTATTACATCGACTATCGCAATGCGCGTCCCAAGTACCTCGAAAGTTTCTGGAACCTGGCCAACTGGGATTTCGCAGCATCCAATCTCGGGTAAATCAGTCATTCGGGTAATTGCATCATGACTAAACATGCTTTCATTTGCGACGCCATCCGCACACCTTTCGGCCGTTATGGCGGCTCGCTGTCGTCGGTGCGTACCGACGACCTGGGCGCAGTGCCCATCAAGGCACTGATCCAGCGCAATCCCAACGTCGACTGGAGCCTGCTCGACGACGTGCTCTACGGTTGCGCCAACCAGGCCGGCGAAGACAACCGTAACGTTGCGCGTATGGCTGCATTGCTGGCGGGCCTGCCCGTCAGCGTGCCCGGTGGCACCATCAACCGCCTCTGCGGTTCGGGGCTTGACGCCGTGGGCAGCGCTGCTCGCGCCATCCGTGCCGGCGATGTTGGATTCGTGCTGGCAGGCGGCGTCGAAAGCATGAGTCGTGCCCCCTTTGTCATGGGCAAGGCTGACACCGCTTTCTCTCGCAAGGCTTCCATCGAAGACACCACCATCGGCTGGCGCTTCGTGAACAAGCTCATGAAAGAAAAGTACGGCGTCGACTCGATGCCTGAAACGGCCGAAAACGTTGCCGACCAGTTCAAGGTTTCTCGCCAGGATCAAGACGCTTTTGCCCTGGCCAGCCAAAACAAGGCCGCTGCTGCTCAGCAGGGCGGCCTGTTGGCTGAAGAAATCACGCCGGTCGTCATCCCGCAGCGCAAGGGCGACCCGGTTGTGGTCGATACCGACGAACACCCTCGCCAGACCACGCTCGAGGCGCTGGCCAAGCTCAAGCCTATCGTTCGTCCCGACGGCACCGTTACTGCGGGCAATGCTTCGGGCGTGAACGACGGTGCTTGCGCCATGCTGGTGGCCAGCGAAGAGGTGGCCAAGCAGCAAGGCCTTACGCCGCGGGCGCGAATCGTCGCCATGGCCTCCGCGGGCGTCGAGCCGCGCATCATGGGTATCGGCCCCGCACCGGCTTCTGAAAAAGCCTTGGCGCTGGCAGGCCTTACCATCGACCAGATCGACATCATCGAGCTCAACGAAGCCTTTGCCTCGCAGGGTTTGGCGGTGCTGCGCATGCTGGGTGTGGCCGACGACGATCCGCGCGTCAACCCGTACGGCGGTGCCATTGCACTGGGCCACCCGTTGGGTGCCAGCGGTGCGCGCCTGGCCATAACGGCCGTCAATCAGTTGCACCGTACCGGTGGTCGGTATGCGCTGTGCACCATGTGTATCGGCGTCGGTCAGGGTATTGCGGTCATTCTTGAGCGCGTTTGATCCCCCCTGCTGCTTCAAAGTGGTAGGCCGCCCAAGGCTGTAGGAAAAAAGCACAGCGATTAATTAAAAGCTGTGCTTTTTTTTGCGGGGTGTCTTTGCCTGTAGCCCCCTGCGGTGGGTGGGTCGCCCGTTCTACGGTTGCGGCAACCCCTTTACGACTTGTCCGGACTCAATGCCATACCCTAAAAACCAGCCCTGTTGCATTTCCAGGGCGTAGCGCATGGGACGATCAGGGCAGTGATTTGCCTCGGTGTGCGGCTGCATGTTGCGCAGGTTGATAATGACCCCGGCAGCGTCGATAAATGCAATGGTCAGTGGTAAAGGGGTGTTCTTCATCCAGAAGCACTGGGTTGTGTCTTGTTCAAATACGAACAGCATGCCGTGGTCGGGTGGCAGGTGCTCGCGAAACATCAGCCCGCGGTTGCGCGCGGCCTGCGTGGCGGCAATTTCAACCTGAGCACGGGCGTCTCCCATGGTTAATGTGGTGGTGGGCAGGAGCGCGCCTTGTGCCAGTGGCGATGCCGGGATGACACTTGCCAGCAACACGATCAGCGCAGCAAGGCTCCGTCGAAGTGTTGCGGCGAGGTTGGCTTGAGGCGGTGGTAAACGAAAAAAGAGGCCAAAGGGCCTCTTTTTATTGGGACTCTTGAACATCGATGGTGTATTTAAAATAAGGTATAGATTACGAGGCAGCGGTGATGTTCAGGGCTTGCTTGCCTTTGGGCCCCTGGGCGATTTCGAATGCGACCTTTTGACCTTCTTTGAGGGTTTTGAAGCCGTTCATCTGGATGGAAGAAAAGTGCGCGAATAGATCTTCGCCGCCGTTGTCCGGTGTAATGAAACCAAAACCTTTGGCATCGTTGAACCACTTGACGGTTCCGGTCAGCTTTTGGGTATCCTCGGTAGAGGGGGTGCTTAATTCAGACATGCGTACTGCCTCTCGACTATAGTGTTGGGTTGAACCTGACAGCAAGAACCTGATCTCGGTCCATTGGATTCTGGGGTTAAGTTTTATGGTGTGATCAAATAGCTGTAACACTCAGAATATTAGGATAATGCGCAACTTGGCGTGTCACAGTCAACTATGGTAATTACTTAGTTTTAAGCAATCATGGCAATCGATACCGACATTCGCCGCGATACGGTTCTCGATCGCGAACACAGCAAAGTGGCTCCACCTCCCATGTATCAGGTGGTCATGCTTAACGACGACTACACGCCCATGGAGTTCGTCGTGGCCGTTCTACGGCGGGTGTTCGGCAAGACCGAAGAAGAAGCCGGCCACATCATGCTCAAGGTGCACCACGAAGGTCGCGGTGTTTGCGGGGTGTATCCGCGCGACATCGCAGCCACCCGCATCGAAATGGTCATGCAACTGGCTCAGGCGCGCCAGCACCCCTTGCAATGCATCATGGAACCCGCCCCCGACGCCTGATCGTCCAGACTTCCGTTTCAACCCTGGCGTGCATACGCTTTTTGTCGGTAACGGCGCGTCGCATGGCTTGTGGCGCAGACGGCACAAGCCATGCGACGCGCCGAATCTATTTTTAAACCTCTTCGAGTACGGGTATAGTTAGAGGTAAGTAATTTGATATGCAATGCAAGAAGTTTGCTGGTTCCAAAGCCCATTTCGTCTGATGATTCGGTTGCCGTACGGAACCCCTGACAATCATCAGGGTCTGACTAAATAACGGCCACGCAGTCATGGAACCATCGAATGCTTGTCCGCTTCGTAATGCAATGGAGGAAGCGTGATCTCTGAAGAACTTGAAGTCAGCCTGCACATGGCCTTTGTCGAGGCCCGCACCGCCAGACATGAATTTATCACTGTGGAACACCTGCTGCTTTCCTTGCTAGACAACGCAGCAGCGGTAGAGGTGTTGCGCGCTTGTTCGGCCAACATCGAAGCTTTGCGCCAGGATCTGCGCAAATTCATCTCCGAGAACACCCCCGTGTTTCCCGGCGAAGACGAAGTCGACACTCAGCCCACATTGGGTTTTCAGCGCGTCATTCAGCGCGCCATCATGCACGTGTCCTCGGGCAACTCAAATAAAAATACCGTCACCGGCGCCAACGTGCTGGTGGCCATGTATGGCGAGAAAGACTCGCACGCGGTCTATTATTTGCTGCAGCAGGGGGTAACCCGGCTGGACGTGGTCAACTTTTTGTCGCATGGTATTACCAAAGCGCCCGAAGAGCCGCCCGCCGAGCCGGTCAAGCAAGCGGCGCCCGAAGCCGAACACAAATCCGACCAGCAAAAATCGCCATTGGAACTTTACGCTACCGATCTCAATGCCGAAGCGCGCCAGGGCCGCATCGACCCACTCATCGGGCGCGAGCTCGAGGTCGAGCGTGTCATTCAGGTGTTGTGTCGCCGCCGTAAAAACAACCCCTTGCTGGTGGGCGAGGCCGGCGTGGGTAAAACAGCCATCGCCGAAGGCCTGGCCTGGCGCATTACCAAGGGCGAGGTGCCCGACATCCTGGCCGACGCCGAAGTCTATGCGCTCGATATGGGCGCCTTGCTGGCCGGCACCAAGTATCGGGGCGATTTCGAACAGCGCCTCAAGGCGGTGCTCAAGTCGCTCAAAGACAATCGCAATGCCATTTTGTTCATCGACGAAATCCACACGCTTATCGGAGCCGGTTCGGCATCCGGCGGCACGCTCGATGCTTCCAACCTGCTGAAGCCGGCGCTTTCGTCGGGTCAGCTCAAGTGCCTGGGAGCAACCACTTACAACGAGTATCGCGGTATCTTCGAGAAAGACCACGCGCTGTCGCGACGCTTTCAGAAAATCGACGTCGCCGAGCCTACCGTTCAGCAGACCATACAGATATTGCGGGGTCTCAAGGGTCACTTCGAAGCACACCACGGCGTGCGCTATTCAAGTGCGGCCATCACCGCCGCGGCCGAACTGGCTGCGCGGCACATCAACGACCGCTTCCTTCCCGACAAGGCCATCGACGTCATCGACGAGGCCGGCGCAGCTCAACGGTTGCTGCCGCGTTCGCGCCAGAAAAAGGTCATCGGCAAAGGCGAGATCGAAGCCACGGTTGCCAAGATCGCACGTATTCCGCCGCAAAGCGTCTCGAACGACGACCGCAACAAGCTGGCCACGCTCGAGCGCGACCTGAAAACTGTCGTGTTCGGCCAGGATGCCGCCATCGAGGCCCTGGCCGCGTCCATCAAAATGGCGCGTTCCGGCCTGGGCCGACCCGACAAGCCCATTGGTTCGTTCCTGTTTTCCGGCCCCACTGGCGTGGGCAAAACCGAGGTCGCCCGCCAGTTGGCCTTTACCTTGGGTGTCGAGCTGCTTCGCTTCGATATGTCCGAATACATGGAGCGCCACGCAGTGTCGCGACTTATTGGTGCGCCTCCGGGGTATGTCGGCTTTGACCAGGGCGGTCTGCTTACCGAAGCAGTCAGCAAGCAACCGCATTGTGTGCTGCTGCTCGACGAAATCGAAAAAGCGCACCCCGATGTCTACAATATCTTGCTGCAGGTCATGGACCATGGCACGCTTACCGACAACAACGGGCGCAAGGCCGACTTCCGCAACGTCATCATCATCATGACAACCAACGCCGGAGCCGAAGCGCTTAATCGCACCACCATTGGTTTTGCGGCACCGGCCAAAACCGGCGACGAAATGGCCGACATCAAGCGCATGTTCACGCCCGAGTTCCGTAACCGGCTCGACGCCATCATTGGCTTTACGCCGCTGTCGCGCGAGGTCATCTTGCGGGTGGTCGACAAGTTCCTCATGCAGCTCGAAGACCAGCTCCACGAAAAGCGCGTCGAGGTCGTGTTCTCGCAAGAACTGCGCGATTACCTGGCCAAGCAAGGGTTCGACCCGCTTATGGGGGCAAGGCCCATGCAGCGTCTCATCCAGGACACCATCCGCAGGGCCTTGGCCGACGAGCTTCTGTTTGGCCGTTTGGCCGATGGGGGGCATGTCCAGGTCGATCTCGACGATCAAAATAAGGTTGTGCTCGACATTATCGACAAAGACAAATTGCCCAAGCTCAAGCAACGCCCGCCAATCGACTCAGAAGCCGAGCTCATTGATTAGGCTTGCACACGGGCCCGGCGCGGGCGGCGCCGGGGCACCCCGAAGGGGCTGACGTGTCAAGCCCGCTGGTTTCTTGCCGTCATTGCGACCACCTTCATTGGCGCCCGCCTATCCAGGCAGGCGCCATTGCCTCTTGCAGGCGTTGCGGCTTTGTTCTGTACCGTCAAAGCGGCCTTACCCTGAATCAATGGACGGCCCTGACTATTACCGCCGTCATTGTGTTCGCCGTAGCCAATTACTTTCCCATTGCCGTGCTTAACGTGCAAGGGGTTACCGTAAACGCCACATTGCCTCATGCGCTCTGGGTCACGTGGCAGCAAGGACACACCGCCATCGCCTTGATTACGGCCCTGTTCGTTTTTGCATTTCCATTGGGGCAGATGCTTTTTTTGTACTGGGCGCTGCGAGCCATTGCGACGGGCCGACTACCCGCTGATTTCAGGTGGGGCATGCGCATGCTTAACCTGCTTGCGCCCTGGAGCATGCTGACCGTTTTACTGCTCTCGATTCTGGTAGCCATGGTCAAGCTGGTCGATATAGCCACGGTTCAGTTTGGCCCAGGGTTGTGGGCTTTTGGCGCATCGGCCTTTTTTATCACCGCGCTCGGGCGCGTTTCGGCACAGCGTTTATGGCGTTATGCCGAGGACGCGCATTTGGTGGAACGTTCGGGCCATGGCCTGCAACACCACCTGCCCCACGCTACTTGTCGTGCCTGTGGCTTTGTCCAGAACTTGCCGCAAGGCGCAGAACGAACCGAGTGTCGTCGCTGCAGCGCAGCGGTTTATCGGCGCAAGCCGGCGTCGTACTCATATACCTGGGCCTTTGTCATTGCAGCCGCCGTGTTGTACTTGCCGGCCAATATCTTGCCGGTCATGCACGTGCAGGTTCCTACCGGCACCACACCTCATACCATATTGGGCGGCGTGGTCGAGTTCTGGCGCCTGGGCTCATGGGACCTGGCCATTATCGTTTTCGTGGCCAGCGTCGTTGTGCCCATGACCAAACTACTGGCCCTATCGTTGCTGATGATCCGGCGTCAATGGCGAGGCAGGAACTTGCAGCGCCAACGCACCAGGCTCTATGAGCTGGTTGAATTTGTCGGGCAGTGGTCGATGCTGGACGTGTTCGTGGTGGTATTGCTGTCTTCCATGGCGAATTTTCCCGGTTTTTCTCAGGTCACGGCCGGAGGCGGTGCGCTGGCTTTTGCGGCGGTGGTCATTCTGACCATCTTTGCTGCAATGAGCTATGATCCCCGACTGGGTTGGGACGCCGACCCAGAGCACAACCCGCCGGCGGTCGAGCCCTCAATACAAAGCCACGACACGGAATCGGCCGATGCCGGCAACGGCGGCATAAACAGGAACCACGGATGAGCAGCGACCAAGACCGCTCTACTCACGAGCCCGCTGATGAGCACACCGGCCCCAGTTTGCGGCCGTCTGCACCGCTGGTTCAGGCCCCACGGCCGACACGTATTTCCTGGATCTGGCTGGTACCCCTGGTGGCGGTGCTGGTGGGGGCCTCGCTGCTGGTGCGCGACTGGCTCAGCGTAGGCCCCGTGGTGACCATCAGTTTTGAGTCGGCCGAGGGACTGGAAGTAGGCCAAACCAAAGTGCGCTACAAAGACGTGGTAGTGGGCGTTGTCAAAGGCATGAGCATCTCTGATGACCGAACCACGGTTTTGGTCAAGGCCCAGCTCAATCGGGAGGGCGCACGCTATTACACCCAAAAGGGGGCTCGCTATTGGGTTGTGCGGCCACGCCTGGGGCTTAGCGGCGTAACCGGGCTGGGTACGTTGCTGTCAGGCGCATACATCAGCGTCGATGCGCCCAAAGAGCTTGACGAGAGCGAGCCGGTCACTTTTTTCAAGGGCCTTGAAACCCCGCCCGAACTGACCTCGGGTCGAGAAGGACGGCGGGTAACACTAATAACCAGCGATCTGGGCAGCCTTGAAATCGGCTCGCCCGTGTATTTTCGTCGTATTCGTGTAGGCAGTGTGCTCGGTTACGGTCTTGCCGATAATGGTCGCAAGGTCAACGTTCAGGCTTTCATCGACGCCCCGTATGACCGTTTCGTTACGTCCGACACCCGGTTCTGGAACATCAGCGGCATCAATCTTTCGTTGGGCACTTCGGGCGTCGAGGTCAAGACCGGCTCGCTGGCGTCTATTGTTGCCGGCGGCATTGCCTTTGCCTCGGCCAACCCCTTAAACACCACGCGAGCGCCGGACGAAGCCGTGTTTGCCCTGGCTGACAACGAGACCCAGGCCATGGCCGAGCCCGATGGGCCGCCATTCAGGATAGACATGGTGTTCCGACAATCGGTGCGTGGCCTGTCAGTGGGGGCTCCGGTCGATTTTCGGGGCATGGAGCTGGGCGAAATTTACGATATAGACCTTGAGTTCGACGAAGTAGAAAAACGCTTTCATGTGCTCGTCAAGGCGCACTTGTATCCCTTGCGCTTCGGCGGGGCGTACGACCGTCTGTCCGACGAGCAGAAGTCCTTGCCGTATCCCGCCCACGAGTTGCTCGGCCCGCTGATCAAACATGGTCTGCGGGCGCAGATCAAGGCAGCGAACCTTCTGACGGGGCAGCAATATGTGTCGCTTGAATTCGTACGCGATGCCGAGCCTGTACAGATCGACGCCGCTGCAAACCCGTTGCTGGTACCCACGGTACCGGGCAGCTTCGATAAACTGCAAGAGCAACTGGGTAATGTCGTGGCCAAAATCGACGGCCTGCCGCTTGAAAAAATCGGCCAGGACCTGCAAGGCAGCCTGGCATCCTTGCACCGCGTACTGAACGGCCTGGACGGTCTCGGGCCACAGCTGGGCGCTACGCTCAAGGCCGCACAGCAGTCGCTGAAACAGATTGAGCAATTATTGGATGACGACGGCCCAATGAACGCGGGCCTGAATGACACCCTGCGCGAATTGCAAAGCGCGGCCAGGTCTTTGCGCGCCCTGGGCGATTATCTTCAGACCCACCCCTCGTCGCTGCTTCGGGGGCGACCGGCCGATGTCTTGCCGCCGGCACCCTAGGAGGCTGTTCATGAAGCGTTTTTGCCTGTATTTTTGCTTGTTGCCGGTAGCCTTGCTGACAGCATGTGCCAGTGCACCCAAGACTCAGTACTACACCTTATCTTCGGCCTCAAAACATACACAGGCGTTGGATTCAGCCCCGTTTGCCATCAGTGTGGCGCCGGTGGCCATACCCGAGAAAGTCGATCGTCCGCAAATCGTGCTTAGCGACGCAGGCGGAACCCAGGTCAATCTGCTGAACAATTCGCAATGGGCAGCTCCGCTGGCTGAAGAGGTGCGCGCGGCCCTGGCGCTGGATCTGTCGCGTCGTTTGGGGGTTTTAGAGCTTGCACTGCGCGATGCGCCCAAGACGCTTCCGCTTTGGGTCATTCATTTGACGGTTCAGCGATTTGATTCCATTTACGGCGATCGGGCCGTGCTCGAAGCCACCTGGCGCCAGACGCCGCGCCATGGCTTGCAGGGCAAGGCCGTGGTCTGCAGTGCTGCGGTGACGGTTCCCGTCGAGGCGGGGGTGCCGGCGCTGGTGGAAGGGCACCAGCAGGCATTGGCTAGGCTGGCTGCGCTCATGGCCGACACACTAAGCAATAGGGCCCCAGCCGTGGTAGAGGGCACCGTTCTGAAAGGCTGTGCCTGAGCCCCGATAGTTCAACTACGGCCAGTGCTGCCGAAACCGCCTTCACCGCGTTCGGTTTCAATGGAAAACTGTTCGACGTAGTGCAAGCCGACCTGCACCACCGGCTGAAACATCAATTGAGCGATACGTTCGCCCGGTTCGATGATGTAGGGTGCCTCGCCGTCGTTGGCTAAAATTACGCCGATTTCACCGTGATAGTCGGCATCGATAACGCCGATGCCTTGTGCCACCCTGATTCCATGTTTCAACGACAAGCCCGAACGCGAGGCCAGAATCGCCACCAGGCCCGGATCCATCATGTTCAATGCCAGGCCGGTCTTGATCAGGGCTCGTGCGCCTGGCTGTAAGGTTACCGGTGCTTGAATGCAGGCTCGCAGATCCATTGCGGCAGCACCCGCCGTGGCGTAGTCGGGCAAGGGCAGCTCGGTTCCAAGCAGAGGGTTGACGATGCGGGCTTCAATGCGTCTGAACACAGAATAATCCTTTTGCTAGTAATGGCGGGGAGATACTCGGCCCCAGGCTGTTGAGAAAGCGGCTAGGCCTTGCCCGGCAGACGCGCGGCAATGGCTTGCACTAGTCGCCGCGCCGCTTCGGTTTTACTTAACATGGGCAGCTCTTCGACCCCTTGGTCATCGAACAACACGAATCGCGTCGTGTCGCCGCCCATGGATTCCTGAGCCAGATTGCCCACCAGCAGTGGCACGCCTTTACGTAGGCGCTTGGCTTGCGCGTTTTCGTGCAGGCTTTCGGTTTCGGCTGCAAAACCGACACACCATGGGCCGTCGGGCATGCGCGCCACCGCTGCCAGAATGTCGGGGTTGGGTGCGAATTGAAGCGCCGGAGGTTGGTCGGAGCTGGTTTTTTTTAGCTTTTGGTCGCTGGCGTTGGTCACATGCCAGTCGGCTACGGCCGCCACTGAAACGAATATATCGGCGTGGTCTACGTTGGCCATGACGGCGGCATGCATGTCGGCGGCGCTTTCTACATCCACGCGCAACACCCCGTAAGGCGCGGGCAGGGCGGTCGGACCCGAAATCAACACCACGTGGGCGCCGGCTTCGGCTGCGGCACGCGCAAGGGCGTAGCCGGTCTTGCCGGATGAGCGGTTGGTGATGACGCGGATGGGGTCGATTTTTTCGGAGGTTGGGCCGGCGGTGATCACCACGCGGCGGCCCGCCAATGTTTTTTCCTGGCCGAAGGCGATCAGTTCTTGCAGCAACTGGGCCGGTTCCAGCATGCGCCCGTCACCGACCTCACCGCAGGCTTGTTCGCCGCTGCCGGGCCCCAAAACGTGTACACCGTCGCGGCGTAGTTGCTGTATGTTGCGCTGCGTGGCGGGGTGCTCCCACATTTCGCGGTTCATGGCCGGGGCCACCAACAAGGGGCAAGCGCCTTTGGCCAGGCACAAGGTTGAAAGCAGGTCGTCGGCCAGGCCATGAGCCAGCTTGGCCAGAAAGTCGGCGCTGGCGGGCGCGATGACGACCGCCCTTGCGCCACGCGTCAGGTTGATGTGCGCCATGCTGTTGGGTACGCGGTCGTCCCAGGCTTGCGTGTGCACGGGCCGCCCCGATAATGCCTGCATGGTGGTGGGCGTGATGAAGCGAGTGGCCGCCTCGGTCATGACGACATCGACCGTGGCGCCGTGGTCTTGCATGCGTCGCAGCAGTTCAGCGCTTTTATAACAGGCGATGCCGCCGGTAAGCCCCAGTACGAAACGTTGATGGTCAAGGTCAGGCATAGTGGTTCCCTGGCGGCAAATAGGCGGCGTGGCTGGTTATTACGCCGCAGACCCGGCCCGGCGCCGACGCTCGCGCCGCATGCGCAAAATTTCGTCGAGGATCAGCAGGGCGGCACCACAGCTAATGGCAATGTCGGCCACGTTAAAGGCCGGAAAATACCAGTCTTTCCAATAAAACAACAAGAAATCAACTACATGGCCGTGCTGGATGCGGTCAATGAGATTGCCCGTGGCCCCACCCAGCACGCACGTTAACGACACGCAAAAAAGGGTTTGCCGCGGGTGGCGCCGCAATAGATGCAGTATGAGGCCGATGGCACCGACTGCAATAAGGGTAAACAACCAACGCTGCCAGCCCTGTTCGGCGGCCAGGAAACTGAAGGCGGCTCCGGGGTTGTACAGCAGCGTGAAATCAAAAAACGGGAATACTGGCAGCCGTTCAGCGTAGTTCAGCAGGCTGCTGAAATAGCTTTTGGTCAACTGATCAACTACGACGATCAGCAGGGCTCCCGCCATCCAGAGCCAGAAGCGCTTCGGGATGAACGGCGCACGGGCGGCCGAAGCGTCCGGCTTATCAGGCATGGCGACGTTCCTCGCCCGTTGAGAACAGGTTGCTGACGCAACGCCCGCACAAAGAGGGGTGCTGTTCGTCGTGCCCTACGTCTGGGCGATGGTGCCAGCAGCGTTCGCACTTGGCGTGCTCGGTGGCTTTAACTTCGATGCGCAGTTCGCCAGCCGAGCGATGGGCCTGAGCGCGAGAAACGATCATCACGAAGCGCAGGTCGTCGAGCAGCGAGGCCAGCAGCTCGTAGTCGTCGCCATCGGCGTACAGGTCGAGTTCGGCGTCAAGCGATGAGCCGATGTGCCCCGCAGCGCGCACTTCTTCGATCCTACGCATGGCGTCGGCTCGAATGGCGCGCAGGCGGCTCCATTTGGCTGTCAGCGAGTCGGCGTCGACTTGAGCTGGCAGGGCATGGAACAGTTCGGTAAAGATGGTGTTCGGGCGGCCGGCGTGCAGGTCTTTCCAGGCCTCTTCGGCAGTAAACGACAAAATGGGCGCCATGAGCTTGAGCAGCGCATGGGTGATATGAAACAGCGCCGTTTGGGCCGAGCGGCGAGCCAGGCTGTTTTGCCCGGTCGTGTAGAGGCGGTCTTTTAAAACGTCAAGATAGAATGCGCCCAGGTCTTCGGAGCAGAAAATCTGTAGACGCGCGACCGCTGGGTGAAACTCGTAGCGCTTGTAGTTTTCAAGCGTTTCGCTTTGCATGGCGGCGGTCATGGCCAGCGCATAGCGGTCGATCTCGAACATCGAGTCCAGTTCAACGGCGTCGCGGGCATGGTCGAAATCGCTAAGGTTACCCAGCAAGAATTTGAGCGTATTGCGGATGCGGCGATAGCCCTCGACCACGCGCTTCAGGATCTCGTCTGAAATAGAAAGTTCACCCGAGTAATCGGTAGATGCAGTCCAGAGGCGAAGAATCTCGGCACCCAGCGAATCGGACACTTTCTGGGGGGCCACGACGTTGCCCACCGATTTGCTCATCTTGCGTCCGGCACCATCGACGACGAATCCGTGCGTCAGCAGCGCTTTGTAAGGCGGACGGCCGTACAGCATGCAACTGGTCAGCAGCGACGAATGGAACCAGCCGCGGTGCTGGTCGGAGCCTTCCAGGTAGAGATCGGCCGGCCATTTAAGCAGGTCGCCATGCGAGCCGTTGAACTCGTTGTCGGGCCCGCCCAGTACGGTGGCGTGCGTGCTGCCTGAATCGAACCAGACATCGAGCGTATCGCGGTTTTTCTCGTACTGATCAGCCTCGTCGCCCAGCAGCTCGCGCGGGTCGAGCGATTGCCAGGCCTCGATTCCGCCTTGCTCGACTTTTTGGGCAACCTGCTCAAGCAGCTCGATGGTGCGCGGATGCAGCTCGCCGGTTTCTTTGTGTACGAAAAAAGCCATGGGTACGCCCCACTGCCTTTGACGCGAAAGAGTCCAGTCGGGGCGGTTGGCGATCATGGCATGCAGACGGGCGCGCCCCCAGGCCGGGTAGAACTCGGTCTGCTCGATGCCCTTAAGGGCGGCTTCACGTAAGGTCTTGCCTTCGCTGGGTTGCTTGTCCATGCCCGCAAACCATTGGCTGGTTGCGCGGTAAATAATGGGCGTCTTGTGTCGCCAGCAATGCATATAGCTGTGTGCCAGCGTGTCGACGCGCAGCAGGGCGCCGGCGGCATCAAGCGCTTTGACGATCTCGGGGTTGGCCTTCCAGATGTGTTGGCCGCCGAACAGCGGCAGGGTCGAGGCGTAGACGCCGTCGCCCATGACCGGATTGATGATGTCCTCGTCGCGCAGGCCGTGAGCCTTGCACGAGATGAAGTCGTCGACCCCGTATGCAGGAGACGAATGGACGATGCCGGTACCGGCATCCAGCGAAACATAATCGGCCAGATAAACCGGCGCGGTGCGCTGGTAGCCGGCGTCGGCCTCGTACAAGGGGTGGCGGAACTCGAGGTTGGCCAGGGCTGCGCCCTTGGCGGTGGCCACCACCTTGCCTTCCAGCTTCCAGGTTTCAAGGCAGCTCTGGACCAATTCTTTGGCTACCAGCAGCAGCGAACCCGTGGCGCGGGGTCGGGCCAGGCGAACCAGCGCATAGTCGAGTTCGGGATGTACGTTAAGCGCCTGGTTGGCGGGTAGCGTCCAGGGGGTGGTCGTCCAGATCACAATGGCACCGTCGTCGGCTTCGGACAGACCGAAGGCGTGGGCCACTTTTGCGGGGTCGTTGAACTGAAACGCCACATACACGGCCGGGTCTTTCCGGTCGGCGTATTCGACTTCGGCTTCAGCCAGCGCCGAACCACAGTCAAAACACCAGTTAACGGGCTTGAGACCACGAAACACAAACCCTTTTTCCATGATGCGGGCCAACACCCGCAGCTCGTTGGCTTCGGTGGCGTGATTCATGGTCAGGTAGGGGCGGTTCCAGTCACCCAGCACGCCAAGGCGCTTGAAGTCGACCTTTTGGCGCTCGATCTGTTCCAGTGCATACGCACGGGCCTTGGCCTGCACTTCGGCGACGGGTAGATTCTTGCCGTATTTTTTCTCGATTTGGATTTCGATGGGCATGCCGTGGCAGTCCCAGCCCGGCACATACTGCGCGTCAAAGCCGGCCATGCTGCGGCTTTTGACGATGATGTCCTTAAGGATCTTGTTGACGGCGTGACCAATGTGGATGTCGCCGTTGGCGTAGGGCGGGCCGTCGTGCAGCACGAACTTCGGGCGGCCCTGACCGGCCTTTCGGATCGCCTCGTACACTTTGTTTTCTTCCCATTCGGCGACCCAGCGCGGCTCTCGCTTGGCAAGGTCTCCCCGCATCGGAAAAGGGGTTTCGGGCAGATTTAAAGTGTTTCTATAGTCCATGGAGCGCGAAATAATCTCG
>NZ_DATJBQ010000036.1:0-16883 GCF_035515275.1 Pusillimonas sp.
TCGTTGTGGAGTCGGCCATACTTTGCTATGTGGCAGTATGGCTGCATCGTGACGCCGTGCAAGCAGCCGAGCTCGAGTATGTGGTGGCGTCGTTATGCCCCGAGGGCAACACGCATATCAACCTGCAGCCCCTACACGCCCGGGTTCAAAGCAAGGGTGCGCTGGCACTGGTCAGTGCGCTGCAAACCGTTGCGCGCTCCATTGCCCGGGTGCGTCAAAGCGCCGACACCATCGCCCTGGCAGCTGACAGCATCTCTTCTTCCAACACCGAGCTTCAAGATCGCAGCCGACGCCAGGCCGACACCGTACAAGAAACCGCCTCGTCCATTCAGCAGCTTTCGGCCATTGTCACGCAAAATGCTTCGGGCGCGGCGCAGGCAAGCCAACAGGTTGCCTCGGCCACCAATATGGCCTTGCAAGGCAACCAGGCCATGAGTCAGGCCGTTCAGACCATCGGTGAAATCAACTCGGTTTCCAGCCGTATCGCCGATATCGTCACCGTCATCGACAGCATCGCGTTTCAGACCAACCTGCTGGCGCTTAATGCCGCCGTCGAGGCCGCACGTGCTGGAGAACAAGGCAAAGGTTTTGCCGTGGTGGCATCCGAGGTGCAAAGCCTGGCGCAACGCAGCGCCAAAGCGGCCCAAGAGATCAAAGCGCTTATCGAAGATTCCGTGCAGGCAATTCAAAGCGGCAACGAGCAGGTTACCCAGGCAGGAGTTGCCATCGACAGGTTGGCTGCCAGCGTCAGCGGGGTCGCCGAACTGTTCGTACAAATCGAGCAGGCAAGCATCGAGCAAAGCCAGGGCATCAGCACGGTCAACAATGCAATCGCCAGTATCGACGAAGCTGCGCACCATAATGCCGGGCTGGTCGATCAGGCACGCGTTTCCACCCTCTCGCTACAAGAACAGGCCAACAACCTGCTTGATGCCGTCAGCGTGTTCGGCACGCACCGCGCCCACCCGCCGGCCGCGCCGATGGGGGGCACCAGCGCACGGCCGCGTCGTCTAAAAGCCCTTCCCGCCTGACCCTCGCACTCCGCATCACTACGCGTGTAGTGGTGTACGAAAAGGTGTGCCGCGAGGTAAAGTAACAGCCAGACAACCGGAGAGCCTACAATGATTACTGGAGCACAGTGCCGCGCCGCGCGCGCCTTGGTAGAAATAACCATAGGCAAGTTGGCCAGCCGTTCGGGCATCGATCGGCGGGCCATTGAAAAGTTCGAGCAAAAACTCGATGAACCCACCCAGGAAGAGGTTCGTACGTTGCGCGAAAGTCTTGAAGACCTGGGTGCCGTATTCATTGACGAAAACGGCGGCGGCGCAGGTGTGCGGCTTAAATTCACCCGGTCGGACACCAAGCAGATTTCGCGCATGGTAAACGAGGGCGGCATGCCGGGCATGGATACCGTTCCGTAAAACTTCAGCAGTAAAACAACAATCAAACAACAAGTGGAAAACACCGCAATGAAAAAAATACTGTACTTGTCGATGGGTCTGGCCTTTACGTTGGCAGGTTGCGCTGCCGGCCCTTCGGGTTCCAAGCCCAGCACGGCCAGCACCACACAGGCCTGCCAACCTGTTAACGAGCACGAAGTGGCCGCCTTGTTCGAACGCTGGAACGGTTCCCTGCAAACGGGCGATCCCAAAAAGGTAGTTGCCAACTACGCCCAGCGTTCGATTTTGCTTCCTACGGTTTCCAACAAGCCTCGCGTTACGGCCGAAGAAAAAGAAGACTACTTCGAACACTTCCTGCAAGTGCAGCCCAATGGCAAGATTGATTCCCGCATGATCCTCATTGGCTGCAACTCGGCCGTAGATGCGGGGCTATATACCTTTACCTACGGCACCTCGGGCAAGCAGGTCAGGGCCCGCTACACCTACACCTACGAATGGGCCAACAACCAATGGCTGATCACCAGCCACCATTCGTCGGCCATGCCCGAACAGTAAGCCGCAACGCGCCACGGGCCAAAGAAAAGCCGAGCGTGACCCCACGCCCGGCTTTTTTTGCGCTAGCCGCATTTTGCCCTGCTAAGCTTGTTTTGCCTTGACGTGCTGCGCGACAAACTCGGCATAGGCATTGATCCAGCCCTGCAAGAACTCGCGACTGGCCGCAGCAATGTCGCCGTTTCTTTCGAACAAGCCTTCTTTGGCATGAATAAATGCTTCGGGCTGCCCCAAAACCGGCATGTCGAGGTAAGCAAGAATATTGCGCAAGTGCTGCTGGGCCAGGGCAGTGCCGATGCTTCCGATAGAGGCGCCTATGACACCCGCCGGCTTGCCCGCCCAGGCACTTTTGCCGTAGGGACGCGATGCGTTGTCTAACGCGTTTTTAAGAACGCCCGGCACCGAGCGGTTGTACTCGGGAGTAACAAACAACACGCCGTCGGCTGCGGCCACTTCAGTTTTCAGCCGTTTAACAGAATCGGCCTGGTTGGCGTCGCTGTCCTGGTTGTACAAGGGCAGGTCGTCTATACGAAGCTTGGTGAACTGAAGCGTAGAAGGCGCAAGCCGAATCAAGCCTTCGGCCAACGCCGCATTGAACGATTCTTTACGCAGGCTACCAACAATGACTGCAATTTTTAATTGACTCATCATGCACCTCGTAGCAACAGTTAAAAAACCATTCTACGACGGATGTTTGGATGCCACCGTTAAGAACAGCGTGTCCAGTCGTAAACGCAAGGCCACTTGCCTGCGTTACGTCATAAGTTACACGCCCAAATATCGATGCAGGGTCGCCGTATCGCCCGCCAGTTCGTGAGCCGTGGTTTGGTGCACGATTTCTGATGGCTCGCCTACCCTACGCAGACTTGTCCGCCCCCGACGCAAAATCGTTGGTCGATCAAATTATTGCCGAACGCGGCAGCGTGCTGCATTTGTACCAGATGTTGTTGCACAGCCCTACTGTGGCGCGCGGCTGGCTCACTCACCTGACCGGCATCCGGCAGCAAAGCACGCTGCCCGGCCGCCTTCGTCTTCAACACCGTAAAAACCTATTTTGACGACCGGCTGATGGTCGAGCTGACCGCCACCATCGCTACCTACAACATGGTTTCCAGGTTTTTGGAAGCCTTGCAGATTCACTCGGACGATGTCCGCAAATAGACGCGCTTGGGGCAGCGTCTGCAAGCGATCAATTAAATGTCCGAGTTACCGTCCCAGCCTGTTTTAGAAATATCAAAAACAATGCCCTGCGGGTCTTTGTATTTAAGCTCGGCATTGGTTTTCCCGCCCTCGCCCATGGCAAAAAAGAATTCGCCGCCGGCGGCTTTGATACGCTGGCCGAATTTGTCGGTGTCGTCGACGATAAAACCAAAATGGTGGGTACCGACAAAATCAGTACCCTTGAGCTTTAACAACGCCAGGTTTACGACACCGTCGGTCAGGTAAACGCCCGAGCCGGCCTCAAGGGTTTCTTCGCCCACTTTTTCAAGGCCGAATACTTCTTGATAAAAGCGGGTAGCCGCCTCGAGATCATTTACGCTTAGCGCGATATGCCGTAGCTTTGCCATGGCCGGGCTCCTGAGTGGACTGACAAGTGTTTGGTTGGGCACTGTGATTGTGTTGCGTACCCGCGCAGTGTGCTTGCTTGCGCAGGCTTTCTGGCCATTCTATACCGCGCGAGTAGAATGACGACACCACCAGACGATCCTTCTTTTTTGACACACCGCACATACGCCCATGGCCGCCCCCAAGAAAAAAGCCTCAGAGTTCAGACCGGACCCGGCCCGCTGGCGTATTCTTGTCGTGCTGTTGGTGGCGCTTTTCATGTCTCTGGTGGGGGTAAGTATTGTCAACGTGGCCCTTCCGTCCATAGAAAGCAGTCTTAAGGCCACGCAATCAGACATACAGTGGGTGCTGTCAGGTTATGCACTGACGTTTGGAGTTGTGCTGGTCAGCGCGGGGCGCGCCGGCGATATTCTGGGTCGCAGCGGGCTGTTTCTTTTTGGAACCGCCCTGTTCACGCTGGCGTCGATCGGTGCCGGCCTGGCTCCCGACGCCGGTTCACTGAACATAGCCCGTTTTGTGCAAGGCATGGGGTCAGGAATTCTCAGCCCCCAGGGCATAGGCATGATCCAGCAGTACTTTCGGGGCGCTGAGCGCGGCCGGGCTTTCGGTTATCTGGGCACGGTCGTGGGCTTTTCGGTCGCCATCGGGCCCGTACTGGGCGGGCTGTTAATACAATTAGGCGGACCGGCACTTGGCTGGCGGCTTACCTTCCTGATCAACGTGCCCATAGGCATAGTCACCATTGCCTTGGGCCTGCGGTGGTTTCCGCGCCCGCTGATCGGCTTCTTGCCCAGCGCCGGCCAAACACGGCTTCACCGCGGCCTTGATCTGTTTCGTTCACTCGACCCCATCGGCGCATGCTTGCTGGGCGTGGCCGTACTGTCACTGCTCTTTCCGTTTGTCGAGTTTCGCACCTCACCTGCAACCTGGCTGTTATTGCCCGCCGGTTTGCTGCTGACCTATTTATGGGTGCTCTGGGAGCGCCGACACGCCCGCATGGGCGGCAGCCCCATGGTCGACCTCAACGTGTTTTCGATCTCCAGTTTCGCCAACGGCGTGCTGATCATGCTGATGTACTTTCTGGGCATGACCAGTGTATGGGTGCTGGTTGCCTTGTACGTACAACTGGGCAGCGGCAAAACGGCCCTCGAGACAGGCTTGTTCGGCGTGCCGTCGGCCCTGCTCTCCGCCTACGCGGCCCATTGGGCCGGCAAGCGCGTCACCCAATACGGCCGCAGCATCGTTATTGGGGGCATTCTGTTGGCACTACTGGGGCTGACGCTAAGCATGCTGGTCGCGTTCCTGCACGAAAAAAACCTGCTTAACATCTGGTGGCTGGTATTGACCCTGTCATTTATTGGTATTGCCCAAGGCTTGGTAATAAGCCCCAATCAGGCGCTAACCTTGACCGATGTGCCTTTAAGCTACGCCGGCAGCTCGGGAGCCATCTTGCAAACCGGACAACGCATCGGAACCTCGGTGGGCATAGCGGTTATAACAGCCGCCACCTTTGCCGCGCTTGAGTTCTCTGGTTCGTGGGGAATCGCGGTCATTGTGGGGTTCGGCGTCATCGCCCTGGTGGTCAGCGCAACCTTGGTGGTGGCCATTAAAGACCTTCGCGATCGGGGCCGGTCTGGTTCCTGACTCGCCCCCGGCGCAAAACACGACCGTTACCAGGGCCGCGTTCGGATTCGCCCCGCCAACGGATAAAACGTCTACTTCTGCTGGCTTAGCTTCCGGCCCCCGTATTCGGCAAGGCCGATACCAGCCAAAATAAGCGCCAGGGCCACGGCATGAAAAAGATGAAACGCCTCGCCTAGCAGCACCACAGCCAGTACGGCCCCCCACAGGGGTAAAAGGTTAATAAACAGCCCGGCACGGTTCCCGCCTATAAGCTCTACGGCCCGGATGTAAAAAACCTGGCCCAGCAAGGTGGGGAAAATAACGATGTAGGCAAGCACCAGCCAGCCTTGCAGGTCGGGAAATATGGCGGCCCCTTGCGCTATCTCGAGCACCAGCATGGGAAACGACGATATCGATGCCCCCAGACACAACACGAACATCAGGCTGGTCCAGTGCATTGGCGGCTTGCTGCGCAACGCGGCCGTGTAAATGCCATACCCAATGATCGCGACCAGTATCAAGGCGTCGCCAAAATTGATATTCAGGCCGATCAGGTTGTCCAGCTCGCCGTGCGCGGCTATAACCAGCACGCCGACGAATGAAATTAGAAAGCCGACCGCCTGTTCAACAGTGATCCGGCTTGAATACAGCACATAACTGGCCGCAAAAACGACCAACGGCGTTCCACCCTGCAAAATGCTGGCATTAATGGCCGAGGTGTAGATCAACGCATAATAGAGCGACACACTGAACCCGGTAAACCCCAGGGCGCCCAAGAACAGCAGGTACGGCATACGCGAGCGCATCACCGGCCAATCTTCTTTGATCTGCTCGCGGTTGAAGAAATACAGGGCCACCATGACACTTACCCAGCGAAAAATGACAATGACCATCGGCGAAACATGCCCGACCGCCAATTTTCCCGCGACAGAATTACCGCCCCAGAACAGGGTTGCCAATGCTAGAAGTAGGTAGGCTTTGTAAATATCGAATCCTTTCTTGCTGACCTGATTGCTCGCGTGGCACCACGCCTTTCAACAGACGTATGTTAATCGCTTATGGTGGGATCAAGTTCGCGCCATTGGCCGGGCTGCAAGCCGTTCAGTTCCCATGGGCCTATGCGCATTCGCACCAGTCGCAGGGTGGGCAGGCCGACCGCGGCGGTCATTCGCCGTACCTGGCGGTTGCGGCCTTCTTGTATGGTCAGTTCCAGCCACGTGGTCGGAATGCTTTTTCGAAACCGCACGGGCGGATGCCTGGGCCAGATATCGGGCTCGTTTATCTGGCGCGCTTGCGCCGGCAAGGTCAGCCCGTCTTTCAAGTCGACTCCACGGCAAAGGCGTTGCAGCTGTTCGGGGCTGGGCTCGCCCTCGACTTGAACCCAATAGGTCTTGGCCATTTTGTGCCGAGGGTCGGCAATGCGCGCCTGAAGGCGGCCGTCATTGCAGAGCAACAGCAGGCCTTCGCTGTCGCGGTCCAGGCGTCCGGCCGGATAGACACCCGGAACGTTGACAAAATCTTTAAGCGTGGGGCGGCCCTGGTCGTCGCTGAACTGCGTCAGAACGTCGAAGGGCTTGTTCAGCATCAGCAGCCTGGGCCTGTCGGGCTGCGCTGCGCGAACTCGTCGAGCAAAAGGCTGCTTCATACGCTGAAATTGATTGGGCACTATAACGTTATAACGCACTCGGCCGCTCCCCGTGGGAGCTTGGCTAGAAACTCAGGCGCAGGCTGGCCCAGAAATTACGCCCAGGCTCGTTGATTCGGGTTTCCGCCGGAAAGCCAAAGCCTGAGTTACCGGCCATATTAAGGTGTTCGCCATAGGTTTTATTGAACACGTTATCGATGCCGAACGTAAGCTGAACCTGCTTGTTCACCTTGTAACCCCCGTTCAGCGACAGCACGCCAAAACCGCCACTGCCTGCAAAGTCTTTGCCCACGACGTTGCCGTGGTCGCGCGCATAGCGACTTTGCGAAGCGACCAATCGCCATAGGGCGCCGCCCGACCAGACTCCATCGTCGTACGCAGCGCTAAAGCGCGCCTCAAGCGGTGGCATCTGCGCCATGGCCATGTTGTCAGAGGTGTTCTTGCCCCAGGCATAGGCCAGCGTCGTACCAAGCCTCCAACGAGAAGCGGGTTTGAACGAAACGCCCATTTCCCCTCCCGCGATACGCGCATCAACGTTGCGAGCCTGGCTGAGCGCACCCATCATGTTTCGTGTGCTGTAGTCGAACAAGATAAAGTCGTTGACCCGCCCTACATAAGCCGAAACCCAGGCCTGCAGCGTCTCGGTTTCGTACTGCAGGCCCAGATCAAGCTGCGTGGTCTTTTCCGGCCGAACACCGGCAAAGGCATTGGGCTCGCCTTGCGGCCCCAGCGTGGGCGAGAACAGTTCCCAGTAATCGGGAAAACGCTGCACGTGGCCCAGCCCGACATAAAAGGTGGCAGGAAGCGACACCAGGTCCTGCTCGTAGCGCACGAAACCGCTGAGCAGGGTTTCGCTGCGGCGCTCGCCCGCTGTGGGGCTGGCGGCAGCCATCATGCCGCCCCCGGTGCCTGGTCGGTGGTCTTTCGCCGAAGCCCGGTCCACGCGCGCACCGCCTATCAGGCGCGACGATTCGCTCATGCTCCAGGTCAGTTCGCCAAAGGCGCCCAAGTTATTCATTTGCGCATCCTTGTTCCAGGCCTGGTCACGCCACGCGCCACGCCCCATCGCATTGCGACGTCGATGGCTGCTGTCTTGCATGTCCATACCCGTAACCAGGCTCAGGGTGTCGGCCAGGTCCAGCGTCGCGGCAACGCGAGCGCCCCAGGTGCTGCGATCCACGTTCGAGGCCATCGGCATGCTCATGCCGCCGCCCGGCGTAAAGGTGCGCAACGAATAGTTGTCCATGACATGGTCGGCATGGTTGTAATAGAGCATGGCCTCGACCTTACGCAGCACCTTGCCCATGTTGTCTTTCTCAAACCTTAAACCCAGGCTTTCCCGCTTGAACTGCGCGCCGTCCATGCCGCGCCCCGCATAACGCGCTTCGCCGTCGCCGGTACCGGCAGACAGTTCGATCACGGTATCGGCATCGGGCGTGAAGCCCAGCGCCACGTCGGCATTCCATTTGTCCCAGCGCGAGGCCACGATGTTGCCGTCGCCGTCTTTGTAGTCTTGCGAATGCGAGTGATTGGCTGTGACACGCGCATAAACCTTGTCGTTTCCTGCCCCCAGATCCAGTGCCTGATCGTTGCGGCCCCACGAACCGCCGGTCAGGCGACCGTCGAACAGCACGCCCAGCTCGGTGAACCCGGGCGGCAACCGATTGAACCGAATGGTTCCGGCCGACGAGCCCGGCCCCCACAAAACGGATTGGGGACCTTTTATCACCGTCAACTCATCGAAATTCTCAGGCGAAATATAGGAGCTGGGGGCATCCATGCGGGCGGGGCAGGCCCCCGGCATCGAGGTTCCATTCATCAGAATGTTCAAGCGCGAACCGAACATGCCGCGCAATACAGGGTCGCCGTTGCTGCCGCCATTGCGTATGGCCGAGAACCCCGGAATAGTCTTGAGATAATCAGTACCGTCGCTGGCCGGCAGGGGCTGCCTGGGCCGTTTCGGATCGGTCGTGAAAGTAAGCGGCGAATCGGGCGCGACCCCGGTTACAACGATCGGATCCAGCCGGGCCGGCTGCTGGTGGTGAGGCATTTGCGACCAGGCCGGAAAGGCTGCCGCCAACGAGATGGCGAGCACGGATGCGCGAGCACCGAAGCGGCGGAAAGTAGGGGCGCCAATAGCAGCCGCGCAAGAAGCGAAGGCGCGAAACGTCTCGATGCGCGCCAGGGAAAGGGTTTGTGTCATGGTTGTAGGTTCTTCATTAGCAGGTGACAGCGCCCTTCTTCAAGCTTTTGCCGCCCGTGCATACATGCAACCCGCGCACGGCACGGCCGCGCCGGCATCAGTCGGCAATCCCAAGCAACAATTCAGAAAAGACGCTGCAGACAGATGCGCGTTAATACCGGAGCGAACACGGCCTGACGACGCACCACGAGCAAAAAAACCCAAGACGTGATTAACGAACCTGGGTCAACTGAAGAATTCGGCAGGCGGAGCACGCGCCCCAAGAGGCGGGCCCCTAGCGCCCATGACCGGCAGTGCGTGGTTGGTGACCCGGGGAAGAGACAGCCAGTTAAGAACCAGCCCCAGCAACGACAGACCTGACGCAGACTCAAGCGCCGCCAGATTACCCAGCACCCCGAAAGGACATTCCAGCTCGCCGGCGGAAAGGCTTTCGTTGTGATCTGCCTCGCCCCAGACATTGACCCAGGCCTCTTGCACGGAAGCCCCGGCACCCGGCGTAAGGCACAAGGTGATGGCAATGCGGCCGTCGCGCAGCGCGTTGATGTCGGGCATGTATCCGGCCGGGATAGTGCCCCGAACCAGCATGGCGAGCAGCAACAGGGCCAGCACTCCGTAAGAGTGGCGGCTATACAATGCTCGCAAGGCCGCTGATAGCGTCATGTGGCCAAACTGGTTAGTGATGGAAGTTCCGGCATATTAAACGATTTCAAAGGGGTGAGTTCATGGGGCATTGCCCGTGATATGCATCGTAAGCCAGGCGCCGTCGCAAGTTTTAGCTGCCTGCCGCCGGGGCGTTCGGCATCAAGCAGCAACCCTGCACAATACAATTACGCCACCCTTCCTCAACTTCAAGCCCGATTTCCTGATTTCATGCCCTCTCCTACCGTAGCAATAATTGGCGGCGGCCCAGCCGGGCTGACGGCGGCCGAAGCGCTTACCCACGCCGGTGTGCAAGTGGCCGTTTACGATGCAATGCCCTCGGTGGGACGCAAGTTCCTGCTGGCCGGGCGCGGCGGACTCAACCTGACGCACAGCGAGCCGGCCGATGAATTCCGTTCGCGCTTCGGCAACCGTAAGGCCGTGGTTTCAGCCTGGCTCGACCAATGGGACGCAGACGCTTTGCGTCAATGGGCCCGCGATCTGGGCATCGACACCTTTATCGGCTCGTCGGGCCGTGTGTTTCCAACAGAGATGAAGGCCGCCCCGTTGTTGCGGGCTTGGTTGCGCAGCTTGCGTAGCGCAGGCGTTGAGATTCACACGCGCCATGTTTGGCGCGGCTGGGACGGCGAAGGCGCCTTAACATTCGATACGCCGCAAGGCACCGCAACGGCTCGTCCCGACGCCGTGGTGCTGGCCCTGGGCGGCGCAAGCTGGCCCCGATTGGGCTCAGACGGCGCATGGCAAGCCTTGCTTGAAGCCCGCGGTGTTGCGGTAGCACCGCTGCTTCCCGCCAATTGCGGCATTCGTTGTAATTGGTCCGGTTATTTTTCAGACCGTTTTGCCGGCCAACCGCTTAAAAACATTGCCATCGCGCCGCAAGGTGAGTTTGAAATGCGTCGGGGCGAATGCATGGTCACCGCAGATGGCCTGGAAGGCGGGCTGATCTATGCATGGTCGGCCAATTTGCGCGAAACCTTGCTTTCCAACGGCACGGCAACGTTATATGTCGACCTCCTGCCCGATCGCCCCCTGAAGCAGGTACTGACTGAAGTAGCCCGCCCGCGCGGCGCCCGCTCGTGGTCCAGCCATCTGAGCAGTCGGCTGGGTTTGAAAGGCGTAAAAACTGCGCTGCTGCACGAATGTCTGCCTGACACCGCGTTCGACGAACCCAACGCACTGGCCGCCGGCATCAAACGCCTGCCCATATATTTAAATGGCTTAAGCCCCTTGGCCGAATCCATTAGCACCGCAGGCGGTGTGCAGTTCGACGGGCTGGATGAAAATCTGATGCTGCAGGCGCTACCCGGTGTATTTTGTGCCGGAGAGATGCTGGACTGGGAGGCCCCCACCGGCGGCTATCTGCTGACCGCCTGCTTTGCCAGCGGGCGGGCTGCAGGGCGAGGGGTGTTGGCCTGGCTGAGATCGACTCGCACCGATAAAGGCTGACCCACCCATTGCTAGGCTCAAGGCTTCACAAACTTAAGCGTCATGCGGTCGCTTTCACCGATAGCCTGGTAATGGTCGCGATCTTTGTCTTTATTGCGATAGCTGGGCGGCAATGCCCATACGCCGCCCGGGTGGTCGGCAGTGTCTTTGGGGTTGGCGTTGACTTCAGACTTTCCGGCCAGCTCAAAGCCCACGCTTTTGGCCATGTCAATAACGTAAGACTCGTGCATGTAGCCCGAGCTGGCGGTGGCGTCCTGGGGCATGCTTTCGGGAAGCCGGTGCTCGACCACGCCAAACACGCCACCGGGTTTCAATGTCTCGTAGACGCTTTGAAACACACGCTTCATGCTGTCGTCGCCATAAGACAGCCAATTATGCAGGTTGCGGAAGGTAAGGACCAGATCGGCGCTACCGGGCGCTGCGTAATTGAGCTCGGCAGGCGGCTCGAATACGGTCAACTCTACCTTGTCGAAACGGGCAGGGTCTGACGCCAGTTTCTTCTTGAAGTTCGCGGTATAGCCGCGCCGGTACTCTTTTGGAGAGTTTTCGCCATAAGCCGCGGCAATGTAATGACCCGACTCACGTAAGTACGGGGCAAGAATTTCGGTATACCAGCCGGCGCCCCCTGGGCTCAGTTCAACCACGGTCATGTTCGGCTGAATGCCGAAGAACGTAAGAGTCTGGTACGGATTGCGAAAGGCGTCGCGCTGTACAAAGGCCGGTGTGCGCTGGTCGCTCGCAATGGCCGCCTTCAAGGCCTCGTCAACGGCGGGCGAAGCAGCGAAAGCAGAGGCCCCCAAGCCTAAGGCAACTGCTGCCGCAAGGGTGTGTTTTGTTATGGCGGGAATAATTGTCATTGGAATTTCATGGTCCGGTAAAGCGCTTAACTGAATCCTACCAATAAATCGTACGAACCTGCTCAACCCGGCCCTCAAGATCAAACCCGATAGGCCGGAGCTAACCGGACCTATCGGGCGAGTTTGGGCAGCCTGGTCGACCAATGCCCGAGCGGGGCCGACTCGGCCGTTGACAAGCCGCCCGTGCCCCGCAGTGGGTGACGCGTGCGTCAAAGGTTTCGGGCTCGGCCGCCCATTGTGGCGGCAAGGCTTGCTATGAACGCACCAAGCAACAATGACGCAAAAGCCCAAAGCGAAAATGTAGCGGCGTATTTTCTTGCTGCGTCAGCCGCTTCGCGGGCCTTTACCTCTACCTCTTCAACAGCCTGCTTGGCTTGCCCGCTGATTTCGTTCAAACGAACGCGGGCATCGGCTTCATTCAGGTTTGCGCGTTGAGAGATGAGCTGAACCAAATAGCGCTCATCAGAATCAGAGATCTTGCCTTGCGCCATGCTTCGGGCAAGAATTGCCGCCACGTCGCTGCGAGCATCGCCCTCCCCGTCTACCCCCCCGGCATCTGCGGGTCGTAATAGCGCCCCGGCGAAGTAGTCCATTGTGTCTTCAGAACTGCCGACGCTTGCCACTTGCCCAGCCGTCGCCGACACCACCTGTGCACCCGCCTTGGCCGTGCCTGAAACGACAGAAGCCGCCGTCCAGCCAAAAATCAGCAGGCCCACGACAAAACTCAAGGCCCAGACAAGAAAGCCGTGCGCCGTGTCGCGAAAGTAGATTTCATCGCTTCCCGTGTCCGTCCACTTGGTTCGTAGCCGCCCTGTTACGTACCCGGCAACGCCGTAAGCAATAATCTGTGTAACGAACAACCACAGCACGGATCCTATTGCCACAGTGGTACCCGAGGCACCGTCATTCTGCCAGGGGGACACAGCCAGCAACCCCAAGCCCGCGCCCCCGATGACCAAGGTTGCCATGAGTGCCGCCCCTATCACCGCCCCCGCAAATACAGCCGCCCACGATACGGCGGAACTGGTAGATTCGTTCAGGGGATACGTAGCAGGCCCACGCCCCGGATAAGCTTCAGTTCTTTGCATGATATTCCCCTCTATAGTGACGCACCGGTGTGCTTACAGAAATATGGCCAGCAAAATAATGATCGGAATGGGAATACCCAACAGCCATAAAAGTATGGATCGCATGATTGCTCCTGATTCTGTATGAAGCTTGTGATAATTAAAAGCTATTCATCGCGTTGCCCGGTCGATGCTTGCTTGCGGGGCGCACGCCTTTCGCTTTAGCAAAAGGCATGCCCAAGAAAAAACGCCAATGTCGTAGCGCCCAAAGGGCGGTATGACATCGGCGTTAATTTGTTCAGGCCACCGCGGCAGGCGGCGCTTGCGCGATTAGCCGGCCTGATCGGCTGAGGCTTGTAGGAACAACTCAGGCGTAACCGCGACTTCAGCCGCAGCCATATCGGCAACCCGGGCGAGCTTGCGAGACTCGCTGATCACCGTGTTCGCATAGCCACGGGCATTTCCAGAGTATTTGGCCAAGGCCTTTGAAAGATCGCCTTCAGCCATCTCCAGATACTCTTCCAATATATCGGACCCCACCCGCACGTTCACGACCGGATCAAACAACGACTCGGATGCGTGCAGCTTGTCGCGATGCCAACGCCTGACCACTTGCATCAATCCCTGCGCACCATAGCTGCTTTGCACTTTTGGCTGGAAGGTGCTTTCTTTGTGCATGATGGCTATTAGCAGCTCGGGGCGAAGCCCAACGCGCCGCTGAGCCTCATCCCAGGCGAGTTGCACATAGCGCTGTACTGTCTGGGGCGACTTCCTTAGTTTTTCGGCAAGGTATTCAACCTGCGCCTGCTTGCGCGCCTCTTCAATAATAACGGCCAAGTCTTGCACCATCGAAAGGTCGATGCCCAGGGCAGACTCCGCTGAGGCCGCAGCTTCATGCGCCGGTGTTATAGAAATGTCGGTTGGATTTTTTGCCTCGGTTGAAGACGCAGCGGGGTCTGACTGATCCGCTTGAGCCCGTTGCTTCGCCAGTTCTGTCGGTTCAGTCGACTCTATCGGCTCGGGCTGCTTTGTCGACTCTGGCTGTACAGCCGGCTCTGGCTGAACAGCCGTTTCCAGAACGGCCAACTGGCTTGACTCCATGACTGCGTCATCGACGGCGGCAAACTCGTTGGCCCATGCGGTTGGGGTGGCAAGGGCGCTTCCTACAAGACAAAGCGCAGCGGCGCATGCAGAAGTTTGATGACGAGCCTTGCGAAGCAACAGCTCAAATGGCTCAATATGAAGTAGTGAAGGTGAAGAGTTTTTTCTATTCATCGGTCCGGGCGCCCATACGCTTATGTACTCTTAGAAGAAGGCCCCGAAAAGGCTCGGGTTGCTTGATTTCATGAGGTTGGTACATAAGTTGCCGGCGCCTGTATATTTATTGCGTGGGGCCGCGCATGTACGGACTGCGTGATTAATAAACAGGAAGCACCGCGCCCTGAGCGCAGTGCTTCTCTTTAAGAATCATAACATTGCAACGTTTCTGGGATGCTAAAGGGTGTAAGCAGAAGTGAAGCAATTTTTTGCAATGGACACCGGCTAGCGCAACTTGCGCAGGTGCACACTCGCACTGCCCTCATCGCACGACACCCACACATCGGCATCTTGAACATTAATGTTCAGCGTCATTTTGCGCGCAGCCAAATCAGCCAGCGCAACAGTTTCCTCAGCATCCAATATATATACGCTTAGCTTGTCGCTGCGGGCCACCTTGTTCTGAACGCCCTGCCACCACAGCCCTGCATTGCGCCCGTATGCCATCACGATCACCTCGTCCGCCCTGCCGCAAGCTTTCAGAATGCGCCGTTCGTCCGGAAGGCCGATTTCTATCCATTGAACAACGGCGCCCGTAAGATCCTTGCGCCACAGATCGGGCTCTTCGGTAGCCGAGAGCCCGCGCGTGAACTCGAGCGCTTCGCTCGAGTCTGCAAACAGCGCATAGGCCAGCATGCGCACCATCATGCGCTCGTCCGTTTCCGAAGGGTGCCTGGCCAAAGTAAGACTGTGGCTACCGTAGTAGCCACGATCATTGTCGGCAATATTCAGATCGGCTTTGTATATGGTGGCGCGCAGGGCCATAAGTTATCTTCAGGTCTTGGTACAGACCCTTGCAACGTGAAGGGCGGGAAAAGATTAACAGAAATCCATGGCGACGGCCTTGCTCTTCCGCAGCGCAAACCAGCCGGGCCAACGCTGAATGTGCTTGCGCTTTAGCCTCAGAGCCGCGTACAAGTACATCTGGGCGCATTAAGCGCCAGCAAGCGGTTGGCCACGCAAAAAACATGCGGCCCCATTATTAAAACCAGGAGACGAAGATGGCTGATACTTATGTAATCATTCACGGGGCCTGGCATACAGGCGCCGAAATGGAAACCGTTGCCGGCTATATACGCACAAGCGGACATACGGTTCATTGCCCCACCTTGGCGGGCAACCGCCCCGGCGACGATCGCAGCCGCACCGGGCTGAATGACGCCATCGAATCTGCTGTGCAGTACATAGCAGAAAACAATCTGCGCGATGTGCGTCTGGTCGGCCACAGCTATGGCGGCATGGTTATTTCCGGGATTGCCAGCCGAATCACCGAGCGGCTTAAGCGGCTAGTTTACGTAAACGCCTTTGTTCCAGAAGACGGCCAATGCCTTAACGATCTGGTGCCCCCGCACTACATAGAAATGTTCGATGCCATAGCCGCCGAGAACAACAACGCCGTGATGCTGCCGTTTCCAGTGTGGCGCGAGGCCTTCATTAACGACGCCGACCTGGAGCTGGCCGAATCCAGTTATGCCAAGCTCAATCCGCAGCCATACAGCACCTTTACCGAGTCTATAACGCTGACGCAGCCGCTTGCACAACTTCATATCGGCAAATCGTACGTGAACTGCCAACAAGACACCGCCATGCCGCACAGCTATCCGTGGCACCCGCGCCTGTCAGAACGTCTGGGCCTGTTTCGGTTGGTAGAGTGTCAGGGTAGCCACGAGGCCTGGTTCACCGAGCCAGAAGGGCTGGCCCAGGCAATTATCAAGGCGGGACGGGATTAAGCAGCACGAAACCAAACCGGCGCCATGCCCCTAAAACGTGGCTTCAGGCCTGTGTTTGATGCAGCGATATTTCACGAGGTTTCATAACCCGCCTCATTCTTCCTGATTTGTTTCGGTCGGTTTCGGGGGTGATCCGTGCGACCGGGCTCGGTATTAGTATTAACTTGTGCTAGCTCGAACAAACCACCCCAAAGCCGACAGGATACGAATATGCCCCTGACCTTTTTCAGCAAGCCGACGAGGTTGCGCCACATTACGTGGCCGCGATGGATACGTAGCGTTGTAGTGGTCGGCCTGGCTTTAACCGTTTCTGCTTGTGCATACGATTCGGGCCACTACCGATCTCACAGCGGGTACACCACCTACCACGGTTACTACGATAATGGCCACAGCCCTCGCGGCTACTATTCGCACCGCCCGGATCACCGGACATATGACAGGCGTTACCAACCGCACAGGCCGCATCGCGCCGAGACACGACGCCACCACTACGAATCACGCAATCGGGTTGAACGACAGCGACGCCACGAAGCGCACCAGCCACGTAGTGCCGGGCAGCGCGCGCATCGCATTAACGAGCATAGAAATAGGGCCGGCGGGGCCAGGCATCAACACGAGCGACGCCGGTAACCACGAAGTGGCCCTGGGTTCTGATCGGTGCCCACCCGCCCTCAAGCCGTCGGCAGACGGTCGCGGCCTATGATCGCGAGAACTGGCTGATCAGGCCGTCCATATCGGTAATTTCCGAAACTTCCGCTATCAACACCGAAGGCGGCCCCGCCGTGTAATTGGGGAAGTCCTCGGACAGCAGCCGGGC
>NZ_DATJBQ010000037.1:0-13792 GCF_035515275.1 Pusillimonas sp.
GCCTTGCGCAACCCTGATGCCCTGAACCTCGATGGAATCGGCATGCCACGTAATGTCGGCGCCCATGGCCTGCAAGGTATCGGCAAACGCGATGTCGCCTTGTATGCTGCGCGACCCCACCCCATGAATATGCACGGGGCCGCCGCCAATAGCGCCCAGCGCCATAAAGTACGAGGCCGACGATGCGTCGCCCTCGATTGCGACGGCCCCCGGCGAGCGGTAAGCCGCCGATGCTGGAATGGTGAAACGCTGCCAGCCATCGCACTTTACGTCCACGCCGAAGCGGGCCATGAGGTTAAGGGTAATCAGAATATAGGGCCGCGAAATAAGGGTGCCGTCGACTTCGATGACCAGGTCTTGCCCCGTTGCCGCCGTGTGTATGGGCCCGGCCATTAAAAGCGAGGTCAGAAACTGGCTGGAAACCGAACCTTTGATGTGCACCGGCTCGCCTGCAACCGGCACCGCCCGGCCGATGGCCAGGGGCGGGTAGCCTTCAGTGCCCAGATAATCAATTTGCGCACCGGCCTGTCGCAACGCATCGACCAGATCACCGATGGGTCGTTCGTGCATGCGGGCGACGCCGGACAAACGGTACTCGCCCTGCATAAAGGCCAGGGCCGCAGTCAAAGGCCGAAACGCCGTACCGGCGTTGCCCAAAAACAGTTCGGCCTGCGAGTTGCGAAACGGGCTTCCGCCCTGAACTTCGAGCGTATTTTCGTCGATTTCGGTCATGGCCACACCAAGGGCATGCAATGACTCGAGCATGACCCGGGTATCGTCCGACTCGAGCAGCCCGGTCACCCGTGTCGTGCCCTGCGCCAGGGCGGCCAACAGCAACACCCGGTTCGAAATACTTTTGGAACCGGGCAGGTGCAAAGCACCCTTGGCAATGGAAAGCGGCTGCAGCAACAAGCTGTCTTCAGAGTTCATGAGCGGCTCCTGCTACCCCAGAGGCGGCGCGCCAGCGCCGCGCGTTCAAGAAAATCATACAAGCCCTGCCCGTCTTCATCGTGCAGGCTTTGCTCGGCCCTGTCGAGCAAAGCCCGGAACTGGGCAAGCTCGTCGAGCATGGCCTTGCGATTGGCCAGGAAGATGTCGCGCCACATCTCGGGCGAGCCCGCTGCAATGCGGGTGAAGTCGCGAAAACCCGTGCCTGCCAGCGCCATGCGCTGGTCGGAATCGGCAGCACCCGCCACCTGCGCCATGAATACCGACGCCAGAAAATGTGGCATGTGGCTGACACTGGCCAGCGCGGTATCGTGCGTGTCGGGCTGCATGCTGACCACCCGCGCTCCGCAGGCTTCCCAGACGCGCCTCAGCAACGACTGCTGCGATTCGCTGTTTTCTGGCAAGGGCGTCAGCACCACGACACGCTTGTTGTACAGGTCAGCACGCGAGGCCTCGGGGCCGCTCGCTTCGGCACCCGCAATGGGGTGACCCGGAAGGAACTGCCCGATGCGATCGCCGAGTGCCGACCGGGCGGCCCGTTCAACGTCGGCCTTCGTACTTCCGGCGTCCGTCAGTAGCGTTGTGGGCCGCAAATGGGGTGCCATGGCGGCCAGCACCGACTCAGTCGCCCCCACGGGCACCGACAATAAAATCAGGTCGGCCCGCCTGGCGGCCTCTTCAAGCGTGACAGCTTCGTCGATAAGGCCCAGGCGCCGGGCCTGAGCCAGTGTTTGGGGCCGACGACCCGCCCCCAGAATCGTGGTTGCGGCGCCCGCCTGTCGCAAGGCGGCGGCGAAGGAGCCTCCGATCAGGCCCACCCCCACCACAGCCACCACATCTACCAGTGGCTGTCCGGAAAAAGTCGAAGCCGGGGCGACATCGGTTTCACTCATCGCCGCCCTATTGCATGGGGTAAGAGCCCAGCACCTTCAAGAACGCCGAGCGTTCTTTCAGGGCGGCCAACGCCTTTGCCACAGGCTCTTCGTCGCGGTGCCCGACCAGATCGACGTAGAAGTAGTATTCCCACTGACCTGTGCGGGCGGGGCGCGACTCGAGCCGGCTCATGGAAACACCATTGTCGGCCAATGGTGAAAGCACTTCGTGAACGGCGCCGGCCCGATTGGGAACCGCCAAAATGAGGCTGGTTTTGTCGTGTCCGCTGGCACCAGGTTCGGTCGTGCCCACCGCCAGAAATCGGGTTCGGTTCTGGGCGTCGTCCTGGATGCCGGCCTCGACCACTTGCAGGCTCCAGGCCTGGGCAGCCATGGCGCCGGCAATGGCCGCGACAGTGGGGTCTTGTGCGGCAATGCGTGCCGCTTCGGCGTTGCTGGACGCTGCGTCACGCTCGAGACCCGGATAATGCCGGGAAAGCCAGCCCTGGCACTGAGCCAAGGCCTGCGGGTGCGCCATGACGCGGGTCACGCCCTGCATGGTGCCCGACTGCGTCATAAGACAATGGTGAATATTCAGTGAGCGCTCGCCCAGTACTTTAAGCGGCGAGTTAAGCAGCAGGTCAAGCGTACGATTGACCGCGCCCTCGGTGGAGTTTTCGACCGGAACCATCCCCGCATGCGCCTGACCGGCCTCGACAGCGCGAAACACTTCGTCGAACGAATCGCAACGCAGCTTGACGATGCTTTGCCCGAACTGCTCAAGAGCGGCCTGCTCGGAAAACGAGCCCTGGGGGCCGAGATAGGCCACGACTAGCGGGCTTTCAAGGCCGCGGCACACAGAAATGATCTCGCGCCAAACCGCGCCAATGCCCGCCTCGGTGAAGGGACCTTGGTTGATCTCGCGCAGGCGCCTTATAAGCGACGCTTCGCGCTCGGGCTTAAGCACGAGCCCGCCGGCGTCGAACTGTTGCTTGACCTCGCCCACCTGCAGGGCCAGACCGGCACGCTGGTTAAGCAATTCGAGGATCTGCTCGTCGACGGAATCGATCTGATCACGCAGCGGCGCAAGCTTGCCTTGAAGTGAATTATCCATGGCGGTTTTCAAAATCGGTCAGGAAATCGACCAGCGCCTGCACACCCTCAAGCGGCAAGGCATTGTAAATGGACGCACGCATGCCGCCCACGCTTTTGTGCCCCTTGAGCTGCAGCAGACCGGCCTGCTCAGACTCGGCCAGGAAGGTGGCATTAAGGGATTCGTCTGCCAGCACGAAAGGCACGTTCATGCGCGAACGCACCGGACGATGTACCGGATTCGAATAGAACCCGGAGGCATCGAGGTAGCCGTAAAGCAGATCGGCCTTGGCAATATTGGCCTGCTCTATCGCAGCCAACCCGCCCTGCTTCTTCAGCCACTTGAACACCAGCCCGGCAATATACATGGCATAGGTGGGCGGCGTGTTGAACATGGAGCTGGATTCCGCCACGTTGGCGTAATCGAAGGCCGAAGGGCAACCGGGCAAGGCGTGACCGATCAGATCGCGCCGCACAAATACCAGGGTGACCCCCGCCGGCCCGGCGTTTTTCTGGGCACCCGCGTAAATGAGCCCGGCACGGGAAAAATCGAAGGGGCGCGAAAGTATGTGCGACGAGGCATCGATAACCAGCGGCACCTCAGGCGCGCCCAGCGCAGCCATGTCGGGCCATTGCATGAACTCGACACCGCCTATGGTTTCGTTGCTGCAAAAATGCAGGTACGCGGCATCGGCACGCACGCGCCAGCTTTCAACCGCAGGAAACCAGGCAAACGGCCCATACTCGACGCCATCGAGGACAGCGGCCTGGCCGCTGCCGGCGGCCATGGCGATATCACCATAGCGCGCGGCCTCTTTGTAAGACTTGCTCGACCATGAGCCGGAAAGCACATAATCGGCCTTGCCCGACCCGTTACGCCCGATCAGGTTGAGCGGAATCAGAGCGTTCTCGGCTGTGGCCCCGCCTTGCATGAACAACACGGCAAAGTCGTCGGGCACGGCCAGCAGCTCGCGCAGATCGGCTTCCAGCTCGTCGTAGATTTGCATGAAATGCTTGCCGCGATGGCTCATTTCCATGACCGACATGCCGCTGCCGCGCCAATCGGTCATTTCAGCAGCCGCCTGTTCAAGCACCTCGAGCGGCAACGCTGACGGACCCGCCGAAAAATTCCAGGGCCTCATCAGCGGTCCTCCGGGTTGTCGGAGCCGTCTGCCTTATCGGCATCGCGGGCCTCATCGGAGCCACCTGTATCGGACGATGCGGCACCGTCAGTGACATCGGCATCGTCGGCAGCATCGTCTTCATCGGCGTCGCTTTCAACCACGCGGCGCACACCGGACAACGTGCTGTTCTCGTCGATATTGATGAGTGTGACGCCTTGTGTTGCGCGACCCATTTCGCGGATTTCAGAAACCCGGGTACGCACCAGCACGCCGCCAGTGGTAATAAGCATGATCTCGTCTTCGGGGGTGACCAGCACAGCGCCCACCACCTTGCCGTTACGGGCTGAGGTTTGAATGGCGATCATGCCCTTGGTGCCGCGACCGTGACGCGTGTACTCGACGATGGAGGTGCGTTTGCCAAACCCGTTTTCGGTGGCGGTAAGCACACTTTGCGATTCGTCTCCGGCCACGAGCAGCGAAATAACCTGCTGCCCTTCTTCGAGCGACATGCCGCGCACGCCACGCGCAGTCCGGCCCATGGGGCGAACGTCGTTTTCATCGAAGCGCACCGCCTTGCCTGCGTCAGAGAACAGCATGACGTCGTGCTTGCCGTCGGTAAGGTCGGCACCGATGAGGTAGTCGCCCTCGTCGAGCGCCACGGCGATAATGCCGGCCTTGCGTGGGTTGGAGAAGTCGGACAGCGGTGTCTTCTTGACCGTACCGCGAGAGGTGGCCATGAACACGTAATGGTCTTCGCTGAACTCTTTGACCGCCAGCACAACGGTGATTTTCTCGCCGTCGAGCAACGGGAACATATTGACGATGGGACGACCGCGTGCGCCACGCGAACCCTGCGGAACCTCCCAGACCTTGAGCCAATACACCCGGCCCCGGTCAGAGAAGCACAGCAGGTAGTCGTGCGTGTTGGCGATGAACAACTGGTCGATCCAGTCGTCTTCTTTCATGGTAGTGGCTTGCCGGCCCCGACCCCCGCGCTTTTGCGCCCGGTATTCGGAAAGCGGCTGGCTTTTTATATAGCCGCTTTGCGACAGGGTAACCACCATGTCCATGGGGGTGATCAGGTCTTCGGTGTCGAGCTCGGTGGCATTGTGCTCGATTTCAGATCGGCGAATGTCTTTGGCATTGGTGCTGAAATCGGCCTTCAGCGCCAGCAGCTCGTCGCTGATGATGCCTGTTACACGCTCGGGACGGGCCAAAATGTCGAGCAGGTCGGCAATGGTGTCCATGATGTCTTTGTATTCGCCGACAATTTTGTCCTGCTCAAGCCCGGTCAGGCGCTGCAGACGCATGTTCAGAATTTCTTGCGCCTGAACGTCGCTTAGGCGGTACTGACCGTCGTCTTGCAGACCGAACTCAGCGTCCAACCCTTCGGGCCGATAGGCCGCGCGCCCGCCAGGGGTGTCGCCCTGGTCGGCGCGTTGTAACATTTCGCGCACCAGGGAAGAATCCCAATTGCGGGCCATGAGATCTTGGCGAGCCACCGGAGGCGTGGGCGCCGCCTTGATAATGGCGATGAAATCGTCGATATTGGCCAGTGCCACGGCCAGGCCTTCAAGCACATGGCCGCGATCACGCGCTTTGCGCAGCTGATACACCGTGCGACGAGTAACGACTTCGCGGCGGTGGCCCAGAAAATACTGAACCAGTTGCTTAAGGTTAAGCAGTCGCGGCTGGCCGTCGACCAGCGCCACCAGGTTCATGCCGAAGGTGTCTTGCAACTGGGTATTTTTATACAGGTTGTTAAGAACAACCTCGGGCACCTCGCCCCGCTTGAGCTCGATGACCAGACGCATGCCGTCTTTGTCAGACTCGTCGCGGATGTCGGAAATGCCTTCGATCTTGCGTTCGTTAACAAGTTCGGCAATACGTTCTTGCAACGATTTTTTATTAACCTGATACGGAAGCTCGTCGACGATAATCGCCTGACGGTTGCCTTTTTCGGTGTCTTCAAAGTGGGTTTTGGCACGCATAATGACGCGACCACGCCCGGTGCGGTACCCCTCGCGAACGCCCGACATGCCATAAATAATGCCGCCGGTCGGGAAGTCGGGCGCGGGAATCAGCTCGATGAGCTCGTCAACCGTGCACTCGGGGTGGCGCAGGCAATATAAGCAGCCGTCGACCACCTCGGCCAGATTATGAGGCGGAATATTGGTGGCCATGCCCACGGCAATGCCCGAACTGCCGTTGACCAGCAGGTTGGGCAGACGCGAAGGCAGAACCAAAGGCTCTTGCTCGCTGCCGTCGTAGTTGGGCCCAAAGTCGACCGTTTCTTGGTCGATGTCGGCCAGAAGCTCGTGGGCGATGCGGGCCAGGCGAATCTCGGTGTAACGCATGGCGGCAGCGCTGTCGCCGTCGACCGAGCCGAAGTTGCCCTGGCCGTCGACCAGCATGTAGCGCAACGAAAAACTTTGCGCCATGCGGACAATCGTGTCGTAAACGGCCGAGTCACCGTGGGGGTGATACTTACCAATAACGTCGCCGACAATACGCGCCGACTTTTTATAAGCCCGGTTCCAGTCATTGTTGAGCTCGTGCATGGCGTAGAGCACACGCCGGTGCACCGGCTTGAGACCGTCGCGCACGTCGGGCAGGGCCCGGCCGACGATAACGCTCATGGCGTAATCGAGGTAACTGCGGCGCATCTCCTCTTCCAGTGAAATTGGAAGAGTCTCCTTGGCGTAGGAATCCATAGAGGTGTCTAAAGGTAAATTCGTGAACAGAAACCGAGTACGGGCCAATTGGAAATTCTAGCACTTCCGGGGTAGCCGCCCCGAAACCACGCCCGACCCCACCTATTACCGTGGTTCGCTGCGGGCACACGGCTTGCCGCCCTCTATGTAAATTCAGAATTTACTTCAACTTTCGAAGAGTGTTGCCAAAATCCAACGTACGACTGAAACTTAGGGTAGAATTCCGCCTAACTGAACATCAGACATCACTCAGGCCTAACGAACGTTGCTGAAATGCCGTAAGATTTGCCCGACAACGCCTGGTTTCAGCACAATTCTTGGATTAGAACCCAGGGCATTGCTATACTGGTTACGTTTTCTTTACTATGCGGCGGAGGTTCGCTGCGCCCACTTTCAGCATTTAGCTCAAACGAGGAGAAACATGAATAAACCCTCCAAAATCGCATTAGCGCTCGCCATCGCGGCCTTCTCGGCTTCGGGTGCAGTATCCGCACAAACCATCGACAACTGGCAGAACTCTTCCGGTAACGTATGGAAGAACGGCACCAACGAACTCTGCTGGCGCAATAACTTCTGGACACCCGCCACCGGTATCGCCGGCTGCGACGGCGTGCCTGTCGCCCAGCAAACTCAAGTCGTGGCTCCCACGGCTACCAAAGTCGTCCTGAACGCCGATACGTTCTTCGACTTCGACAAAGACACCCTCAAGCCCGAAGGCCGTCAGGTTCTTGACCAGGTCGCTTCGCAGGCTTCTTCGATCAACCTCGAAACCCTGATCGCTGTCGGGCACACCGACTCTATCGGTACCGAACAGTACAACCAGGGCTTGTCCGAGCGCCGCGCCAACTCGGTTAAAAAATACCTGGTTAGCAAAGGCATCGATGCCAACCGTATCTACACCGAAGGTAAAGGCGAGCTCCAGCCTGTGGCCAGCAACGCCACTCGCGAAGGCCGTGCCCAGAACCGTCGCGTAGAGATCGAAATCGTGGGTACGCGTAAGTAATACTTCGCAAGCTCGCGACACGCAGAGCCTAAAGCTCCGCGTTAAAACGCTACAATTAGGGCGCCTGTAACAACAGGCGCCCTTTTTTATTTCTGTCGTGTCCTAGCCTTTACTTCGGGCCTTAAATGATGCAATCCGCCACTTCCTCCGCCTCTGTCAATGTTGATCAGTCCGAGCTTGAAAAGTTCAGCGCCCTGGCGTCGCGCTGGTGGGATCCTGAAAGCGAATTCAAACCACTACATGTCATCAACCCGCTTCGACTGGGCTGGATCCAGCAGCACACCGGCTCGCTTCAGGGCCTGGCTGTGCTCGACGTGGGCTGCGGCGGCGGCATACTGGCAGAAAGCATGGCGGTGGAAGGCGCCCAGGTTACGGGTATAGATCTTGCCGAAAAATCGCTTAAAGTAGCAAAACTGCACGGCCTGGAGTCGGGCGTTGCGGTGGATTACCAGGCCATTAGCGCCGAAGACATGGCTGCCCGGCACCCCGGCCGCTTCGACGTCGTTACCTGCATGGAAATGCTCGAGCACGTGCCCGACCCGGCGTCCATCGTGCGGGCCTGTGGGCAACTGGTCAAGCCCGGCGGCTGGGTGTTTTTTTCAACCCTTAACCGCAACCCGAAATCTTTCCTGTTTGCCATTGTGGGTGCCGAGTACGTATTGCGATTGCTGCCGCGCGGCACCCACAACTACGAAAACTTCGTCAAGCCGCGCGAGTTGGCCGCCGCCGCACGTGCTGCAGGCTTGGCGCCCTGCGCCATGGCAGGCATGGAATACAACCCCGTCACCGACCACTACAAGCTTAGCGGCGATACTTCGGTCAATTATCTAATGGCTGCACGACGCGAAGCCTAGTCTCACTGCACCCGTATTCGGCTGTCTACCCATGAAGCGACTCGTATTATTTGATTTTGACGGCACCCTGGCCGACACCGCGCCCGACCTTGCCACCGCGGCCAACAAACAACGCCACCGCAAAGGCCTGCAACCCCTGCCTTACGACTCTCTGCGCCCTTTGGCCTCGCAAGGCGCTCGTGGTCTGTTGCGGGCAAGTCTCGACATGCTGCCCGACCACCCCGAGTACGAAGTTTGCCGGCGCCAGTTCCTGCAAGACTACGAAGCAGAAATGACGGTGCTGACCACCCTGTTCCCAGGGATACCCGAGTTATTGGGCATTCTTAAAGAGCATGGGTATGGCTGGGGCATTGTTACCAACAAAATGGAATACCTCGCGCTGCCCATTGTCGAGCATCTGGGCCTGCACACCGAGTGCGTGGTAACCGTGGGCGGCGACACCGTGGGACATTCCAAGCCCCATCCGGCCCCCCTGCTGCATGCTGCCAAACAGGCCGGCGCAAACCCGGCTCATTGCATATACGTTGGGGACGACGAGCGCGATATCATCGCGGGCCGCGCCGCGGGCATGCATACTGTGGCAGCGGCTTACGGTTACTGTGCCTTATCCGAGGTCGACGCCTGGAAGGCCGATGCCGTGGCGCATGCGCCGAACGAAATCTGGCCCATTATTCAGACCCTGTGGCCACGTTAGGAGCCGGGGAACTTGCCCGCGCGGCAGCCATCCAATTGTTACTCAGACCGTGAAGAGAAACCGGCAGCCGCCAACCTCAGTAAACAATTCAAGAGCTTTCGGGAACTATCTTCATTGAACCCGGTCTTATTATTTGTATTGTGAGTTACAATACATCGTTCCACTGGGGTCGATCCGGCTTCGACGTGGGTCACGAAACAGCGCAGGGCATGTCGAGCACCAGTAAGCTCGTAAATCCACTGGAAAACCACAAACGCCAACGACGAGCGTTTCGCTCTGGCCGCTTAAGCGGTGAGCCGCTGCACTGATTTGTCTTTGGGTCAGGTAGGGTAAAACTTACAGCAGCGTCATTTTCAAAGAATCGGTACAAGTCAGGTCACTGGGCAAGTACTTAAACTTAAAGTGAATCGCCAAAGAAGGGCCTGTTGGTTGGCACGCTCCGAGGTTAAAACTTAAAGTTAACCGACTACACATGTAGAACTGCCTGCGGAAGGCTTGCGGACGGGGGTTCAATTCCCCCCGACTCCACCATATGCAAGGGCCTGGATAATCTCCAGGCCTTTTTTTTGTGTGATTCCCCGCGCCACGCGGGGTTCGGGCCATTCGTGCTGCCGGTGGCGCGTTCACAAAGCGCCTGAAATCGGTGCTTTCCCATCCAAAGCCGTCTCTATTCTCCCTTTGGCCTGCGGGTAGGCGCAGATGGTGGCCTCGAAAAATCAACAACTTACGAGCCAAGGTTCCCCGTCAACCATGGCCAGCGGTCAAGCATCGAATTCACCGATGACTGTGGCAACTCGCCCCGTCTTGCTTTATCATGAAATATCAAGATGAAACCGAAGGAGATGGCCATGACCACAGCCGTCCGCGAAAAATTCTCCTCTCAGGCCGCACCTGAAGTGCTGGCCGCGTTGCGCCAAATCGCCGAAAGCCAAGGCCGCCAGTTCCAGGCGGTGCTCGATGAGGCCCTGCGCGATTACATCGACCGTCAGCAAAAGGAACGTCCGCGCCGCCACGTAATGACCTCGTTTGCCTCCAGCCTCGATGAGTTCGACAGCCTCTACCGCGAACTGGCGAAGTAAACCGTGACGCACGACTCCCTGACCGTGGCTGATGTGCTCGGGATGCATACGGCGTTGATGCAACGTTACGGCGGTGCATCAGGTGTGCGCGATCCAGGGGCGCTGGAAGCGGCACTATTTCGCCCGCAGACGGGCTATTACGAGGACATTGTGGCGGAGGCGGCAGCCCTGCTGGAAAGCCTGGCGATCAACCACCCTTTCGTGGATGGAAACAAACGCATCGCCTTTGCTGCCACCGATGTGTTTTTGCGGATCAATGGCTGGCAACTGCAAGGTGCGCCGATGCAGATCTACGCGGAGATGATGCAGATGTTCGAATCGGGCACGTTTGACATCGCCCACCTTGATCCCTGGCTGCGGTCTTTCGCCGTCGCAACAGAATGATGCAATGAACAGAAAAGCACCCAACACACAGATGCAGGCTGCGATGACGGAAGCCCGGGAGATGGCGAGGAACCGAAATGTACAAGCTAGTGAAACCCAGGGCGGCGATTTGCTGCTGGTGGGCAAGTGCGCCGAATGCCACGGTGATGTGGCGCGGGTGATTGAGGACTCGTAACCCGATCAGGCATCAAACCCCGCCACCACCGCCCGCTGCGCGCCACCCAGTCGGTTGGCAGAGGGTTGCGCTGAAACCACAGCAGACTCATGCGCTTGGGCTGCCGACCTGCCAGAATGCTCTGGATGATGGCGGGTTCCAGCAGCGTCAGGCGCAACAGCTCGTTGACCGTCGAGTGATGCAGGCCTTCGCGCTGGGCGATCTCGCTGCCGCTGGCGACCACCCCATCGTCAAGCAACTGCTGCCAACAGAACGCCCGTGTCAGCGCCACCAGCAATGACCTGTGACGCACCATTCGGGTCGCACGCCGGCAGCCGTAAAGAGCGTGGGCGCAGATGGCGATCACGATGCCGATTTCGCCCAAGCGAGCGAAAAGCTCCGCGAACTGCACGCACACGCTACATCTCTCGGACTTTTTACATGTGATCGTGAGCTGTTGGCTTGCCCGAGCTGCGGAATGCAGGAGGACGTCACGATTGAGGGGATGTTGATCACACATGACTTCAAATCTCTGGACGTCAGCGACAGCGGGCTGCGCTTCACCGAACGGCAAAATGGACATTTCTCTTGCCCGCGATGCTGTGCCGACATCGTGGCGGGCGACAACCAGACGATGGACGAACTCCTCCTGCACGGCGAAGAACAGGTCGCAAAAGGCAAGGTCACGCCGGTCGGTGAGGTTGTTGAGCGGCTGCGCCAATCACTGGGCTGCTACCGCACTGGCCAATAATCCTGCATCCGCTGCGATTCCTTCTGCGCCTCAGCTAGGAGCTGATCCCAGCCATCAGGTGGATGCCCGCTTTCCAGCATCGTGCGGAACACCCGGTAGGCGTCGTCGCTGCTTTCGTAGGCGCGCTTGGTGTCTTCGTCATTCACCCAGGCGTAAACGATCATCTTGCTCGGGGCGTGGTAGCGGAAGAATAGACGGTACTGCTGGAAGAACTTGGCCCGGAACCAGTACTTGTGGGCGTCACCGAGCGTCCCACCCTGGCGGTACTCCGATCGCGTCGGATCTTGCGGGATGACATCGAACGCCAGCTTGGTGATCGCGGCCAGTCGTTTGCTGGCGTTCTTTTTCACGTATCCGACAGGATCCTTCTGCTTCAGGCTCTCGACCTGCCGCGCCAACGCTTCAATCTGTGCGAGGAACAGTGGGTGGGCAAAGATTGTCCAGCCATGAATGACCAGAGGTTCGGGTTTCCCTGCGCTCATTCATCGTCTGTCGACAAGGTGGCATCGAGATCGACATTGACGCCGCCGACCAGCGACTGGATGCGTTGGACGAAGCCGGCATCCACAGCTTTCAGCCGCTCGGGATGGCGAGTGATGTCGGCAGCCAGGAAGCCGAGGAACTGGCCGAGTACCGGGTCGTCACCGTCGGATGCCTCGACGCGCGTCAGCACCACCTCGCCACTGGGGCGAATGGTGTAGTGGATCTTGTCGCGCTTGCCCAGCTTGAGGGCACGACGCACGGTTTCCGGCACCGTGGTCTGGTAGCGATCAGTGAGTGTGGATTCGACTTCGAGGGTCGCGGCCATGGCAGGCTCCTGCGGATCTAGGGTGACTTTTAAATGGTAATGCATTCGCATTGTCTTGTCAATGCAGTTGCATTACCACAGTCCAGATTCAGTGGGATCGACACTCATAGAACACGGACAACGGCCCACCAACTTAGCGTGTCAAGCAATATTCGACTTACTGGGCGTTCGTTCGGCGGGTTGCCAGGCCGCTCGGTATTCCACCCGTAGCCTTTCCGTGTCCTCAGGCAGCACCATGGCACGCGAAGCGGCTTCATGCGCCGTGAGGGCCAATCGGGATGCCGCCGCGCGAAGGTCTCCATTGGTTACTGAAGCCAATGCCACTAACGCCTTCTGAAGACGCAACTGGATCTCCAATAGAGCAATCCCGTCCCGTATCAACGGTCGGAATGCATCATCTAGAAGATCTTCATTACGAAGTGGCGGAACATATACTCGCTCGTAAAGTATATGCTCTGCGACCATCCCATGATCCCGCTCCGCCCACGCCATGAGCACGCGGGTCAACCTGCCTATAATGTCTATGGCGGTACCCGAGTCATTGAGGGCCGGAGACAGCGCCCGCGAGCCGATCTCGCTTAATACCGAAAGGCCAAAACGAGGGTCCTGATCAAAAGAACGTTCATTCCCAATGGTATAGGCCTCTTCGATCTTCTCCGGCGAGACACGCTGTCCATCGGGCCCCGGCAATACCGCAGCTATCAATTTGCCCGAATGAATAAACGTTCCCGGCAATGCGACAACGAAAATCTCCGCTTGCTGTTCGTTCGCACAAATCTGCAGAGCCTTTATGTCAAGGTGCTGTACATATCCCGTTCTGGAAGACTTCACCGGATAGGCATCTGACGGCAAACTGTCTGGGTCCCGCAAGGGACGCCCACCCAGGCAAGGAGCAGCTATGCGGTCGCTCATAGCGTTCAGAGCCGCTTCCTCAACTCGTTGCGACGTCTCTGCCACCCTTCCAAGCCGAGACAAATATTCGATCCAGCGCAGCAACGTGATTACGATCAGCGCGACCACCAATATGGTGACACCGAACAAAATCAGCCGGGCCTGCATATCAAAATACCCGGTGCTCAATGCAATGATTCCCACCAGACTGAACAGGAAAGACCCAATGAAGGTACCCAAGACGTTCTGAGAGGTGTGATCCTGCATGATCAGCGTGGTTGCGCGCGGGGTCACATTGTTGGTAGCGGCCGAATATGCCTGAACCATGACCCCCAATGAGAAAGTTGTGACCGCAAGCATGCTTGAAGCCATGATCTTAAGCACGTCGACGACCGCGTCACTGCCTATCTTTCCAGGAAAATCG
>NZ_DATJBQ010000038.1:0-15920 GCF_035515275.1 Pusillimonas sp.
TGCTCGCGACACATTCGCCCCCGCCGACTCCCCCAGCACTCCTCTCCTTCACAGCTATGGGCTGCGGCCCGATCTGTTGGCAATGTCCAATATATGGGAGGACGGCCCGATGCTGACAATCTGCGCCAAGGGGGCGCCTGAAGCGATTGTCGCCCTGTGCCGCTTGCCGGACGATGCCCGGCAGAAAGTACTGAAGGCTGTCGAAGAGATGGCTGCGCGCGGGATACGCGTGCTCGCCGTGGCGAGGTCAACTGCGCCCGACCGCCAGTGGGCGGATTCTCAAGTCGGCTACCACTATATATTGACCGGCCTGGTCGGCCTGGCCGACCCGATACGTGCCAGTGTGCCCGGCGCCATCGCCGAATGCCACCGGGCCGGGATTCGTGTCGTGATGGTTACTGGCGACTATGCCGCCACAGCCCGATCCATCGCATCGCAAGCCGGCATCAAGGAAGGCGAGGTACTGACCGGAAGCGATCTGGAAGCGCTCGATGACGAGCAGGTCGCAGAACGCCTGAAGAGGGTGACGGTATTTGCGCGAATCATGCCTCAACAGAAATTGCGAATCGTTCAGGCATTCAAGGCAGGCGGAGAAATCGTTGCGATGACCGGCGATGGCGTCAACGACGCGCCGTCACTCAAGGCTGCGCATATCGGCATTGCCATGGGAGGCCGGGGGACGGATGTCGCGCGTGAGGCTTCTGCCCTGGTGCTGCTTAACGACGATTTTGCCGCAGTCGTGCAGTCTGCGCGGCTGGGGCGACGAATCTACGACAATATCCGCAAGGCCATGGCGTTTATTTTCGCCGTGCATGTGCCCATTGCGGGGCTGGCTCTTCTGCCGCTGTTCTTGGGCCTACCCGTCTTGCTGGGGCCCATTCATATCGCCTTGCTTGAAATGGTCATCGACCCGGTTTGCGCGCTTGTGTTCGAAGCCGAGCGTTCCGAGGACGATGTCATGGAGCGGCCCCCACGCGACCCGGCTGAACGCATGTTCTCGCCCCCTCTGCTGGCCTGGAGCATTATGCAAGGCGGCATTGCCTTCGCAATGCTGGCGGCCGTTTTTCTTGCAAAAACCTGGGCGGGCGTACCCGAAGTCGAAGTTCGGGCGCTGATTTTCTTCGGTCTCGTAGCCCAGATTGCGGCGCTGATTCTCGTGAATCGCTCGTTCGGCCCATCGCTACGCGATGCCTTTCTGCGTAAGAACTCAGCCCTGGCGTATGTCGTGGCGGCGGTGACTACCGTGACAGGGCTGGTTCTGTTACTGCCGCGGGCCCAGGAGCTTCTTATGTTCGGCTTGATTACCTGGAACGACATGCTCCTGGCTCTGGGCCTGGGAGTCGGGCTGCTTTTGATCCTGGAGGGGTATAAGTACCTGATGAGCCCCAGTCGCCCGAAAACCCGTCAGTTCAGCAGATAAGCTTCCGCGGCGTAGTGGCGCATCATTCGATGACTGTTGAAGAAGTTCGCATTGCGTCCGATTGCACCTTTCATTAATTGCACCCAGCCTTCCCGGTTGTCGTGCCACAGCGGCAACACGAGGCCTTCCAGTTTCTGATACAGGCTGGCTGCATGGGTGTCGTCGCCGGCCTGGCTGTCGGTGCCAATGGCCCAGCCGGTGACCCCTTCAATGCAGCCCTCAAGCCACCAGCCGTCCAGGACGCTGAGGTTGGGCACGCCATTGAATGCGGCCTTCATGCCGCTTGTGCCCGACGCTTCTTGCGGCGGCATCGGGGTGTTGAGCCATACGTCCGAACCCGAGACCATCGCCAGCGCAATGTTCATATCGTAGTTCTGAATGAATGCAACCTTTATGGTGTCTGCAAGCACTACCGCATGCTGGTGCAATTGCTCAATGATGCGCTTGCCTTCCTGATCATTGGGGTGCGCCTTTCCGGCAATGACAATTTGGAATGGATGGATTCTGGCAATGCGCCTCAGACGCTCCAGGTCCGTGAAAAGAAGCGTAGCGCGTTTATAGGCGGTCATGCGGCGGGCAAAACCGACAATAGGCACGTCTTCATCCAGAGGGGGGCCTCCCCTGTCCTGCACAAGACCGATCAAGGCCCTCTTTGCCGACACATGAGCATCCCACAGCTCTTGGGCAGGGATGATCTCGGCATGCATCAATAAGTCGGGACGATGATGCCAGCCAGAACAATGTCGGTCATAGAGCCTGCGCATGGGCTCACTGGTCCAGGTCAGTGGATGTACGCCGTTGGTCACCGCCTGGACCTTATATTCGGGGTACAAACGCTGCGACACATCGGCGTGCCGAAGTGCGACGCCGTTGACGTAATCGGCCATGGAAAGCGCCAGGCGGGTCATGTTCAGGCTTTCTGTGCCCGCGAGGTTTTGAAGGCGTTTTTTTGGGCAGTAATCGGTCAGCACCTGCCGTACCAGTGAATACGGAAACCGGTCGTGGCCGGCGTCGACCGGCGTGTGGGTGGTGAAGACTCGCCGGGCCGACTCGCCGCAACGTTGTGATTCGAGCCCAAGAAAGGCCGAGTGCCCTTCATTCATGTGGTAGCAACGCACCCGGATCGACAGCGCGCGCAACATTCGTACGCCGCCAATGCCAAGAACTGCCTCTTGCTTAAGCCGGTACATTTGATCCCCGCCGTAGAGGTAGCTCGTGAGAATGCGATCTTCGAGGCGGTTTTCGAGCATGTCCGTATCAAGCAGTATTACCGGGACGGAGCTTTCCTGATGGCCGGCCACTTGGTACAGCCACCCGCCTATCCAGACCGGCCTGTTTTCAAGATTGATGAGCACTTTGGTTCCAAGGCGTTGCGCATACGCGCTGACTTGCCACGCATCAGGCAACTCAAGCTGCTGACCAGAGCCCTGTATCACCTGCTTGAAATAGCCCGCATGGCTGACAAGCGTGACACCTATCACTGGTAGCTCGAGATCGGCTGCTGAGCGCACCACGTCGCCTGCCAACACTCCCAGCCCGCCCGCGTAGGTGGACATCCCGGATTCCAGGGCCATTTCCATAGAAAAATAGGCGACACGCGGGTTGTCGTCGAATCTCAACGCATGCTCTGCCATACTGGTTGCTCCCTGTCCACTTCGCCCGACCTTCCGGAGCGGAACGAGCATGAATGTGCTTAGAATAAGTTTTTTTGATCTAACGCATTTCCCGTGCAAGTTTTTTGATCTATAACTTGCTCATTGGTTCTAGTTTGCTAGGTAAAGGCAATGAATCATCGATACCTGTTCAGATTGATGTTCCTGACCCTTGCCATGGCATTGGGCGGCCCACCGGCACTGGCCAAAGACGACTGCCAGGTCCCGATCGAACGATGGCAGCCGCGTGAGGCGGTGCTACAGGCTGCGGCTCAGCGCGGCTGGCACGTTGAACGGCTAAAAATAGACGATGGCTGCTACGAAATTCGAGGCACCGATGCCGAGGGATTTTCATTCAAAGCCAAGCTTGACCCGCAAACGCTGCAGACGGTCGAGTACAAACGACGCAAACCCGACCGAAAACGAGACGACTAACCCAGACAGTATCCTGCATTTACGAGCCGCACCGATACCAGTGTCAATTTTCCTTCCGCTTGCCGGGAACAGTGCGTTTCTCGACCCGACACCTTAAGTACCCTGAATGGGAGACAACGTGATGAACAAACCCCTAACCCTAACCGCCCTGGTGGCTGTCGGCGCACTTGCTTACCCTGCATTGGGGCAAAGTCGTGAGGTCACACTGAATGCACAGCTCAAAAATTACGGCGGCGACGGCGCCTACCTGGCACTGTACCTAACCGATGCGCAGGGCGCTTACGCGAAAACGCTGTGGGTGGCCGGCGGAAAGGCCAAGTACTACAAACACCTGCGTGACTGGAACCGGCTTTCGGCGGCTGACAAAAAAAGACTGACTGGCGTAACGGGCGCAAGCGTCGGTGCAGGCCGCTCGCTTACCGTAACGGCTGATCTGGCCGACGCATTGATTGACGCCGGCTACGAAATTCGCATCGATGCCGCGGCAGAGGACATGCGAGAGAGCCCATCAGAACTTCGCGTGCCTTTGACCACTGCCGGTGCGGGTCAATCGCAGGCCGGCAAGCAATACATCGAATCACTGACCTACCAGTTGAAATAAAAAAACACACATCATGGGCTGGAAACCGATCCATCTCTGGCTGGGGCTGTTCGCGGGCACGTTAGCCCTTGTGCTCGGACTAACCGGAAGCTTGCTGGCCATCGACCCAGTGTCGCACGCATTGCAGGCTCCCGCCAAAAATGAGATCTCGGTAGCGGAACTCGTGCAACGCGTCTCGGACCACCTATCAGGTGTCGAACAAATCCGGCGTCTGCCTTCGGGCACAATCGTTGTGTATTCCTTTGACGGCGACCAGGCACGCGCCGACCGCATCGACCCGAGCGACGGCAGTGTGCTGGGCTCTTATCAGCCCTCCGCGCTGCCACGCTGGGTCAAGAACCTGCATCGCACCCTGCTGCTGGGAGACGCCGGTCGCTGGGGCGCAGCAACCATCGGGCTGGCGATGCTGTTCATCAGTATTTCCGGTCTGATCCTACTGCTCAGACGCATGGGCGGATGGCGCCGAATAGGCGGGCGTGTGCGCGGTACGTTGGCACAAAGAATCCACGTGTTGACTGGTCGTGTGTTGCTGGCAGTGCTACTGGTCACGTCGGTCACCTCGCTCTACATGAGCGCCACCACCCTCGGCCTGATCGAACTCGACAGCCGGCCGGACCCCAACGTCATTTCGACCGTGACCGGCGGGGCCGAATTGCCGGCAGCGCAATTGCCGGCGCTTCAGAACCAGGCGTTGCCTGACTTGAGCAAACTCAGTTTCCCCGATCCTCAAGATCCCGAATCCGTCTGGGAGATCGCCACCGCAGGGGGCGAAGGCTGGATTGACCGCTATTCGGGTGAAATGCTGCTCTGGCGCGACATTGGGCGGGCGCAGCGCATCTATGACTGGGCTTTGTTGCTGCATACCGGCGAAGGCGCTTGGCCGTGGGCGTTGGTGCTTGGCCTTACCGGCGCCGCCATCCTGCTGTTCTGGCTTTCGGGCATTGTTATTTGGCGGCAAGCACACCAAAATCGGCCCCGCATTGCGGCCAACAGTCCACTTGGCGAGGCCCAGACACTGATCTTCGTGGCCAGTGAAAGCGGCAGCACCTGGGCGTTTGCCGAAGCCCTTCACCGCGCATTGGTGGCTGGGGGTCATCGGGTACACAGTGCGCCTTTGGAGCAATTCCAGATCGGGCCGGCAACCCGCCGGGTGTTCGTGCTGGCGGCTACCTACGGCGACGGCCAGGCACCTGCACACGCCGGCAATGCCTTGTCGCGCATTGCGCAGCAACAGGCTCAAGATATTCCGGTTACTGTGCTTGGTTTTGGCGACAGGCAGTTTCCCGCGTTCTGCGCCTTCGCCGAAGATATCGACCGGCTTCTGCGCCGGCAAGGCTGGCCTGAATTGCTTCCCCTTGAACGAATCCACCAGCAATCCGCACAGCAGTTCGCGCTCTGGATCGAGGCGCTCTCCACGGCATTGGACGAGCCGCTGACGATCGACTACCGACCACGTGTGCCACGCACCACGGCGCTGCGACTGGTCGCCCGCCGAGAATACCAGGGTCGCGACGGTCAACAGGCGGCCATTCTGCATTTCGAATGGCCCGCGCAAAGTGGCTGGCAGCGCATACTGGGCCGTGGCCTCGGTCAATTCACCGCCGGCGATTTGATCGGCATCGTACCGCCGGGCTCCGCCGTGCCGCGCTATTACTCTCTGGCCTCGGGAAGCAAAGACGGCTTTGTCGAAATTTGCGTGCGCCGCGTGCCCGAAGGCCTGTGCTCGAATTACCTGCTCGACATGCAGTTGGGCGGTGAAATTCCCGCCTTCATTCGCACGAACCCAAGCTTTGCCTTGCCACGTAGCCGTCGGCCGGTGTTGCTGATCGGCGCTGGTACCGGTGTGGCCCCACTGGCGGGCTTCATTCGGCGAAATGACCGGCATGTGCAAATGCACTTGTGGTTCGGCACGCGCGACCCAGCTTGCGACTATTACTTCGGCTCCGAAATCGAACGTTGGCGCGATGAAGGTCGTGTGACCAGCGTGCAAACCACATTTTCACGTGTACCCGAGGGCGGCGGCTACGTGCAGGATGCGCTGCGGCGCGACGCTGGACGCGTGCGAGAGCTGCTCGCCAAGGGCGCGTTGGTGCGTGTCTGCGGCAGCCGCCCCATGGCGCACAGCGTAGTTCAGGTGCTTGACGACATTCTGGGCGACATGGGGCTTAGCGTGGCCAAACTCAAGCAGCGCGAAAGGTATGCCGAAGACCTGTTCTGAATTTCGCCGCCTGACATTGCACGGCCCCACAATGGGTACGCGCTGGTCGGTGACCTGTGACGCGGAATCCGGCATGGACGCCCAATCCCTGCATCAGGCCCTGGCCGCGTCGGTGCTGCGGGTGGATAGTCAGATGTCACCCTGGCTGCCCTGCAGCGACCTCAACCGTCTCAATCAAGCCCCCCTTGGCGCATGGCTTGAACTGCCTCCTGAGATCATTGAAGTGCTGGCTTGTGCGTTGGAATGTGCACGTCTTAGCCGAGGTGCTTTCGACCCCGCCGTTGGCGCGCTGGTGGACGCCTGGGGCTTCGGGGCGGCCCGCACAGCACCCGACGCTGATTCAATTCGAGCAGCCGCCACGGCAGCGCACCCGTCCACGCACCAGTCGATAGAGCTTGATTTGGCCGCAGACCGCGTCCGCAAGCACGCTTCGATACGGTTGGATCTGTGCGGCATCGCCAAAGGCTATGCCGTCGACCGCATGATCGCCGCCTTGCAAACACACGGCATTAAACATGCGCTGGCGGCGCTTGATGGTGAGCTGCGGGCTTTGGGTAGTCAACGGGACGGCGCCCCGTGGGCTATCGCCATAGAGAGCCCCGAAACCGGTCGACGCGCGGTGCATAGCGTGATCGAGCTGCAGGATCTGGCGGTGGCCACCTCTGGTAACTACAGGCGCTACTGGGACATTGGCGATGCACGTGTTGCACACACTATGGATGTGCGTCCCGGCGCTCGCATGGGCCCTGTGCGCAACGATGTCACATCCGTCACAGTGTTGGCAGATACAGGGATGCAGGCCGATGCCTGGGCCACTGCACTGCTGGTAGCAGGCCCGGGCGAAGGCCTGGCACTGGCGCAACGCATGGGTCTGGAAGCCCTGTGGCTGCTACGCCGCAACAACGCCCCTGTAACGGTTGGCGTAGGCCGCTTTGCCCCTGAATGCAAAAAACCCGCATAAAGCGGGTTTCAGACTTATACCGGTTTAATCGGGTTTAATCGGGTTTAAATCCCTAACCAGGTATTTTCAACTTTTAAACCTTGGTGCCGACGGCGAGACTCGAACTCGCACAGCTCTCGCCACTACCCCCTCAAGATAGCGTGTCTACCAATTCCACCACGTCGGCAACTGCAAAGAGCGCTAGTTTAGCACGTTTTTTCGCGTCAAACACAAAGGGCGCTGCAATTTAGTGGCAGGCCCGCCTGCCGGGCCAATGTCCGGGCGCTAGTTGGCCGCTGCCGGCTCGGCCGGTGCGGCAGGCACCGAGGGCACAGAAGCATTGCCCGCCGGGGCTGCCGCATTGCCTTCAGAAACTGCTGGCGCAGCACTGCCCGAAACACCAGGAACCGCACTACCCGCGGCGCCTGGAACAGCGCTACCGGGAACACCGGGAACGGCGCTACCGGAAGCCGGGGGCGGCGCCTGGTAATCTTGCATCAGGCCGCCGTCCAGAATGGAATCGCCGGTGCGGTGCGCCGTGTACGCCAGGCCGATGGTCGACAGAAAAAAGATAATTGCGGCCCATTTGGTCATTCGCGACAGGAAGTTCGCTGCGCCCGAAGCACCAAACAAACTGCCCGCCGAGCCGCTGCCAAAGGCCGAACCCATTTCAGACCCCTTGCCCTGCTGCAGCAGCACAAGCACGATGATGCTAAGCGATGCAATAACCTGAATCGCCAAAAGTAAAGGTGACAACCAATTCATTTAAAAAGACTCCGAAGCCTATGCGGCCGCAATACGTAAAAATTCATCTGCCACGAGCGAAGCACCGCCCACCAGCGCACCGTCAATGTCGGGCATTGCAAACAGGCTGGCGGCATTGTCGGCCTTGACGCTTCCGCCGTACAGCACGCGCACCGCCGACGCACCCACTGTGTTCAGCATGGCGCGTATGGCGGCGTGCACTTCTTGCGCCTGGCCGGGGGTTGCCGTACGGCCGGTGCCAATTGCCCAGACCGGCTCGTAGGCCACCACCAATTTAGATACCGACTGCTCACCCAAGGCCAGCACCGGCTCGAGCTGGCGGCCAATGACCTCGAGCGTTTGCCCGGCTTCTTGCTGTTCAAGCGTTTCACCCACACAAACCACAGGAGTTAGCCCGGCAGCCAGGGCCGCTTTGGCCTTGGCTGCAACAAGCGCGTCGGTTTCACCATGCATGGCGCGACGCTCGGAGTGGCCGACCAACACCCAGGTACACGCAAACTCACGAAGCATGCCGGCCGAGACTTCGCCCGTGTAGGCACCGCGCTCGTGGGCGCTGATGTCTTGCGCCCCCCACGAGATGGAGCTTTCTTTAAGCAGCAAACGGGCCTGCTCCAGATAAGGAAAGGGAACGCACACGGCAAGCGTGCAATAGTCGGCCAAAATGCCGGCGCCGGCGCGCAGGTCGGTCAGCAACTGGGCGTTGGCCTCGAGCCCGCCATGCATCTTCCAGTTACCCATGACCAAACGCTTGCGAAAAGAAGCTGTATTCATTGGTTCCAAATGCCGTATTTGCCCGCGCAAACACCCCTGAGGCAGGCAATAGACAAAAATCGAGTTAACCGGGCATTGTATCGTGTTACGGCGGTAACTTCCAATGTCGACGGTATGATGGGTCGGCGAAAAGCCGCCGACCCAGGTGGATGAACGGCTACGGTGGCCGTTGCCCCCGTATTACACTGTAAGAACGAGCTTGCCGATCTGTTCGCCCGCTTCCATCATGGCGTGGGCATCGCAGGCCCGATCCAGCGGGAAGGTCTGATGAACTATGGGCTTGATGCGTCCGGACTCGAGCAAGGGCCAGACGTGACGCTGCAGCGATTGCGCAATATCGGCCTTGAACTCGACCGGGCGCGGGCGCAAGGTGGATCCGGTAATGGTCAGGCGACGGCGCAAAACCTGGCCACAATCTATGGTGGCCTTGGTGCCACCCAACACTGCAATGATTACAATGCGCCCTTCGTCGGCCAGGCATTTAAGATCGCGGTCAATATAGTCGCCCGCCACCATGTCCAAAATAACGTTCACGCCCTTTTTATCGGTGGCGCGCCGTATTTCTTCCACGAAATCTTGTGTGCGGTAATTAATGCCCAGCACCGCACCCAGTTTTTCCGCGGCGCGGGCGCGCTCGTCGCTGCCCGCCGTAGCGTACACCTGATTGCCCATGGCGGTAGCCAGTTGAATGGCTGTGGTGCCGATACCGCTGGCCCCGCCATGCACCAGCAGCGACTCGCCCTGAGCCAAACGGCCGCGATCGAACACATTGCTCCAAACCGTGAAGTAGGTTTCAGGCAGCCCCGCCGCCTCGATTTCGGTCAGGCCCTTGGGTATGGGCAAGCACTGCGCAGCCGGGGCGACTACATATTCGGCGTATCCGCCCCCGGAAACCAGGGCGCACACCTTGTCGCCCATGACAAACCCTGCTGCAGCTGGGTCGCCCGCCACGATTTCGCCGGCCACCTCCAGGCCAGGAAGGTCGGACGCACCAGGAGGCGGTGGGTAGGCGCCCTGGCGTTGCAACACATCGGGCCGATTGACGCCGGCAGCGGAAACCTTGATCAAGACTTCGCCTGCCCCGGGCTCGGGCATTGGGCGCTCGACCGGAACCAAAACCTCGGGACCGCCCGCTTTCGTAATTTCCACCGCTTTCATAATGACTCCTGTTGATGATCTTCGCGAATACCCACAAGGTGGGTCGGCTCGCATCGCAGGCAGTATTATCGCCCATACAAAGCGCCCCAACCAAAGCTGCCCAAAGGCTTACTTGAAATCGGCATAAGGAATCATGGGACTGGGCGCAAGCGGCAGATCGCCTTGCCAGGCCTTGAAGGCATAGCGCAGGTACAACATGAAACGGCTGGGTGAATAGTCTTTGCTTCGACGAAAGTCGATACCCGCCCCCAGCACCCAGTGATCGCTCAAGCGGCGTTCGACAAAGCCTGCAATACGATAACCGGTGCCGCTGCTGCGACTGGTGTCCGACTCGCTGACACTACGCGCAAATGACCGCGACACCGAGCCCTCGAGCAAGAAGGACCAGTCGGCGGTACGCCGCGCATAACTGATGGGCAGCGACACCGAGGCATAGCGTTGCGGGCTGTAGTAGCCGCCCTGCCCTAGCGAATAATCACCCAGATCTTTGTTATAGCGCCAATACATCAGATTGACCCCCACCGACAGCATTTCATTGTTCTTGTTAATAAGGCGCCGGTAATACCCGCCCATAAGACGGGTTCTATGGTTGTCGGCCACATTTTTACCCGTCAGCCGATGATGGCTGATGTCGGCCCAGACCCCATTTTCCTGGCCTTGATCCCAGCTTAGGCTCAGCGCCCCGCCAGTCGCCATGACGCCACCCCATTCGACTCCGGTGGACGGGTCGCGCGCGCCCGCAAACGACAGCAGGGAATTGGACAGAGGCCGCCTCGAAGCCGTCAGGCGCCAGCCGGTTGTTCCCAGCTTGCCCGCATAGCTGATTCCGCCTGTCCAATTGGTAACCGCGAAACCCAGGGGCGTCGTACCCACATCGAACGATAAGCGGTCGTCACTCCAGCCCACAGCCAGACTCGTTCCTGTGGCACGCTGCCTGAGCCCATTTGAGCAGGCGGGCGCAGACTGCCAGCCGGCTGGCGTCGTGGAAGCCGCAAACGAACAGCTACCGAATTCGCCGCGATATACACCGTCGGCATCCGCCTCTAATGTGCCGGCGTCCATGCGAACATGGTCTGCGCGAAAAAAGCCCTTGCCCTGCAGCACGGGATAATCCAGCTGCATCATTGTGGTGTCGGCCTGCAGTCGCGACAAGCCGGGCGTGCCGTCGCGCCGCCACCAACGATCATTATGTACGGTCAGCGTCGGATTCCGGCGCTCGTAGAGCTCTTGCGCTTCACGGCGCACACCGCGTTCGAACCAGCCGTCGTCATCTTGATTACGCATGGCGCGGGTAAACGCCGCGTCATCGCGCCGGTACTGCAGCGCCTGAGCCGGCAGCATATCAGCGTCGTGCATGGCCCGGGCATACAGGTCAAGCGCCTGCTGCGGATCTGTACTTTGCGTAAGGCGCGCAAGATCCCGATGGAGCAAGGGCTCGCGTGCCGTCACGGTCGTCTGGGCCGAACGCTGCTGAAGAATATCGCGCGCCCGGTCGCTACGGCCCAACGCAACCCATAAGTCGGCGACGCGCCGATGGGCATGGGTAGACTCATTCTGAAAATCAAAGTCTGATCGGGATAAAGCCGCTTGAACCGAAGCCGACTTACCCTGAGCCAGCCACACCTCCATTTGCCCCAGACGCGCATCAAAGTGGGCACCGTCCATGCGCAGAACGGCGTTGTAATTGGCCAGGGCTTTGGGGTAATCGCCATCGTCGTAGGACCAGCGCGCCGCGTACAAACGGGCATCGATGGAGTCGGGCCGCTGCTCCAGCAGCGCAATCGCTTCAGGGGTTTGCCCTGCATCACGATGCGCTTGCGCTCGGGCAAGCAGTTGTGTCTCGACCACGCGCGCCTCCAACTGCGTCATGCGGTCGTCCCATGCGGTTCGGGGCACCGCTGCCAATGTGCTCAAAACCGCCTGCTCTTGCCCCACTGCTGCAAGCAACAAGCCGTGCGCATAATGGCTGGCAGGCGCGCCCTGGTTGCGGCTCAGGTGCGTATCAAAGGCACGCAAGCCTTCGTCGGCACGACCTTGCTCACGCAATGCGCGCGCCAGGCCATAGCTCAACCAGGGGTCGTCCGGGTCCAGTTGCTGGGCCTGCAGCAAAGCCGATTCGGCATCCGCCCACCGCTGCTCTTGGGTCGCCTGCTCGGCCCGCAGTGTCAGCAAGCGCACCGTCAGCTTCCCATGCATGCCCGCCAAGCCCGAGCTTCGGCTGACAGGCAGCTCTTCCAGCAAGGAAAGTGCTTTTTCAGGAGGTTGGCTTTCAAGGTATCGTGCAATACCACGTTGTACGACACCGTCGGATGGATCCAGCCGCAAAGCTTGCCGATAGTAGCGCCAGGCGGCCTCGTCCTGGCCGAGCGCGGCCAGGACGCCGGCCAGGCCAACCGGGGCAAAAGGGCTTTCGGGCTGCAGTGGCAGCGCCTGTCGGTAAAGGGTTTGTGCCCGCGCCCAGTTCCTGGACTCTTCGGCTTGCGAGGCCTGTTCAAGCAGCAGCCAGTACTGGGTAGATTGAATCAAACTGACCCACCGGTAAGTGTGGTCGACCCGGGGCTCTTTTGCTTTGGCCCGCTCAAAGTAGTGCAATGCCTGCCGGCGATTTCCGGCGCGCAGATAAGCCACCCCCAGCGCACCCAGGTAGTCGACGTCATCGGGGTAAGCAGCCACCGCCTGCTGCAGGCGATGCAAGGCTTCGGCCCCCTTGCCCGACTCGATCATTTCAACGCCCTGCCTGCCGGCCTGCCAAGCGGGGTCGGTCAACTTGGCTTCGTACCGTGCCAATTCGGTCCGCCCCCGTGCTCCGGCATCCAGGTCGGCATAGGTTTCAGCAAAATCAGCCCACAGGTCGCGATTTTCAGAACTGATCGGCAAGGTGATTAGGTAGTCGTATTCTCGATTGGCTGCGCTATTGCGAAAGGCATCCAGCCGGGCAAGCCGGCGAAGATACAACCGCGCTTCGTCGGGCCTTGAGTCAGCAAACAACAGAGAGGCGACGGCTGTAAGCATGGGGCCATGACGCGGATAGACTTCTACCAACGACTGCAACTGCTGTATGGCTGCCGCGCGGCGACCCGGCTGCCTAGCGTATAACTGCCAGTACTCCACAGCCAGGTCAGCGGTGGGATATACCCCCTGAAGCAAAGCGTCATAGGTTTCAATCGCTTCATCAACACGCCCTACCGCCGAATAAAGCCGGCCCTGTGTCAAAGCAGCAGCCGCCTCGGGTTTGGTCAGCTTGACCAGTACGGCACCTGTGCGGGCCTCGACTGACTCAGGAGCCACACGCTCCAGCCTGTCGAGCAAGCGCTGGGCCTCGGACTCCCGGCCAAGCCGCGTGGCTATACGCAACTGAGCCAGTATGCCTTGTGGGTGGTTCTCGTGGATCCGCTCCAGCCTGTTTGCCGCGTCCGTTACGACATCGTCGCGATACAGTGTTTCGCCCAAGCGAATCTGTTGCAGCAACAGGGCCTCGCCAGTTTCCATTACCGGAGGGTCGGCGGCGACAGCAGGCTGCGCCGACACAACCGGCGCCAAGCTGTTCACTCCAGCCATGATCAACAGGATTAACCGACACAAGAAAGGCTTCATGGACACCTCCGCCAGGCAGGAATGACGTACCCATTCGCGTCAAAGGCGTAACGCCGTTGATCCCAGGCTGTACCAAACAGGCGCAGGACACCGCTGTAATAGCCCGTTTGCGCCGTAGTGTCCCGGGCGATCCGCAAGCGTTGTTGCTCGCCGAAATCGGTATCACCGAAAAGCGGCAGCAATGCGGCCGAGAATCCGACCGGGCCCCGGCCAGACGCACTTCCGTCCAGAATATCGACCCGCTCGGCGGGTACCCCCCCCACATCGAGATATCGGGGGGCCCGTCGAAAGTGCGCTTTCAGGCGGCGGGCGCCAACCGCCTCGTCATGCAGCATTCCCGTCCATAAATACACACGTACGGCGTTGTAGCTGCCTATTCGTCCGTGGGTGGAGGGCTCGATCTTTCCGTAATGAAGATCGACCCAATCCGGCGCCAGGCCCAATGGAGCCGTTTCAATCAAAAAATTGACCGAGCTTTCAAGCAACTGTGCCCACAATGAGTCAGGCTGCGCCATATGCGCGCGCGCCAAAAGCTGCGGCGGCACATAGCTGGGGTTAAGCCGCAAACTGGTTTCGGAAAGAAAGCCGCGCTTGCCCGGAATGAGTGCCAGGCCGAACGGCGCTGTCAGCCTCACCTCTTCTTTGGCGATACGCTGCAACATCAGGTTGCCCAGAACGGTATAGCTATGCTCTTTCCATAACCGGCCGGCCTCCAACAGAGCGTATGCGATCCACAGGTTGGAATCCGAAGCGGTATTGTTATCAAGCACCCCCCATTCACCGTTGGCATCGCGCCCCCACAACCAGGCCGGCAGATAGGCCGTCAGGTCACCACGGGCAAGGTGACGCTCGGTCCAGCGCAACAGCCTTCGAAACAGCACACGATCGTTATCGACCAGGGCAAAGAACAGTGCATAGCTCTGCCCCTCCGACGTTGTAATTTCCCGGTCATCCGAGGGGTCCACCACCCGGCCCTCGGGGCGGATGAACTCACGCTGGAAAGTGTTCCAGTCCTCCCAAGTGCGCAATTCACACCGCGCGCAGGCCGCGCTGCCCTGCAGCAGCGCCATAGCCAGACCCGCCAATGCGAGGCTTCGCCTAATCCACATGACGCAGGCGCCGACGCGCCACCCGATACAGGCCCATCCAGAGCAGGGTCGACAGTATGACCACGACCAGCAATGAGCCCAGCACAAGGAGCACCGGCTGCTCCGACAGGGCAAACCATAGTTTTTGCCACCAAGGCAGGTAGCCGACGTAATAGTGTGGACCCACCATCTCCGAGGCCACGCCCGACTCGCGGATCAGCACCACCGATCCTCGCATGGCCTCGCGCTTGCCCGAGTCGGCCAGCCCCTCTCGCAACAGCTCGAAGTCTTCGTCTGTTGTGCCCAGCAATGCCACCACACTACGCTGCGGGTGATGGGCTGACTGCATGCCCACCACCGCCGCCATCGGCGCCAATGACTGAACCATGACACGACTGGTGGCTTCGTGCTCGGGCTGCACCCCGGTTGTGTTGAAAACAGCTGCTGCTGTCGCGCCCGCGTATCGTGGCTTTCGGGGTTGGTTCAAAGTGGCTTGCGCATCCAGCAGCAATAAGCGGGCGTCAGGCCGGGCTCTTAGGTTCTCGGGCATCGGGCCGATCAGAAGCACGTCGGCATCAGCCGCCTGCGCCACATTCCAGTCATGAACCACACGAACCCCCAGGGCCGGGTATCCGACCTGGGAGCCGATACCGGCCAGCGTCTCGAACAAGGCGGTTGTCTGCGCCACACTGGGATTGCGCGGCACCACCACAATGGTCTCAGATAGATCCGCCATTTTGCTGAACGGAAACCCGCTTCCGGCGAAGCTTCTCAGGTTCGGCATTTCCAGATAATGATGAAAGCCCGAAAAATCGATGGTCGACTGCTCATCAATGGCGGCGCGCACGTCGGTGGCCACCGCCGGCTGACACGGCTCCCGCTGTGTGTTACCCGAGCCACCGGCAAACGAAAAATCAAACCGAAGCTGATTTTGCCCGCCCAGCTTCAGGGCCGGCATGATCATTCGTTCGCGATCACTGATGTTCTCGCTGCCTCGCACAGCCAGACGCATGCGACTCAACGCTGACGAGCCCTCTTCGGGCCGCAGCAGATAGCTGCCGACAAAACGTCCGTTCAGGCTCAGGCTAAGTCGCGAATCGTCAGCGCTGCGAGGCGAGGAATAGCGATAACGTATTGCTGTCGGAATACCGCTGTTGCGCCACACGAAGAGGTCGGGCGGCAGGCTCATCGACACCAAAACAGGCTTGGGATACAAACCTGACACATCGAGCTGTTCCGGGTACTCCAGCAGCTCTGAAAAGGCGATAGGCCTGTCCA
>NZ_DATJBQ010000039.1:0-35505 GCF_035515275.1 Pusillimonas sp.
GACGCGCCCGCCGAAGATGTGGTGCACGACCTGCGCGAACTAATATAGGCAAATATCCCCCCCAGCGGGCTTCTTCAAGGCAAAAAAAAGGGACACCTTGTTGGTGTCCCGCAAACATCCGCTTCAAAAGGGAGGGGATTGAGGAGAAGCAGAAGCGGACGGTAGAACAAAATACAACCTAGGTTGTACTCAGCATTGCTCATGTTGTTTAGTCCGCTTTGATATGCGTAAGTTCTCGTGCCTTCCTATTATTTTGAATCCAAACGTTACCGCCACTGGAATCTTGCGTAAAACCGGCTCGCGGGGTTGTATTAGTCGTCGCTAAGCGCCACACGCATCTTTTTAAAGGCGGCGGCTTCGATCTGGCGAATACGTTCGGCCGACACACCGAATTCGGCGGCCAGGTCGTGCAGCGTGGCGCCGCCCTCGTCTTGCAGCCAGCGAGCCTCGACAATACGACGCGACCGCGCGTCGAGGCCTTCGAGAGCCTGCAGCAAGCCGCTGGTTTGCAAGGCGTCGAACGCCTTGCGTTCAAGCACTTGCGAAGGCTCCTGGCCTTCGTCGGACAAATAGGTGATGGGAGCAAAGCCGTCCGCGTCATCGTGCGGCGCCTCAAGCGCCATCTCCTGACCGGAAAGACGGACTTCCATCTCGCTGACGTCTTCGGGGCGCACGTTGAGTTCGCGGGCAATGTCTTCGACCTGAGTGGGGTCAAGCGTCTGACCGTCGGGCCGCATGCGACGCAGGTTGAAAAACAGCTTGCGCTGGGCTTTGGTGGTGGCCACCTTCACCATGCGCCAGTTACGAACGATGAATTCGTGTATTTCAGCCTTGATCCAGTGCACCGCAAACGACACCAGGCGTACACCGCGATCGGGGTCGAAGCGCTTGACCGCTTTCATGAGGCCGACGTTGCCTTCTTGAATCAGGTCGGCGTGCGCCAATCCGTAACCCAGGTACTGCCGGGCAATGGAAACCACCAGACGCAGGTGCGACAGCACCAACTGGCGGGCGGCGTCAAGGTCAGACTCGTCGCGCAAGCGTACGGCCAGGTCGGTTTCCTGCTGCTGTGTAAGCATGGGCAGGCGATTTACGACTCCAATGTAGGCTTCGATCGTGCCCAGCGCGCCCGGATTGGACACAGCCATGGCCAGAGCGTTGTTTGATAGAGCCAAAGATTGGGTTTGGGTTGTCATCAGTTCTGACTATCCTTGTAGATGGTAATCAAAGGGCGGACAAAGAATTATGATCTTAGCACTCTCGAGCATTGAGTGCTAATTGTAAGACTGAGCGCGGGGCTAAAAGTTCGTTGATGGATTTAGCGCCGTATGATCTCGCGCAGCATGTCTACCAGGCGGTCTGCGTGGTCGGGTTCGAACTTTTCGAGCAGCCGATGCTGATGCTGCATGGCTTGATCGCACAAGCCGCTGATTAGGCGCGCGCCTTTGGGGGTGATTTTTACCAGGGTCTGGCGTCGGTCGGCCCGGGCGGTGGTAAGGCTGACATAGCCTTCGGCCTCGAGCCGCGGCAGCACCTTGCTGAGCGTGGGCTGCTTTGTAACAGCCAGCTCGGCCAGCTCGCCCACGGTCTCGCCTTCGCCCTCAATAAGGCTGCCCAACACCCGCCATTCAGTAACGGTCAGACCCGCCTTACGTACTTCTTTGTGGAATTCTTCGGAAATACGATGACTGGCCAGTGCCAGCACTGACGCCAGATAGCGATGAACAAACCGCGGCTGGGATCCGTCAGTATGCATAAAATATCCCTTCTAAACCGTTCGAGGTGCAGCGCCGCGAACGGCTGAATTACCCCCGCAAAAATCGTATTCCAATTAAAATGAAGCGTCAATGTAATGGTTTGCCCTTATACCCAAGCACCTGTTCTTTAAATTAAATTTCAATAATCCATGAATTTTCATGTTTTATTGACAGCGCTTTACATCTTATCCAAATCAATCGAATAATGCCCGCCCTTTGGCGGCCCCGGTTGTTCATGCATTACCGCTGCCGGTAGACCCTACTCTATCTGGAGACCCCATGGCAGAACGTTCATTCAAGAAAGAAGTACAACAGCTTCGCATCGCCCCGGGCGAAGAATTTCGCGGCGAAGGCATTTTGGCCGTCACCAAGGCGCTGTTGCAATCGGGCGTCAGTTACGTGGCAGGCTATCAGGGTGCGCCCATTTCGCACTTGATGGACGTGCTCGCCGACGCACAAGACATCCTTTCCGAACTGGGCGTGCACTTCGAGGCCAGCGCCTCGGAAGCCACCGCAGCGGCCACGCTTGCCGCTTCGGTAATGTACCCGGTACGGGGCGCCGTAACCTGGAAATCCACCGTGGGCACCAACGTGGCCTCCGACGCCCTGGCCAACCTGGCGTCGGGTGGGGTAACGGGTGGCGCTTTGGTCATTGTGGGCGAAGACTACGGCGAAGGCTCCTCGATCATGCAAGAGCGTACCCACGCTTTTGCCATGAAATCGCAAATCTGGCTGCTCGACCCACGGCCCAACCTCGAAAGCATGGTCAAGGCCGTCGAAGACGGTTTTCAATTGTCCGAGGCCAGCAACACGCCGGTCATCTTGCAGTTGCGCATTCGCAGCTGCCACGTGCACGGCCGCTTCATTACCAAAGAAAACAAACGGCCCGAGTTCACACTGGCGCAGGCACTTGACAACCCCGCCCGCGACGTCAGCCGTATCGTGTTGCCGCCTGCATCGTTTTTGCACGAGCAAGAAAAGGTCAAGACCCGCTGGCCCGCCGCGGTCAAGTACATCAAAGAGAACAAGCTCAACGAATTCATCGACGGCGAGCTCCAGGACATCGGCCTTATTTTACAAGGCGGCCTGTACAACGGTGTCATTCGCGCATTACAGCTGCTGGGCCTGGCCGACCACTTCGGAAACAGCCGCATTCCGCTTTACATCATGAACGTCACCTATCCGGTGATCGACGACGAAATAAACGAGTTCTGCCGCGACAAGAAAGCAGTGCTGATGCTCGAAGAAGGCCAGCCCAACTATATCGAGCAGAACATCGCGACCATCTTGCGTCAGGCCGGCATTCACACGCTGCTTTCGGGCAAAGACGTGTTGCCGGTTGCCGGCGAGTACACCACCGCTGTGCTGCGCGACGGCCTTCAGGCCTTTCTTGAAAAGCACCACCCCGAGGCCCTGCCGGTTATTGACGTAGCCGCCGAAGCATCGGATGCCGCCGCCCCACAGGCTGCCGCCACGGCAACCGCCACAGCTACTGCCACCATGCCCCCTCTCGAAGAAGACGGCGACATGGCCTCGCAAGAAGACCAAACCCTTTCACCGAGTGGCATGCCAGGCAACGGGCACGCAGCGGCAAGCAACGGCACACCCACGGTGATACCGCGCGTGCAGCCCATGAAGGTAGATCAGGTAGCGCGCAAGGTCTCGGCTCAGCCCATCAGTTTCCAGCGACAGGTCAGCGAGCTTTCCAGTGTGGTGCCGCCCCGGCCGGCGGGCTTCTGTACAGGTTGTCCCGAGCGCCCGGTGTTTTCGGCGCTGACCCTGGCTCAAGAAAAGCTGGGCGAACACCACATTGCCTGCGACATCGGCTGCCACCTGTTTTCCATTCTGCCTCCGTTCAACCTGGGCGCCACCACCATGGGCTACGGCCTGGGCGCTTCCAGCGCGGCGGCCTTTAACGTGCCGTCGTCCAAACGCTCAATTTCCATCATGGGCGACGGCGGCTTCTGGCACAACGGGCTGGCTTCGGGCATAGGCAACGCCGTGTTCAACAAGTACGACGGCGTCATTATTATTATCGACAACTTCTATGCCGCCGCCACCGGCGGACAAGACGTTTTGTCTTCGCGCGCCTTCAACAAGACCCGCTCAACCAACAACCCCATTGTCGACGCCGTAAAGGGCGTGGGTGTGAAGTGGGTGCGGGTGCTCGAACGCACCTACAGTGTGTCAAAGGTTCAGGCCACTATCGAAGAGGCCCTGACCACCCCCGAGAAGGGCCCCAAGGTCATTATTGCGCAGTCGGAATGCATGCTTAATAAGCAAAGGCGCATCAAGCCGCAAATACGAGCGGCGCTGAAGGAAGGCAAACGGGTGGTCAAAGAGCGCTTCGGCGTCGACCCCGATGTCTGTACCGGCGACCACGCCTGCATCCGCCTTTCGGGCTGCCCCTCGCTTACGGTCAAAGACAGTGGCGACCCGCTCAAAGAAGACCCCATCGCCTACGTCGACAATACCTGCGTGGGCTGCGGAAACTGTGGTGAAGTGGCTCACGCAGCGGTGTTGTGCCCCTCCTTCTACCGGGCCGATCTTATCCAGAACCCTTCACAGTGGGATCTGTTCAAAGCCAAGGTACGCCAACGCGTCATCGGGCTTTTGCAGGCTCGCCGCACACAGCGCCTGAACCAATATTCGTTTTAATAATCGACCATGACAAGCACTCAATTCAAACCGGGCACGCCCATTAAAATCGCCATTCTGGCCATGGGCGGCCAAGGCGGCGGCGTCTTGGCCGACTGGATCGTCGACATGGCCGAGCACGCCAGGTGGTGGGCGCAAACCACCTCGGTACCGGGCGTTGCCCAGCGTACCGGCGCCACCATCTACTATCTCGAAATGCTGCCCGAATCCGACGTCGAGGCAGCCGGAACGCCTCCCGCGTTGGCCATGATGCCCACTCCGGGCGACGTCGACCTGGTAGTGGCAGCCGAGCTCATGGAAGGCGGCCGCGCCATTCAGCGCGGGCTGGTCACCCCAGACCGCAGCACGCTTATCTCGTCGTCGCACCGCAGTTACGCCGTGGGCGAGAAATCGGCGCGTGGCAACGGCATCGCCGATTCGAACAAGGTCATCGAAACCGGCCAGGCCGCCGCAAAGCGCTTTATTTGCCTTGACCTGCAAGCCCTGGCCGACCAGGCCGGCAGCGTCATCAGCGCCAGCCTGTTTGGCGCTGTCGCGGGCAGCGGCACCCTGCCGTTTGCTCGCGAAGACTACGAAGAAACCATCCGCCGCGGCGGCGTGGGCGTCGAGGCCAGCTTGCGGGCATTCGCACTGGGCTTTGATGCCGCCGCCAATGCCCCCGCAGAAGCCGCGCGCATCGACACCGAACGGCCCGTACCTGCGGTGCCTGAAACCGCCACGCATCCACGCATACGTAAACTGCTCGACGACCTGAAGCAGAACTTTCCAGCCCAGGCCCAGCCCATGCTGGTGGCCGGGCTGCGCCGCACCATCGACTTCCAGGACCCCGCCTATGGCGCCAAATACCTGGATCGCGTCCGCAGCCTCTGCAAGCTCGACGAGCAGTACGGCGGCCCGGCAAAGAACTGGGCGCTAACCTCTGCAGCGGCGCGCTACGTTGCCGTGGCCATGGCCTACGACGACGTCATTCGAGTGGCCGACCTTAAAACCCGCGCAGCCCGCTTCGAACGGGTACGCGGCGAGGTCGGAGCAAAATCCGACCAGTTGCTGTACACCACCGAATACATGCACCCGCGCGTCGAAGAGCTGTGCGGCACCATGCCCGCCCCGCTGGGCCGTTGGGTCGAAAACTCCAAGTTCGCCAGCGGCTTTCTGGAGCGCTTCTGTCGCAAGGGCCGGTTCCTGCAAAGCGGCACGCTGACGGGCTTCCTTATGCTGTACAGCCTGGCCGGCATGCGTCGGTTCCGCCGCAGCACATTGCGTCATCGCATCGAACTCAAGAGCCTCGAAGACTGGCTGCGTCTAATCGAAGAAACCGCTCCGGTCGACTACGATCTGGCGGTTGAAATCGTCAATAGCCGACGCCTGGTCAAAGGCTATAGCGACACGCATGAGCGCGGCGAAAGCAAATACCGACGCCTTATCGCGGCCGCCGCACAGCTGCGTGGCCGGCCCCATGCCGCCCAGCGTCTGCGCGAATTGCGCGAAGCTGCGCTGGCCGACGACAAAGGCAGCAAACTGGACACCATGCTGGCAGAAGACATGAAACTGGCGGCATAACCCTGTGGCGCGCACGGCCCACGCCCAACGCGCGCCGCATTGCTCTCGACGAGGCCAAACCATGAGTTACCGCAACAACCCCGAAGCCGTGCAGGCATTGGTGCGCCCCTCTGAGGTGCACCGCGATCTTTTCATTAACGACGAGATCTTCCAGCTTGAAATGGAGCACCTGTTTGCCAACACATGGGTATACGTAGGCCATGCCAGTCAGGTGCCCAATGTGGGCGACTACTTCACGACCACGGTCGGCGACCAGCCGGTGGTCATGGTTCGGCACAACGACAACACCGTGCGCGTCATACACAACCGTTGCCCGCACAAAGGCTCTATGGTTGTTAACGAGCCCTACGGCAATACCGGCAAGTTCTTTCGCTGCCCTTATCATGCCTGGTCGTTCAAGACCGACGGCTCGTTGCTGGCGCTGCCCTTGAAGCGCGGCTACGACCCCGATCATTTCAAGCAAACCGAAGCATCGGGCGGCATGGCTCAGGTCGAGAACGTACGCAACTACCGCGACTTCATCTTCTGCCGCCTGAGCCCCGAAGGCCAGAGCTTCGAAGCGTTTTTCGGCGAATCGCTAAGCACACTCGACAACATGGTCGACCGCTCACCCGAAGGCAAGCTTGAGGTTGCCGGCGGCGTGCTGCGTTATATGCACGATTGCAACTGGAAGATGTTGGTCGACAACCAAAGCGACACCTGCCATCCCATGATCGCCCACGAATCGTCGGCCGGCACCGCCGTAAAGGTCTGGAACGAAGCCCCGGAAGGCACGCCCAAACCCATGGCAGTCGAGCAATTTGCTCCGTTCATTTCGTCGTATGAATTCTTCGAGGGCATGGGTATTCGGGTCTGGGAGAACGGCCATGGCCATACCGGCGTCAGCGACTCCATTCATGCCGCCTACTCTAATGTAGAGGGCTACCAAGAAAGCATGGTCAAGGCCTACGGCGAAGAGCGCGCCAAACAAATATTGGGTGACGTGCGGCACAACACCACGTATTTTCCCAACATTATGGTCAAGGGCCCAATCCAGACGCTCCGTATCTTCAAGCCCCTGGCTGCCAACAAAACCCTGGTCGAGTCCTGGACCTTCCGGCTGGTGGGCGCGCCCGACCAATTGCTGGAACGCACACTTATGTACAACCGGCTCATTAATGCCCCAACCTCCATGGTGGGGCATGACGACCACGAGGTCTATGAGCGCGCCCAACTGGGCCTGCACTCGCGCGGGCGCGAGTGGGTCAACGTAGCGCGGCTGTACGACCCCACTGAATTCGACCGAAAGAACGAAGTGACCAACGGCACCAACGAATGGCAGATGCGCAATCAGTATCGGGCCTGGGCTCACTACATCACAGCCGACATGCTGCAAAAGGAGCCCGCATGACCGCCATTACCGATCAGCAACTGATCAACTTCGTCTACGCCGAAGCCCGCATGCTCGACGAGCGACGTTTCGAAGCCTGGCTCGACCTGCTTACCGAAGACGGCTATTACTGGATGCCGCTAGCCCCCAACCAGTCCGACCCGCGCCTGCATACCTCGCTTCTTTACGAAGACAAGCTGCTGCTTCGCGTGCGCATCGAACGCCTGGCGGGCCAACGTACTTTCTCGCAACAGCCCGGCAGCCGAAGCCACCACTTGCTGGCCCGCCCCGAAATCGAAACCAGCCACGAATGGCATGCCCCTGATAAAGGGCAGTACGTGGTTCGTACCGCTTTTCACTATGTCGAGACCCGCCTTGATCAACAAGTGCTGTTTGCGGGCTGGACCACCCACCAACTGGTCAGCACCGAAAAGGGCCTTCAGATAAAGCTGAAACGCGTCGACCTGGTCAATTGCGACGCAGCCATGCGCAGCATTCAACTTCTTATGTAAAAAGGGGCACCTCTTGTCCTTGACGGTATATCAGGCTTTTTGTGAAACCACTCAAAAGTGGCCCGACAACCCCTTTGTGCAGGTGCTTGCTGAAACCGCCGAGATCTACGGTACGGCGTCGGGCGAACTTAGCTATCGCGGCGCTTTGGCTGCGATTGAAGCCCACAAGGCCACCTATCAGCAAGCCGGCTACGGTCACGGGCACCGCGTGGGGCTGCTGCTCGAAAACCGACCGTCATTCTTTTTGCACTGGTTCGCCCTGAACGCCCTGGGCGTATCGGTCGTGCCCATCAACGGCGACCTTCGCGCGGCCGAACTTGAATACCTGGTGGGCCATTCAGAAATCGTGCTGGCGGTGGCCCTGTCTTCGCATCACGAAGCCCTTCGGGCAGCGGCCGACGCAGCCAACCGGCCGCTTGGCATTATTTCCAACGGCCAGAAGCCGCCCGCCGCAGCCTTTGCCCCGCCGCTTGAAGGCAGCCCCCCTAACGACCAGACCGAATGCGCCTTGCTGTATACATCGGGCACCACCGGGCGACCCAAGGGGTGCATTCTGCCCAACGAATACTTTCTTCATGCAGGCAACTGGTACGCAAAAATCGGCGGCTTGGCCGCCCTGCGCCCAGGCCAGGAGCGCATGCTCACACCCCTGCCCCTGGTCCATATGAACGCCATGGCGTGCTCGACCATGGCCATGGTGGTCACCGGCGGATGCCTTATTGCACTCGATCGTTTTCATCCGCGCAGCTGGTGGAACTCGGTGCGCGAATCCCGCGCCACCGTCGTTCACTATCTGGGTGTCATGCCGGCCATACTCATGAAGGCCGAGCCCAGCCCCGACGACACCCGCCACGAGGTGCGTTTTGGCTTTGGTGCCGGCATCGACCGCAGCTTGCACGAGCCTTTCGAAAAACGCTTTGGTTTCCCATTGCTTGAAGCCTGGGCCATGACCGAAACCGGTTCGGGGGCCGTCGTCATTGCCAACCATGAGCCGCGCTTTATCGGCAGCAGTTGCTTTGGCAAAGAGCAAGACGACGTACTGGTGCGCATCGTAGACGACGCCGGCCAGGAAGCCGGCGTGAACCAGGACGGCGAGCTTCTGGTGCGCCACGCCGGCGATAATCCGCGCTTCGGGTTTTTTGCCGGCTATCTGAAAGACCCCGAGGCCACCAACGAAGCCTGGAAAGGCGGATGGTTCCATACCGGCGACATCGTCCGGCGCAACGAGCAGGGTTATTTGCACTTTGTCGACCGCAAAAAGAACGTGATACGACGCAGCGGCGAGAACATTGCCGCCGTCGAGGTAGAAAGCGTTTTACTGCAGCATCCGGCCATCAAGGCCGCGGCGGTAGCCGCCGTGCCCGATCCGCTACGCGGCGACGAGGTGCTGGCCTGCCTGGTGTGCCAGCCCACACCCAGGCAGGACGACATGCAGAACCTGGCGCGCGACATCGTTTCGTGGAGCCTGACCCAGCTGTCGTACTTCAAGGTGCCGGGTTATGTGGCTTTTGTTGACGCCCTGCCGCTAACCCCCACCAACAAAATACAGCGGGGCGAGCTTAAGGCCCTGGCGCCCACCTTGCCGGGCTCGCCGCATTGCGTCGATACGCGCGACCTGAAGAAACGACAGGAAACTCCATGAGCCCGCGCCGTTCAGGCTATGAAGGGGTCGTAGCCACCGTGCCCGTCACCGTGCCGTACGTGCGCTATTCACAGCACAGCGCGCATTGGTGGCTGGGCAGGGCCTTGGGCGAGCTGATCAAACAGGCGGGTATCGCCAAAGATCAGGTCGACGGCATGTGCGTGTCCAGTTTTACGCTGGCGCCGGACACGGCGGTGGGCCTGACCCAACATTTAGGCATGTCGCCCAGGTGGCTCGACCATATACCCATGGGCGGCGCCAGCGGCGTGATCGGCCTGCGGCGCGCCGCCAGGGCGGTACAAAGCGGCGACGCAAGCATCGTGGCCTGCATTGCGGGCGACACCAACCATGTCGACTCATTCCGACAAACAGTCAGCCAGTTTTCGCGCTTTGCACAAGACGCCGTATACCCATACGGTGCCGGTGGGCCCAACGCCAGCTTCGCTTTGCTGACCAGCAACTACATGCGCGAAACCGGCGCACGACGCGAAGACTTCGGCAAACTGTGCGTGGCGCAACGCGCCAATGCGCTGGGCAACCCCAACGCCCTCATGAAAAAGCCGCTTACCCTTGAGCAGTACCTTGAGTCGCGGGTCATTGCCGACCCTATCCATCTTTTCGACTGCGTCATGCCTTGCGCCGGCGCCGACGGTTTTTTGGTGATGCGCGAAGCGCAGGCGCGCAAATTGAACCTGCCTTTTGTTCGCATTTTGTCGACCATCGAACGCCACAACGCGTGGGTTGACGACCCCATACAAATGCGCGGCGGCTGGACCATGGACCGCGACGAATTCTACGAGCTGGCGGGCGTAGGCCCCGAAGACGTCGACCTGATGCAGGCCTACGACGACTATCCGGTCATTAACATGATGCAGATCGAAGACCTTGGCTTTTGTGCCAAGGGCGACGGCCCCGCATTCGTGCGCAAGCACAGCTTTACCACCGATGGCAGCTTTCCGTTCAATACCAATGGCGGTCAGCTTTCGGTCGGCCAGGCCGGCGCAGCCGGTGGATATCTGGGCATGATCGAAACCCTGCATCAGCTAACCGATACAGCAGGCACACGCCAGGTGGCCGAGGCGCGCATCGGCCTGGTCAGCGGCTTCGGCATGATCAACTACGACCGCGGCCTGTGTACCGCCGCAGCCCTGCTCGCCCGGAGCGACCCATGACCCAACCGCTATCCCGGCCAACCAAAAAAGATCCTGTCGCCCGCACCAGGCTTCCTACCACCCCGCCCGACAATCGTAGCCGCCAGGCACACGGCCTGACCGCCGCAGCAGCCGAGGGCCGTTTCGAACTGCAGGTGTGTCAGGCTTGTTCGGCAGTGCAATACCCCCCGCGTGAAGTCTGCCACGCCTGCCTCAGCGAACAATTACGCTGGCAGCCGGTAGACCCTTCGGGACGCCTGCTTGCCATAACCACCCTGCATCACAGCAACGACCTGTATTTTCGCGAGCGCCTGCCCTGGCGCGTCGGCACGGTGCAGCTAAACTCGGGCCCCAGCGTCGTGGCCCACGTACACGGCGACTGCAACGAAGGCGAGACCGTACGCCTTAGTCTTAAGCTCGATCGCAGCGGCCAGGCCGTGATGATCGCGCTACCCACCAAGGCGACCCCCAACATGCAAGACGACAAAACCTTACGCGAAACCTCTTGCGACCCGAAGTTTCGTCGTGCCCTGGTTACCGACGGCAAGTCGGAAACAGGCCTGGCGGTTGCGCAGGCGCTGCTCGACGCCGGAGCCACCATGGTGTTTGTGGGCGACCCCACACCCTGGCGCAAAGCCGCACAATTCGAGGCGCTGTGCGCCGACCCGCGCGTGCAGGTACAAGCACTTGATGTCACCGACACCGACTCGGTCCAAAGGCTGTCGCGCTCCATAGGCGGCAAGATCGAGATCCTGGTCAATACTGCCGGCTATGAACGCGACGGCGGCCTGCTGCACAACCGCGACCTGATCAAGGCCCAAGACTCGTTCAACATCAATTGCGTCGGGCTGATGCGCCTGGCCCAGCATTTTGGCCCCGGTATGGCGGGCCGCGGGTCTGACGGCGTCAATAACGCTGTCGCCTGGGTGAATGTTTTATCCATCTTTGCCCACATGAACCTGCCCTCGCAAGGCATCTGGTCAGCTTCACAAGCTGCGGCGCTATCCATGAGCCAATGCCTGCGCAACGAGTTTCGCCCGTCGGGCATCCGTGTGGTCAATGTGTTCTCGGGGCCCCTCGATTACGAATGGCAGCAGCTTACACCTGCGCCGCGCGTTACGCCGCAGGCACTGGCGCGCGCCATCGTCAAGGCATTGCAGGACGGCGTCGAAGACAGCTATGTGGGCGACGTCGCCCAAGAGTTTCGCGCGCGGTTGCGCGACAACCCCAAGGCCCTTGAACGCGAGCTGGGCGCTTAGCCTCGTATAGCAAATGGCACTATCACCAGAAGGAACCACCATGACGACCTCCGTTCTGGGCCAGTTCATGGCCGAGCTGCTGTCGGGCAAGATCAAAATCGTCGACCTGACCGAAACCCTGACGCCCGAGTTTCCGACCATTGTCCTGCCGCCCGAGTTCGGCCAGGCCTGGCCCTTTCGCATCGAAGAAATCTCGCGCTATGACGAGCGCGGCCCGGCCTGGTACTGGAATAATTTTTCGTGCTCGGAGCATACCGGCACCCACTTTGACGCACCCGTGCACTGGGTCAGCGGAAAAGACCAGCCCAACAATACTGTCGACACCATCCCTGTCGAGTCGTTCATTGCCGAAGCCTGCGTCATTGACTGTTCGGAGGAGTCGCGCGCCAACCCCGACTTTCTATTGACCATTGAATTCGTCGAACAATGGGAAGCCAGGCACGGTCGCATCCCCGCCCGATCGTGGGTGTTCATGCGTACCGACTGGTCCAAACGCGCCAAGCCCGTTGACTACCTGAACATGGACGACGAGGGCGCACACTCGCCAGGGCCCGACGCCCAAGTGGTGCCATGGCTGATCAAAGAGCGCGATGTGCATGGTTTTGGTACCGAATCGGTTGGCACCGACGCCGGTCAGGCTCAGCATCTGGACCCGCCGTTTCCGTGCCACTATTACATGCACGGCAACAACCGCTACGGCTTGCAGTGCATGACCAATCTTCACCACTTACCCCCCACAGGCGCGGTCATTTTCTCGGCACCGCTAAAAATTCGCAGTGGTTCGGGAAGCCCCTTGCGCGTGCTGGCCCTTGTTCCGTCTCATGTTGCTTCCGGAGAATCGCAATGAGCGCATCCCACACAGCCATCGTCACTGGCGGCAGCGCCGGCATTGGCGCTGAAATCGTCCGCCAGATGCTCGATGCCGGTTATGAGGTGGTATCCATGGCCCGGCGCGCGGCCGATTTCAAGCACGAACGACTGCACAATGTGCAGGTCGACCTGCTTGACCCAAACGCCACGCAGCAGGCAAGCGCCGACGTGGCAAAAAGGTTTGAAGTGACGCACTTCGTGCACAACGCCGGGGTCATTTGGCCCAAGCTGCTGCCCGAGGTCCAGCTTGACGACCTGCAGGGGCTTACCCAGATTCATCTGGGTTCGGCCATTCAGATCACACAGGCCTGCCTCCCGTACATGCAAAAGCAGCAGTTCGGTCGCATTGTGCTGATGTCGTCACGCGGTGCGCTGGGCCTGCCCACCCGCACGGCCTATTCGGCCACCAAAGCAGGCATGGTGGGCATGGCCCGCACCTGGTCGTTGGAACTGGCCGCCAGCGGCATCACGGTCAACGTCGTAGCGCCCGGCCCCATACAAACCGATATGTTCTACGACGTGGTTCCCGCCGGCAGCGAACGTGAACGCAATATTGCCAAGGGCATACCCGTTCAGCGCCTGGGCCGGCCCGACGACGTGGCCCGCGCGGTCATGTTCTTTTGCGAACCGGCCAACAGCTTCGTTACAGGCCAGACCTTGTATGTCTGCGGGGGCGCCAGCGTCAGCTCGGTCACCATCTAATACGTGTCAACGCAGCAAAACCGGCCCACCCGAGCCGAAATCGGGAATGTCCTTATCCTGGCCTGCAGCCAGAGCCTTTTCACCATCACGACCATCACGGTAATGACGCTGGCCAGCGTCATCGGCCTGCGGCTGGGCCCCGACCCGTCGCTGGCCACGCTTCCTATTGCGCTGATGATGTTCGCTACCGTACTTACCACCTTGCCGGCGTCGCTGCTGATGAAACGAATTGGGCGGCGCGCGGGTTTCATGCTGGGGGCCACCGCCGGCGGCCTGGGCGGCGGTGCATTCATGCTGGCCGGCGTTGCCAACGCGTCGTTCGCGTTGTTCTGTGCCGGCATGTTCCTGATCGGCATCTACCAAAGTTTCGCCATGTATTACCGGTTCGCGGCAGCCGATGTGACCCGGGCGCAGTTTCGCAGCAGAGCGATTTCATTCGTGATGGCAGGCGGTGTGATCTCCGCCCTATTGGGCCCGTTGAATGCGCGCGCCTCGCTCGATCTCATCGAGGCAATCCCCATGGGTGGGCCGTTCTTGATGACCCTGCTGGCATCGCTGCTTGCCTTCGTGGTTCTGACCGGGCTGCGTGTTCCCGACGACCAAGCCCACGCCCCGCAAGCGCTGCCGGCCACGCGCCCGCTAAACCAGATTGCACGCCACCCGGGCTTCATTCCGGCCGTGCTGACCAGCAGCGTGTGCTTTTCGCTGATGGCGCTATCTATGACTGTCACGCCGCTGGGCATGCAGGAGCAAGGGTTCGACATGGCTGACATTACATTCGTGGTGCAAAGCCAGGTGCTCGCCATGTTCATACCGGCCTTCTTTACCGGAGCCCTGATCAATCGTGTCGGGCTGCTACCAGTGCTTTGGAGCGGCGTCGGTTTGATGGCTGCGGCCATGTTGATTGGCGCCGTGAGCTCGACCATACCCGTGTACATGGCCTCGCGCATCGCGCTTGGCATAGGCTGGAACTTCATGCTCATAGGCAGCGCTTTGCTGCTCTCGACCACTCATCGCCCCGCCGAACGCGGCAAAGCACAAGGGGTCAACGACCTGGCCATGTTCAGCCTCGTGACTGTCGGCTCGATGACCGCAGGCCTGCTGCTGCAACGCCTGGGCTGGAACACCTTGCACCTGGCCTCGTTGATTCCGGTCGCCGTGGTTGCCGTGTCGCTGCGGCGTATGTCTCGCAAGCACTAAGCACTAAAGGCGCAGGAGCAAGCCGTGAAGGCCCTTTAGGGCCGAAAGTTTATCGGCCGAACCCGCCCCCACCCGGCGTCAGAATCTCGAAGCAGTCGCCCGCTTCCAGCTCGGCGCTGTCTGCGTGCTTGATGGTTTCCACACTGCCATCAGCACGAATGACATGGCTTTCACCACAAGCGCCCGGTTCTCCACCGCGCGCACCAAACGCCGGGTGAATCCAGCCGTTGGCCAGCAAGGACACCGTCATGGGTTCGAGGAAGCGCAAGGTGCGCAAGCCGCCGTCTCCCCCGCGCCAGCGCCCCGCCCCCCCCGAGCCGCGGCGGATCTCGTAGCGCTCGAGCCGGACCGGTACGCGCAGCTCGAGCACCTCGGGGTCGGTCATGCGCGAGTTGGTCATCTGCGTCTGCACCACCGATGTCCCGTCAAAGCCGTCGATCAGCCGGCCTTGCTCGTCAAAACGTCCGCCCGCCCCCGAGCCGCCGGAAATCGTCTCGTAGTACTGATGCCGCTGGTTGCCGAAGGTCAGGTTGTTCATGGTGGGCTGGCTGCCTGCATTGACCCCCAGCGCCCCATACAACGCATTGGTGACACAACTGGACGTCTCGACGTTGCCGGCCACAACCGCCGCCGGATAGCTGGGATTGAGCATGGAATCGTCGGGCACGATCAGCGTCAGGGGCTTGAGCCCGCCGGCATTAATGGGAATGTCGTCGTCGATCATGGTGCGGAACACATACAGTACGGCTGCTGTGGTCACCGCGCGCGGGGCGTTGAAGTTATTGGGCAAACGCGGCGACGTGCCGGTGAAGTCAACCGTAGCGCTGCGGGTCGCGCGATCCACCACAAGCTTTACCTGTATGCGTGCGCCGTTGTCCAACAGTTGGGTGAACTCGCCGTCGGTCAGACGTGCGATAGCGCGGCGCACCGACTCCTCTGCGTTGTCCTGCACATGCTGCATATACGCATGAACCACATCCAGGCCAAAAGCCTGCACCATGTTCAAAAGCTCTTCGCGCCCTTTTTCGTTGGCCGCTACCTGAGCGCGTAGGTCGGCCAGGTTCTGATCGATATTGCGGGCGGGATACGGCCCGCTGGCCAACAGCTCGCGCAGTTCGCGCTCGCGCAGCTTGCCGCCTTCAACCAGCTTGAAGTTGGTGATCAGAACGCCTTCTTCGTCTATGGTGCGGGAATCAGCCGGCATTGAGCCGGGTGTAAGCCCGCCAATATCTGCATGATGCCCGCGCGACCCCACATAGAAAAGAATGTCCTTGCCCCGCGTGTCAAACACCGGCGTAACCACGGTGACATCAGGTAAATGTGTGCCCCCCGCATAGGGGTTGTTCAGCACGAACACGTCGCCCGGTCGCATGTTGCCGCGATTGGCGTCGATTATGGCGTGTATGCTGGCGCTCATTGAGCCCAGATGCACGGGTATATGCGGCGCGTTGGCGACCAGGTCGCCCTTGGCATCAAATATGGCGCAAGAAAAATCCAGGCGCTCTTTGATATTGACCGAGTAGGCAGTGTTCTGCAGCCTATAACCCATTTGCTCGGCGATCGACATGAATAGGTTATTGAAGATCTCGAGCATGATCGGATCGGCGCTGGTGCCTATGGCGTATCGCTGCGGGCGCGGCGTGGCGCGTTCAAGCAGTATGTCGCCGCCGCGCGTAATACGCGCGCGCCAGCCCGGATCAATCAACGTGGTGGCGTTGGCGTCGGTAATAATGGCCGGCCCCATAAGCTGGTCTTCAGCACAAAGATCGGCACTGCGATACAAGGGGCATTCATGCGGCTCGTCGTCGGCATGGATGTGAACCGTGTCAAACGGCCGCGGTGCCTCGCCCTGCGCGCGCGGTGCGCTGTTGAACGCGCCGACCGAATTTGAAGCTTCTTCGCCTATGGCTTCGGCCACGGCAGATTCGATCACCAGACGCCGGTCGGGCATCAAAAAAGAAAAGCGCTGCGAGTAGGCCGCCTCGAACGCGGTGCGCATGACGTCAGTGTCGTCCAGCGCAACCGGCAACGCGGTGTCGGTACCCTCGTAACGCAAGTACAAGCGACGCTCGACACGGATATGGTCCGGCGATATTTTCTGGCCAAGCAGCTCGTTGCGCGCCAGGGCAGCCAGGTCGTCAAGCACTTGCCTGGCTTGTGATTCGCCTTGGGCGTCCCATACCGCCTCGACCGATCGCTCGCGGATGGCGGTTGACGCCGCCAGCCCCATGCCATAGGCCGACAGCACGCCGGCCAGCGGGTGAACCAGCACGCGAGGCATCGCCAGCGCATCGGCCACACGACAGGCGTGCTGCCCGCCGGCGCCGCCGAAGGTGGTAAGGGTATAGCGAGTTATGTCGTAGCCGCGCTGAACGGATATGCGCTTGATGGCGTTGGCCATATTGGCCACCGCAATGTCCAGGAAACCTTGCGCAAGCTGCTCGGGCGAAATGGGCTTGCCGGTCTGCATCGAAACTTGTTGAGCCAGCTCGGTGAAGCGCCGGCGCACAATCTCGGCGTCCACCGGCTGGTCGGCATCAGGCCCGAACACCGAAGGAAAATGCTGCGGCTGTATGCGACCCAGCATGACATTGGCATCGGTAACGGTTAGCGGCCCGCCACGCCGATAGCAAGCCGGCCCCGGGTTGGCCCCTGCCGACTCGGGGCCCACACGCAATCGGGCGCCGTCAAAATGCAAGATCGATCCGCCGCCTGCCGCCAACGTGTGAATGCTCATCATGGGCGCGCGCAGGCGCACCCCCGCCACCATGGTGTCGAAGGCGCGTTCATACTCGCCTGCGTAATGAGAGACGTCGGTTGAGGTGCCCCCCATGTCAAAACCAATGACCCGGTCATATCCGGCAAGGGCCGACACCCCCGCCATGCCCACGATGCCGCCGGCCGGCCCCGACAAGATAGAGTCTTTGCCCTGGAAGGCATGGGCGTCGGTAAGGCCGCCGCTGGACTGCATGAACTGCAGTTGCACACCAGGCAACTGCGCCGCCACCTGCTCGACATAACGACGCAGCACCGGCGACAGATAGGCATCAACCACCGTGGTGTCGCCCCGGGCCACGTACCGGATCAAGGGAGAGACTCCGTGCGATACGGACACTTGCGCGTAGCCGGCCTCGCGCGCCAGTTGGGCCAGTTGACGCTCGTGCACGCTGTTTTTATAGCCGTGCATCAAGGCAATGGCGATGGCATTGAAGCCGCGCTTGCGAGCCTCGGCAAGCGCCTGCCGCGCCGCCTCGACATCAAGGGGCCGCAGCACTTCGCCCTGCGCATTCAGGCGCTCGTCCATTTCCATTACTTCTTCGTGCAGCAGCTCGGGCAGCACGATATTGCGATCAAACAAGCGCGGACGATTCTGATACCCAATGCGCAAGGCATCGCGAAACCCCTTGGTAACAGCCAATACCACGCGCTCGCCCTTACGCTCCAGCAAGGCATTGGTGGCCACCGTGGTGCCCATCTTGACCACTTCGATCCGTTCGACCGGCACAGGCTCGCCCTTGGGCACATTCAGCAACTGGCGTATGCCCTGAACCGCCGCGTCCGGGTATTGCTCGGGGTTCTCGGACAGCAGCTTGGCAGTGACCAGAAGGCCGTCAGGGCGCCGCGCCACAATGTCGGTAAAGGTACCCCCCCTGTCTATCCAGAATTGCCAGCGCCCCTCGCCGGCCGTTTCGTGGGGGGCGCTCATAGCGAAGAGGCCGCACGCGCAGCTTGATCGTACATACCGGAAAGCATGCGTAACCGCGCCGCCATGGCCGACATCGCCTGAGCGTCGGCCAGATCGCCTTCAACGGCGGGCAGCAAGCAGCGGTTGCGAACTTCGCGAAACCGCTCAAGCGACGCTACGCCGGCGGGAGTAGTGGAGTAAAAAACCTCTTTGCCGATTTTTTCGCTGCGCGCCAGTTTCATGTTGACGAGCTTTTTAAGAGAATAGTTGACCACGTGGCTGTCTTCGTAATTAAGGGTAAAGCAGATATCGGCCAAGCGCTTGCTACGGTCGCGGTGGTGCACATGATGCAACACCAGCACGTCGGTGATGGCCAGGTCGGGCTCGCCGGCGGCCCTCATGCAGCGGACCACCCAGCGGGCGAACGCATTGTGCGCCACCATCAGGCCGAACTCGAACTCTGACAAGGCCGGGTGCGGCCCGCGTGCCAGATGCTCTGAGGACAAGATCAGAGGCTGTGCACCTTTGTCGTTCCCTGAAGAAGGCTTGCCCGCGTTACTCATGGGTGCCTTCCTTTCGCTCGAACCGTTCTTTAACGGGGGCGATCTCGGAAATCAGATCGCGTACCCGCGCCTTGTTGGCCAGCGGTTCGACCTGATGCGTAGCGCCTGGGGTCATGCGCGCGACACAGGCATACACCACTTTGCCGTCCAGCAGCATCATGCATTCTTTACACGCATTGGCGCTGATACATGAGTAGCGCACGGCAAGCGTGTCGTCCAGATGCTCGCGCACCCAGCGCAGCCCGTCCAGCAATGAGGCCGCAGCCTCTGCGGGCAGCTCGTACTGCTGAAGGGCCGAAGGACCTTCGCCGACGCCTCGCTTGACTTCAAGAACAATGGTTTGGTCTTTGCTTTGAGTATTCATGCTTGACTCTGGTAGGCCGTACTGTCGGTGGCCGGAACGTCGACCGGCGTTTCAAGGTGTTGAACCTGCTGCGATTCGAGCCGCCATTGGCCGTTACGAAACGCAAGCGTCTGGTTCAGCGTCCAGGCATCATCCATGCCGGGGAAGTCGTCGCGCTGATGAGCGCCCCGGCTCTCGCGCCGCGACAAGGCGCTGCGCGTAACGGCTTCGGCCACCAGCAGCATATTGTGCAAGTCCAGGGCATCCAGGCGAACCGGGTCTTGCGGCCCGCCGTCGCCGGGCAGGGCGTCGCCCAACTCGGCCTTCAGCGCCTGCAGTTCGCTCAGGGCGTGCTGCAGCCCCTCTTCGGTGCGGAACGGCCCCACATGGTCATGCATCAGCGCCTGCAAGCGGGTGATCAGGGCTGCCACGTTGATCGAGCGGTCGGCCTGTGGTGCAGCAGCAAGGCGGCTCAACACGGGTGCAGCCAGGGCAAAGGCCTGGTCCTCGTCCAGTTGTGCAGCGTCAACGGCGCGTGCTGCGGCTGATCGGCCGGCCTGCATGCCGAAAGCCACGGCCTCGGTAATGGCATTTCCCGAAAGCCGGTTCGCCCCATTGGCACCGCCCACCGCTTCGCCCGCCGCGTATAAGCCCGGCAAGTCGGTGGACATATCGACCTCTACGCGGATGCCGCCCATGTGGTAGTGCGCAATGGGTGCAACCTCGATGGGCGCCTTGGTCAGGTCGATGCCGTTGGCCGCAAGCTTGTCGATGATGGGACCGAACGCCTTGCGCAGCGTGGCTTCGGGCACATGCTGAAAACTAAGGTAGGCACCGCCGGCAGGCGAACCTCGGCCGGCCTCGACCTCTTTTAATATGGCGTAGGTGGCTGCGTCGCGGGTAATGGTATAGCCCTGCGCTTCGCCTGCGTGCCCGTATTTTTCAACGAACTCTTCACCGTTACCGTTAAGCAAGCGACCGCCCAACTTATAGCGGAAGGGGTCCCACATGATGGGATCAAAGCCGACCAGCCTGGGCGCCAGATGGCCGATCGGAAAAAACTGCACGAACTCCATGTCGATTAAGCGCGCACCGGCACGCAGTGCCAGCGCGTAGCCGTCACCACCCATGTTCAGCGAAGCGCTGTTACGGCGATACAGCCTGGTCAACCCGCCTGTGGCGATAATGACCGACTTGGCGCGAATAACCACAGGCTTGCCGGAAGTTAAATGCAGTGCAACCGCGCCGTAAACGCGGCCTTGCTCGACCAGCAGTTCGACAATCAGCAGGTCGCCGTAGCGCTCGATCTCGCCGTTTTGAGCAACCTGGGTACGCAATGTCTTTGCCACCGCCGGCCCGGTGTTCAGATAGTCGACATAGACACAACGCGGCCGGTCGTGACCCGGCGCATGAACCTGGGCCAGATGGTCGTCCGCGCGCGCCCAGCCTACGCCCCAGCTATCAAGCTGTCGAATGGCATCAACACCGTTCTCGCACAGTAAGCGGGCCAAGGGTTCGCTGCACAGGCCACGGCCCGCCTTCAGTGTGTCGGCGTAGTGGTGGCGCCAGTCATCGGGGGTCTGCTCACCCAGCGCTACGGCCACGGTCATCTGCGCCATAATGGTTGCACCGCCGCGGCCAACCAGACTGCGGTCCGTCATAATGACCCGGCTGCCTGCCTGCGAGGCGGCCAGCGCCGCGCTCATACCTGCGCCACCGGCGCCAATGACCAAAACGTCGGTTTCCCGACTTAAAGCATGTTCAGCAGTCATGCCGCCCCCAAATAAGCTTTTTGAACAGATGGGTCGGCTGCGAGCTCGGCCGCGCCGCCCTGCAAAATGACATGACCATGCTGCAATACGTACGCACGGTCGGCGAGCTCAAGCGCAATGCGCGCGTTCTGCTCGACCAGAAGTATGGTCTGCCCGGCTGCTTTCCAGCGAAACAGAACCTCGTAGACCAGGTCGACAAACTTGGGGGAAAGCCCCATGGATGGTTCGTCGATACATATCAGCTTGCCGCGCCGGAGCCAGGCGCGGCCCAGCGCCAGCATTTGTTGTTCACCACCCGACAAGGTGCCGGCCGCCTGCTTGCGTCGTTCGGCAAGACGCGGAAAGGCCAGGAATACTTCGTCCAGGTCGCGCTCGATGTCGTGTTTGTGGCGACGACGCGGATAAGCGCCCATCAGCAGGTTCTCGTAGACCGACATTTCAGGAAAGACGCGACGACCTTCGGGCACACTGGCCACTCCCCGCGCAATGACCTCAGGCGAAGCCAAGCCATGAATAGGATTGCCCTCAAGCAAAATACGCCCGCGCGACGGATGAACCAAACCCAGCACCGACTTCAGGGTGGTGGATTTTCCCGATGCGTTGCCCCCCAGCACCGACACCACTTCGCCTGCCTGCACATGCAGACTCACGCCGAACAGCGCCTGAACCGGCCCATAGTGAACGTCGATGTCATCCACGAGAAGAAACGGGTGATTCTTATCCAAGGTGAGCATCCGATAAGGTGGGCCGGGTGCGAACGCGCCCAAGATAAGCCTCGACCACCTCGGGATGATCAAGGGCGTGGTCGGCATCACCCTCGGCCAGCACTTTGCCTTGGTTCAGCACAATGACACGGTCAGCCACCGACCGCACCAGCGACAGTTTGTGTTCGACAACCAGAATGCCCAGCTCGGGCCGCATGCGGCGCAGTTCGTGCAGCAGATTGGTCAGCTCGCCCGTTTCAGTGGGGTTCATGCCTGCGGCGGGCTCATCAAGCAACAAGTAGCTTGGGCGCCCAGCCAATACCCGCGCTATTTCCAGGCGTCTGCGATTTGCATACGACAAACTGAAAGCAGGTTGTTGTCTGCGCGGCCACAGGCGTTCACCAAAAAGCTGAAGCGTCTCGCGCACAATGGATTCTTGTTCTGCTACCCGCTCATTCCACCGACGCATCGGCATTAGGCCGGCCAGCAGCTCGTACAAGGGGTTGGCCAGACGCCCGCCGGGCGACCCCGTTAACAAGCGTGGCTGCGCCCCCAGCATGACACTGTCCCACACCGACAGGGCGGGAAACACCCGCGATGTCTGAAAACTGCGCCCCACGCCCAAACGGGCGATACGTTCGGGCGCAAGCCGATCGACCCGGCGGCCGTCTACGCTGATATGCCCACCCGAGAGGTGCTCAATACCGCTGACCAGCTGGATCAAGGTAGATTTGCCCGCGCCGTTGGGCCCGACCAATGCCAGAGTTTCGCCCGGCGACAGTGAAAAACTGACTTCGTCCACCGCCTTGACGCCGTCAAAATGCCGGGAGACGCGGTCGACACGAATGCCTTTTTGATTCCCCATCATCGTGCTCCCAACAGGCCATGAGGCCGCATGCGCAGCACCAGCAACAGGAACACGCCGTAGGCGATCATGCGCCACTCGGCAAACGGGCGGAACAGTTCGGGCACAAGGGTTAGTACGAAGCCGGCCGCCGCCGCGCCAGTCAGGTTGCCCAGCCCCCCCAGCACGGCCATGGTCAGCAGCAGCAACGAGGCATGTACGTTGAAACTGTCGGGGCTTATAACACTTTGCACATAGGCGAACATGCCGCCTGCGGCACCGGCCAGCGCACCCGACACGGCAAAACCCATCAGCATGTAGCGCCGCACCGGCAGCCCGGCCGCATGCGCCGCAAGCCTGTCTTCACGAATGCCACGCCAGGCACGGCCTATGCCCGAATCAAGCAAGCGTTGAGCCAGGAACAACCCAACCGCCACAACCAAAGCCACCAGCCAGTATTTTTGACCAATGGAGCCCAACCTAAGCCCGCCCAGAAACTCAAACTGCGGCGCGGGTATGTTCAGAAAACCCATGGGGCCTCGTGTAACCGACAGCCAGGTCATGAAAATAAGAAAACCAATCTGACCGATGGCCAAAGTACCCAGGGCCGCGGTGTGGCCGCTAAGCTTGTAAAGGGGCAGGGCCGCCACAACCGCCACAACCGCCGTCAAGACAATGGCGGCCGGCAAGGCCAGATCGGCGGGCAGGCCATAAGTATGTCCCAGCACGGCGACGGTGTAAGCGCCCACCCCGTAGAACGCCGCATGGCCGATCGAAAGCACACCCAGCGAGCCTGACACCAGGGACACACTGGCCGAGAGCAAGGCAAAGATCATGGCATATACCACCGCCTGCAGCACGTAGCTGCTTTGCGTCAGCAAAGGCAAGAATGCAAGCACTATCCCCACCACCAGAAACCCCCAGGCCGGCATTTCGATAATGCGATGCGCCGCCCTTTGACTGGAGGCCGACGCCAGCAAACTCGTGCTGGGCATACTGCCCGATGCAGCACCCGACCCGCCCAGCGCACTTAGACGGCTGTCGCCCAACAAGCCCTGAGGGCGGAACAACAAGAAAACCAGCAACAGGGAAAATGCCGCCAGATCACGATAGCCTTCGCCGATGTAGGCGCTGGCCAGGGTTTCAATAATACCCAGCAACAGCCCGCCCACGACTGCGCCGGGAATGCTTGTGAGCCCGCCCAGCAAGGCGGCGGCAAAACCCTTCAACGCAAAAGGCATTCCCATTTGCGGAAAGACGCTTTTAAAGTAAAGCGCCACCAGGATGCCGCTAAGCGCGCCCAGGGTGCCGGCCAGTGCGAATGCCAGACGCCGCACTTCGTCGGTTCGTACGCCCAGCTGAGCCGCCGCATCCCGGTCCTGCGCGGTGGCGCGCACGCTGCGCCCCATCCACGAATACTGCAGGAACCAGGTCAGTGCCAGCGCGGCCAGCCCCCCCACCACGAAGATGAGGATGTCGGTACTGGTTATGTACGCACCGCCGATAAAAAAGGTCACTTCTTCGAATGGAAGCGGAAACGCTTGACCTTCTGGTGACCAGATGATCTCGGCAAGCTGGTCGACAATGATGGCAATGGCGAGGGTGGATAGAACGGGCGCGATGTAGGGGCCGTTCTCAAGCGGGCGCAGCGCCACGCCCTCGAGCAACATGCCCAACACCGTGACCAGCAAAATGGAACCTGCCGCCGCGACAATTAGCGGCAGACCCAGCCAGGTGACGCCGCTGAATGCAAAAAAGGCACCCAGCATGAACAGGGCGCCCTGCGCAAAGTTGATCAGATTGGAAACGCCGAACACCAGGCTGAAGCCCAGCGCGATCAATGCATAGACCTGGCCAATGGCCAGGCCGTTCAGCACCTGGCTGAAAAATAATTCGATCATAAATTGGCACGCCGACCGACCGACATAATCGATCGGCCGGCGTGGCGTCAGTTAAAACAGTTCGAACTGGCCGTTCTTGACCGTGATGAAAATGGGGTCTTTCTTGACGTTGCCGTTCTGGAACTTGGTAACGCCGGTAACCCCCTCGTAGGCCGGCCCATTGGCCAGCTCGTGGCGCACTGCTTCGCCGGTCAACGGTTTGCCCGATTGAATGACCCGACGTATGGCTTGCACGCCAACAGCGGTGGCGTCATAGGCCAGCGCAGCGAACTGATCGGGCAGCTTGCCGTACTTGGCTTGGTAGGCTTGCGTAAATTCCTGTTTGGCCGGGTCTTGCGCAAAGAAGATCGTATGCAGCACGATGCCTTCGGCCGCCTTGCCCGACAACTCAACAAACTTCGGCGAGGTTAACGGAATACCGCCGCCCACCGGAATGTTGATGCCGGCTTGGCGCAGCTGCTGCACAAAGATCGATGCTTCCTGATAAGGCAAGGCCAAAAACACGCCCTCGGGGTTCAAAGCCTTGACCTTGCTGATGAAGGGCCGAAAATCGCGTGCGCCGGGCTGCACGCTTTCAAGCAGCAGCACCTCGCCGCCGGCCTTTTTAATGGCTTCTGCGGTGGCACGGCCGGTGTATACACCCCAGTCGTCTTGCGAATAAGGTATTACAACTTTGTTGGCTTTTAGTTTCTGCTGAATGGTGTCGGCGTTGTACTGCGCCAGAATGTCATCGGTATTGTTTTGCCGAAAAACGTAATCGCTTTGCTTGGTGAAGTCAGGATGCGACGAGGTCGGGCTGATTTGCGGAATCTTGGCTTCGCTGAATATGGGCGAAGCCGCCATGGAAGCGGTGGTTGACCACGAGCCTATGGCCAGCACAACTCCTGGCGTTCCGGCAATTTTGCGTGCCACAGTGGCAGCTTCTTGCGGCGAGTTGCGGTCATCCTCGACCAGCAGCTTTACCGGACGCCCTTCAATACCGCCCTGCCGCTCCACCTGCTCCAGGTAAAGCTCTACCGCATTTTTAAAGCTGGCGCCGTATTCGGCAAAGTTTCCCGATAAGTGCGAGAAAAAGCCAATGGTTACGGGCTCAGCAGCTTTGGCGGGCGCAGCAAGAAAGGCCGGCAACAGCGCCGCAAGCAAAGATAAACGAATCAGTCGCATTAGATATCAACCTAAAAAGTCAACGGGGTGCCGACCGCCGGCGCACGATTCATGGTGAATCGCTGCGCGTGAATGTCGTCGCATCGAACACAATACTAATGTTTAGTTGATAATTTACGAACGTATTATAGGTAATAAGCTAATAAGCCCAAAAAAAGAGCGGCAGGTTTTTCAACCTGCCGCAAGCTTTACTGCCGGAAACTACCGTTACTTCAGACGCTCGGCATGAAACGCCACGTGGCTTTCCATGAAGGTGGAAATAAAGTAGTAACCATGGTCGTAACCTTCGTGACGACGCAAGGTAAGGGGTTGCCCCGCCTTTTCGCATGCCGCTTCGAAAGCTTCCGGATAAAGCTGTTCGGCCAGAAAGTTATCTGCAAGCCCTTGGTCCACCAAAATGCCTTCCGGAAACGGGCACTTTGAGTTTTCCATCAGCAAAGAAGCGTCGTACTGCGTCCATTGCCGGCGATCTTCGCCCAAATAGCCGGTAAATGCCTTATGACCCCAAGGGCATTTAGTGGGCGAAGCGATTGGAGCAAAGGCCGACACCGAGCGAAACTTGCCCGGGTGGCGCTGGGCCAGAACCAAGGCACCGTGCCCGCCCATGGAGTGACCAAAGATGCCGACACGGTCGGCGTCGCCCGGCAACTGGGTGGTTACGATGTTGAACAGTTCGTCGGCCACATAGCTTTCCATCCGGTAGTGGGTGCTGTAGGGCGCTTGAGTCGCGTCCAGGTAAAAGCCGGCACCTGTGCCGAAATCCCAGCCTTCGTCCTCGCCGGGCACATTGGCCCCGCGCGGGCTGGTGTCGGGCGCAACCAACATAATGCCGTGGCGGGCCGCCCATTGCTGGGCGCCGCCCTTGATCATGAAGGTTTCTTCGGTGCAGGTGAGCCCAGCCAGGTAGAACAACACCGGCACCTTGGCGCCTTGCTTGTTGGCCGCCAAAGGCGGCACGTACACCGAGAAGCGCATGGGCAGGCCAATAGCGCTGGAGTCATGCTTGTAAAAACGCTGCACACCGTCAAAGCATCGGTGTTCGCCAAGCAGTTCAAGGTTATTGGTCATGGATACCCTCCTTTACATCAATTGCTGCAGGCATGTTCAGGCCGGCAGACACTAATACACCACCACGGAACGAATGGATTCGCCGCGTTTCATCAGCTCGAAGCCTTCGTTGATTTGATCCAGCGACAGGGTGTGTGTGATCAGGTCGTCGATATTGATCTTGCCGTCCATGTACCAGTCAACAATCTTGGGCACGTCGGTGCGGCCGCGTGCCCCGCCAAAGGCCGAGCCCTTCCATTCGCGGCCCGTAACCAGCTGGAACGGGCGAGTGGAGATTTCGGCGCCGGCTTCGGCCACGCCGATAATAATGGACTGTCCCCAACCGCGATGGCAGCATTCGAGCGCCTGACGCATGACCTGGGTGTTACCGATACATTCGAACGAGTAGTCGGCGCCGCCATCGGTAAGCTGAATAATGTGGTCCACCACGTTGTCGACGTCTTTAGGGTTAACGAAGTGGGTCATGCCGAACTTGCGGGCCATGGCTTCGCGCTCGGGGTTAAGGTCGACACCGATAATTTTATCGGCACCCACCATTTTGGCGCCCTGGATCACGTTAAGGCCGATACCGCCCAGGCCAAACACCACCACGTTGGCGCCGGCCTCGACCTTGGCCGTAAACAGCACGGCACCGATGCCGGTGGTAACGCCGCAGCCTATGTAGCAAACCTTGTCAAAAGGCGCGTCGTTGCGGATTTTTGCCAGCGCTATTTCGGGCACCACAATATGGTTCGAGAAGGTCGAGGTACCCATGTAATGGTGCACGGGCTTGCCGTCGATGGTAAAGCGCGAGGTTCCGTCAGGCATCAGGCCTTTGCCCTGCGTGGCGCGAATGGCCGTGCAAAGGTTGGTCTTGCGCGACAGGCACGACTTGCACTGGCGGCATTCGGGCGTGTAAAGCGGCACAACGTGGTCGCCCGCTTTGAGCGAGCTGACGCCGGGGCCGGTTTCGAGCACGACGCCAGCGCCCTCGTGGCCCAGAATGGCCGGGAACAGGCCCTCGGGGTCGGCGCCCGACAAGGTGTAGTAATCGGTGTGGCAAATGCCCGTGGCCTTGATTTCAACCAAGACTTCGCCCGCTTTGGGGCCGGCAAGCTCTACCTCTTCAATGCTTAGGGGATCACCGGCCTTCCAGGCGACAGCGGCTTTGGTCTTCATTTTCTGGGCTCCTTTAAATGGTCTGTATCGCGCGCGCATGCCAACGGCACACGCAAACTATGTAGTAAACACTATAAACGGTGCAATGAACAGGGTTCTGGCAGTATTATGCAATATAGCCTTTACACCGACACTGCACGCCAGGCCTATAGAAACGCATGGCAAGACTTTCGCGCCTTTACGCGCCCAATACCGCTCAGCTTGTACAGGTGCGCTTCGCGCGCCCCCTCGCTTTGCCCGACGAGCCCGCACCCGCCGAGAAACTGAATCTGCTGGCTGACTGGCTGCGTAGCGCCGCGCGTGATACCGGCGTGCAGGTACACGGCTGGGTGCTGCTTGCCGACCGACTGGCGTTGCTGGCCACCCCGCCCGACAAGCCTAGCCTGGCTCGCCTGATGCAAGCCATAGGCCGACGCTTCGCCACCCGGCTTGAAAGGGGCCGCGTGTTCGCAGAGCGATACCGCAGTGCCTTGCTGCAGCCCGACGCGTGGGTGCTACCCGGGCTGATCTGGCTTGATCATCTGCCGGCGCAGCACCATTATGTCGACGACCCCACCCAATGGCCATGGAGTTCGGCGGCCCAGCATACCGGGCTGGGAACCGCCTCCTCGCACTGGGCCGTTGACCACCCCGACTACTGGCATCTGGGAAACACGCCCTTCGAGAGGCAGGCTCGCTATCGCCGCCTTCTGGAACAAGGGCCGGGGCAAGAACCTACGCAACGTCTTGAACAGGCACTGTTTGGCCAATGGGCATTGGGCGACGAAAATTTCCTGGCTCATATTCATCAGGAATCCACCCGCCGACTCATCCCCGCCAAAAGAGGACGCCCACGAAAGCCCGCCGCGCCGCCGTCGACAGACTTAGGCGCGGTGTAGTCGGGGTCACCGCAGTTTTTGCGTCCACGCTACAAACTCTGGCTCTGGCCAGGGAAATTCCTGGATTATTTTTTGCTGGCCTGCGCAATTCCGAGCCGCCGCGCCGGGCAAGCCACGCAAAAAATAATTTTTATTTCCAATACTTTAAGTGCGTCCCCATTTAATTTACAAGTTTTGTTCAAACACCAAAAATAGGGACGTACCCCGTTTTAAATCGCTTGTCATAGCCTCCGGCGTCCGTTATTGTTTTTTTCTCGACGCAAGTTCCCTTGCACGCACACAGCGCGGAGCTCTCCCACATGAACAAGCCCTCTACCCCCACGCCCGTCGCCATCGACGCAAGGCGCATCGGCCTGCCGTCCCACCAAGGTCTGTACGATCCCGTTAACGAACACGACGCCTGCGGTGTGGGCTTTGTTGCGCATATCAAGGGCCACAAAAGCCATGCCATCATCCAGCAAGGGCTGAAGATTCTTGAAAACCTCGACCACCGCGGCGCGGTGGGGGCCGACGAGCTCATGGGCGACGGAGCCGGCATTTTGCTGCAAATTCCCGATGCGCTTTATCGCGAAGATATGGCGGCACAGGGCATTGAGCTGCCCCCTCCCGACGAGTACGGCGTGGCCATGGTGTTCTTGCCCAAAGAAACCGCCTCGCGCCTGGCTTGCGAACAAGAGCTCGAACGCGCCGTCCGCGATGAAGGCCAGGTCGTGCTGGGCTGGCGCGATGTGCCCGTCGATGGCTCAATGCCCATGTCGCCCACCGTGCGGGCCGTCGAACCGGTCATTCGCCAGTTGTTCATCGGGCGCGGGGCCGACATCATGGTGCCCGACGCGCTCGAGCGCAAGCTGTACGTCATTCGCAAGACCGCCAGCCACGCCATTCAGCGCATGAATCTGGCCCATGGCCGCGAATACTTTGTGCCCTCTATTTCGGTTCGAACCGTGGTTTACAAAGGCTTGCTGCTGGCCAGCCAGGTAGGGCAGTACTACCGCGACCTGGCGGACACCCGCGCGGTATCGGCCTTGTCGTTGGTGCACCAGCGCTTTTCGACCAACACCTTTCCGGCCTGGCCGCTGGCCCATCCCTACCGAATGATCGCCCACAACGGCGAGATCAACACAGTAAAGGGCAATTTCAACTGGTTGAGAGCGCGCGAAGGCATGATGCAGTCGGCCGTACTGGGCGAAGACCTTTCCAAGCTGTACCCCATTGTGTATGAGGGACAGTCGGACACCGCCACCTTCGACAATTGCCTGGAGCTTCTGGTGATGTCGGGCTACTCGCTGGCTCACGCCATGATGATGATGATTCCTGAGCCCTGGGAACAGCACGCGCAAATGGACGAAAACCGCCGCGCATTCTATGAATACCACGCCGCCATGATGGAGCCCTGGGACGGCCCGGCCGCCATGGCCTTTACCGACGGCCGCCAAATAGGCGCCCTGCTCGACCGCAACGGCCTACGCCCCGCCCGCTACCTGGTTACCGACGACGACCTGGTTGTGCTGGCGTCCGAGGCTGGCACCCTGCCCATACCCGAGCACCGCATCGTCAAGAAATGGCGCTTGCAGCCCGGCAAGATGTTTCTTATCGACTTGCAGCAGGGCCGCATTATTGACGACCATGAAATCAAGACGCAGCTTGCCAGTGCACGGCCCTACCAGCAATGGATCGAGCGACTGCGCGTCAAACTCGAATCACTGCCCGCCCCGCATCCGGCGACTTCGGCTGCGCCGACCGCCTCATTGCTGGATCGTCAGCAGGCGTTTGGCTGGACACAAGAAGACTTCAAGTTTGTGTTGCAGCCCATGGCCGCCACCGGCGAAGAAGCCACCGGCTCGATGGGCAACGACGCCCCACTCGCAGTGCTGTCAGACCGCGCCAAACCCTTCTACAACTACTTTCGGCAACTGTTCGCCCAGGTCACCAACCCGCCCATTGACCCCATACGCGAACAATTGGTGATGTCGCTGGTGTCGTTCATTGGTCCCAAGCCCAATCTGCTGGACATCAACAACGTCAATCCGCCGCTGCGTCTGGAAGTCACCCAGCCCTTGCTGGATTTTGCGGCCATGGCACAGATACGCAACATCGGGCAAATCACCGGCAACAAGTTTCGCAGCATCGAGCTCGACATCACCTACCCGGTGGGCTGGGGTGCGCAAGGCATCGAGGCCTGCCTGGCCGCCCTGTGCTCCAACGCGGCCGACGCAGTGCAGAGCGGTTACAACATTCTTATCGTCACCGACCGCAAGCTCGATGCCGAGCGCATGGCCATTCCCGCACTGCTGGCCACCTCGGCCATTCACCTGCACCTGATTCGCGAAGGCCTGCGCACCAAAACCGGGCTGGTGGTAGAAACAGGCTCGGCTCGCGAAGTGCATCACTTTGCATTGCTGGGCGGCTACGGCGCCGAAGCCGTGCACCCCTACCTGGCACTGGAGGCGCTGGCCGAACTGCCCGACAGCGACAAGGCCATTGAAAACTACACCAAGGCCATCGGCAAAGGGCTGAACAAGGTCATGTCCAAAATGGGCATTTCCACCTACATGTCGTACACGGGCGCGCAAATTTTCGAGGCGGTGGGGTTAAGCTCGGCCCTGGTCGACAAATACTTTACCGGCACGCCCAGCAATATCGAGGGCATCGGCATTTTCGAAGTGGCCGAAGAAGCGTTGCGGGTCCACGAAGCCGCATTCAGCGACGACCCGGTACTTGAAAATGCCCTGGATGCCGGCGGCGACTACGCCTTCCGGGTACGGGGCGAAGACCACGCGTGGAACCCCGATTCCATCGCCAAACTGCAACACTCCACCCGCGCGAACAATTACGGCACGTACAAAGAGTACGCCCAGCTTATCAACGACCAGTCCCGCCGGCACATGACCCTGCGTGGCCTGTTCGAGTTCCGGGCCGATCCGGCGCACGCCATTCCGCTTGACGAGGTCGAGCCGGCCAAAGAAATCGTCAAGCGCTTTGCCACCGGCGCCATGTCGCTGGGCTCCATCTCGACCGAAGCCCACAGCGTTCTGGCCGTTGCCATGAACCGCATCGGCGGCAAATCGAATACCGGCGAAGGTGGCGAAGACGAACTGCGCTACCGGCCCGAAATGCGCGCCGGCAAAAGCACCATCAAAAAAGGGGACACGCTGGCTTCGGTGCTGGGCGCCGAGCGTGTCGAAGCCGACGTGCCCCTGGCCGCCGGTGATTCACTGCGTTCGCGCATCAAGCAGGTGGCCTCTGGGCGCTTTGGTGTGTCGGCCGAATACCTGGGCAGCGCAGACCAGATTCAGATCAAGATGGCACAAGGCGCCAAACCCGGAGAAGGCGGGCAACTGCCCGGTCACAAGGTGTCTGAATACATTGCCAAGTTGCGTTATTCGGTGCCCGGCGTGGGGCTTATTTCACCGCCGCCCCACCACGACATCTACTCTATCGAAGACCTCGCCCAACTTATCCACGACCTTAAAAACGTCAATCCGCAAGCGGGCATTTCGGTGAAGCTGGTTTCCGAAGTGGGCGTGGGCACCGTGGCCACGGGTGTGGCCAAAGCCAAGGCCGACCACGTGGTTATCGCCGGTCACGACGGCGGCACCGGCGCATCGCCCATCTCGTCCATCAAGCATGCGGGTACGCCCTGGGAGCTGGGCCTGGCCGAAACCCAGCAAACGCTAATCTTGAACAATCTGCGCAGCCGCATTCGCGTGCAGGCCGACGGCCAAATGAAGACCGGCCGCGACGTGGTGGTGGGTGCGCTGCTGGGGGCCGACGAGTTCGGTTTTGCCACTGCTCCGCTGGTGGTGGAGGGCTGCATCATGATGCGCAAATGCCATCTGAACACCTGTCCGGTAGGCGTGGCCACACAAGACCCCGAGCTGCGCAAGAAGTTCACCGGAAAGCCCGAACATGTTGTCAATTACTTTTTCTTTGTGGCCGAAGAGGCGCGCGAGATTATGGCCCAACTAGGCATACGCAAGTTCGACGATCTTATCGGTCGGGTCGATCTGCTCGACATGCGCGCCGGCCTGCAACACTGGAAAGCGAAAGGCCTGGACTTCAGCCGCGTATTCCACCAGGTGCTGTCCGACTCGCCCCGCCGCCACACCGAAGAGCAGGACCACGGCATCGACGGTGCGCTGGATCATCAACTGATCGAACGCAGCAAGCCTGCCATCGAACGCGGCGAAAAGGTGTCATTCATTACCCCAGTGCGCAACCGCAACCGCAGTATCGGCGCCATGTTGTCCGGCGTGGTGGCAACTCGTCATGGCCACGAAGGCCTGCCCGACGACACGATTCATATCCAGTGCAACGGCGCAGCCGGCCAAAGCTTCGGCGCCTTCCTGGCCCATGGCATCACGCTTGACCTGGTGGGCGAAGGCAACGACTACGTGGGCAAGGGGCTTTCGGGCGGACGCATAATTGTTCGATCGCCAAACGACTTCCGAGGCTACGGGCCCGAACACATTATTGTGGGCAACACCGTCCTTTACGGCGCCCTAAGCGGCCAGGCCTTTTTCAGCGGCGTAGCAGGCGAACGCTTCGCGGTTCGCAATTCGGGCGCCTCGGCCGTGGTGGAAGGCACGGGTGACCATGGCTGCGAATACATGACCGGCGGCACCGTGGTGGTGCTGGGTGCTACGGGTCGCAACTTTGCCGCGGGCATGTCGGGCGGCGTGGCCTATGTGTGGGACCCGGAAGGCAACTTCCAGCACCATTGCAACCCATCAATGGTGCAACTGGAGAAAGTGCTGCCACATGCCGAACAAACCGAGGCCGACGACAAAGAGTTCTGGCATTGCGCCACGCGGGGCGCCGAACGCGAAACAGACGAAAGTATTTTGCGCCGCCTGATCGAAGCCCACTACCGCCATACGGGCAGCTTTCGCGCGCGCGACATTCTTAGCGACTGGAACCGATCGCGCGGCTCTTTCGTCAAGGTGATGCCGCTTGAATACCGCCGCGCCATGAAAGAAATGTGGGCCGCCACCAACCTGCAACACATTGCCGCCTAAGGAAAACGCTATGGGCAAAATCACCGGATTCATCGAGTACGAACGGGTCGCCGAGCCGCACGAAGCACCGCTGCAGCGCGTCAAGCACTGGAAAGAGTTTGTACAGTCGCTGAGCGACGAGCAGGCCAAGATACAAGGCGCACGCTGCATGGACTGCGGCATTCCTTTCTGCACCACGGGCTGCCCGGTCAACAATATTATTCCCGACTGGAACGACCTGGTTTACCAGCAGGATTGGCAGGCGGCGTTAGAGACATTGCACTCCACCAACAACTTCCCCGAGTTCACGGGGCGGGTCTGCCCCGCCCCATGTGAAGAGGCGTGTACGCTTAACATCAACGATGACCCGGTAGGCATCAAGTCGATTGAGCACGCCATTATCGACCACGGCTGGCTCAACGGCTGGGTACGGCCCATGCCGCCCAGTCGCAAAACAGGCAAAAAGGTTGCAGTGGTAGGATCAGGGCCGGCGGGGCTGGCCTGCGCCCAACAACTTGCCCGCGCCGGGCACGCGGTAGCGGTGTTCGAAAAAAGCGACCGCATCGGCGGCTTGCTGCGTTATGGCATTCCCGACTTCAAACTGTCCAAATCCCACATCGACCGGCGCCTGGCCCAAATGGAAGCCGAAGGAGTCGAGTTCTTCCCTTCCACTTATGTGGGCGATCCGGCCCACGCAGCAGACGGCCTGACCGTACGCACGCCCCAATCGTTGCACGAGGAATTCGACGCGGTGGTGCTGACCGGGGGCGCTGAAACGCCGCGCGATCTTCCGGTTCCCGGCCGCGAGCTGCAGGGCGTGCACTTTGCCATGGATTTTCTTACCCAACAGAACCGCGTCAATGCCGGCGCCCGCATGACGGGACAAATCTCGGCCAAGGGCAAGCACGTGGTGGTGATCGGCGGCGGCGACACGGGCTCTGACTGCGTGGGCACCAGCATCCGTCAAGGAGCAGAGTCGGTCACGCAGTTTGAACTCATGTCTCAGCCTCCCGTGTCTGAAAATAAAGAGCTGACCTGGCCGTACTGGCCGATGAAGTTGCGCACGTCATCTTCGCAAGAGGAAGGATGCGAACGCGACTGGGCGGTCTCGACGGTGGCGCTGGAGGGGGCAGACGGCAAGGTGCAGAAACTGCTAGCCGTAAGAGTGGAATGGACGCGCGACCCGGCCACGGGGCAAATGAAGATGCGCGAAGTCAAGGGCTCACGCTTCGAGATGCAGGCGGATCTGGTGCTGCTGGCGATGGGGTTTACTGCGCCGGTCAAAGAGGTGCTGTCTTCGTTCGATATTGAGCTGGACGCCCGGGGCAATGCACGGGCGGATACTGACCGCTACGCCACCAGTGTCGACAAGGTGTTTGCTGCAGGCGACATGCGGCGTGGCCAGTCGCTGGTGGTCTGGGCAATACGCGAGGGGCGTCAGTGTGCTCGGGCGGTTGATGAGTATCTGATGGGGGTTAGTGCTTTGCCTCGTTGACGCGGTTATGAGCGGGACGGCGTGGTTTTTAAGGCGTTCCTGCGCTGTGGCTCGTTGCGTTGTTGGTTCTTGAGACGTTCCTGGTTTTGGTTCGTTGCGATGCTGGTTCTTGAGACGTTCCTGCGCTGTGGGGCAGGTCTTTTTCGGGCGGAGGCACTCGGCCTTCGGCACGCCTGCCCGTATCGTCCGCCCCTTCGGGCTCCCTTCTACGGGCGCCCGGCTCTCGCGCCAACGCCCGAAAAAGACCTGCCCC
>NZ_DATJBQ010000040.1:0-45150 GCF_035515275.1 Pusillimonas sp.
GATGGGCCCAGCGCGGCTTTTGTCCAAGTATCGCGATCGGTGGCGGGGCACTGTATTGGCGGTCTTTCAGCCTGGCGAAGAGGTGGGGCGGGGGGCGCAGGCCATGGTGAGCGATGGCATGCTCGAGCGTTTCCCTAAGCCTGACATTATTCTGGGCCAGCATGTGATGGTGGGCGCAGCCGGCACCGTCGGCTATCGCAGCGGCGTCATCCTTTCTGCGGGTGACAGCATGAAGATCAGGCTTTTTGGTCGCGGTTCCCACGGCTCTCAGCCGCAAACCTCCATTGATCCGGTCATTATGGCGGCATCAACGACGATGCGGCTGCAAACGATTGTTTCACGCGAAATCGCACCGATAGACAGCGCGGTGTTGACAATCGGCTCGTTGCAGGCCGGAACCAAAGAAAACATTATTCCGGCCGAGGCCACGCTCAAGCTGAATATACGTACTTACGATGAAGGCGTTCGCGCTACCATGCTGTCCGCGATCAAGCGTATCTGTTGCGCCGAATGCGCTGCGTCAAACGCCCCCAAAGAGCCGGAGTTCACCCCTATAAGCTCTTACCCCTTGACCCGCAACGATGTCGAGTCGACAGAAAAAGTGGCTCAGGCTTTCAAGGCCCAATTTGGCGAGAGCGCACATGAGACCAAGCCTGCCGGAGCCAGCGAAGACTTCAGCGTTTTTGGGCGAGCCTGGAAAACGCCGTACGCGTTCTGGGTTGTGGGCGGCACCGACGCCCAAACCTATGCCAAGGCCAAGAAAGAAAACCGTCTCAATGAAATTCCCAGCAATCATTCTCCACAATTCGCCCCCGTTCTTGACCCCACGCTGAAAACAGGCTTGCAGGCCATGCTGACGGCCGCTTCGGTCTGGTTGTGTGAGAAGGAACACAACGAGTGAGCATACATGCCCTGTTTACTTCGCTTGATCTGATCGGCACATTTGTTTTCGCGCTTAGCGGGGCGGTTGCCGCGCACCTCGGTCGAAGACCAGGATGTAGCGCGCATGTTTACCGCAAGGCTGGTGTGTCGAGGTAACGACCTTAGCCATGGATTAATGTTGTGAGTAAATCGTCTGGCCTTCTTTGATCGTCTCAAGCACCTGAATATCGCGAATAGCGGCTGGATCCACTTTAGTTGGGTCTTTATCCAGAATTACTAGGTCGGCTAGCTTGCCGACGCTGATTGTGCCTTTATTATTGTCTTCAAAATACTGGCGTGATGCCCAATCGGTGATGCTCTTAAGGGCTATGTATGGATCGACCCGTTGCTCGTCCCCAAGTACAGCGCCGCTACGGGTGGTTCTATTCACCGTAGTGTGAAGAATCATAATGCTGCTTGGCAAAGCCACGGGAGCGTCGTGGTGCTCGGTGAACCACATGCCGCGTTTTAGTGCAGATTGCGTCGGCGAGATTCGAATCGCTCTTTCGTGCCCAAGCGTTTCGTCCCGATGCCAATCACCCCAGTAAAAGGTGTGCATGGAAAAAAACGAAGGCACGATACCAAGTTGCTTCATGCGATCCAGCTGATCTTCTCTTACGGTCTGCGCGTGAATCATGGCGGTGCGGCGGTCGCTTTTGCCGTATTCCTTTTCGGCGACTGCGACAGCGTTGATCAAGGCGTCAGAGGCAGCGTCGCCATTGGTATGAGCCAGCACCTGCCAATCGTTCTTGAACGCCTGATTCACCAACGATTGCAAATCATCATTGTCAGGAATGGCAGGATAACCCCGATAATCTGCGGGCTGTCCTGCGGGCGCATGCGCATATGGCGTGCTCAGCCAAGCTGTCTTGCCCTGCGGCGAACCATCTAAACTTAATTTAATACCAGCAACCCGGAAGTGATTGCGATAAACTTTTTGCACTCCAATCTCTTCCATAAACGAACGCTCTGCCTGAAGGTCGGGATAAGCGGCCACATCAATTTTTAGCCTTCCTTCGTCGGCCAGCTTTTGCCACGTCTGGGTAATCTGCTTACTGGCGCGTCCTTCCTGGGCCGTAGTAAAACCAAATTGCGCGTAGTAGTCTGCCCCGGCAAGCGCAATGTCTTCGCTCACGTCTTTGTCGAAAGAGCCTAACACTTTAAACATCGGGGCAAAGAACGCCATTTCCTCCAATACGCCGTCTGGCGTGTGTCCGTCGGGCATCCGTCGAATCACTCCACCAGCAGGATTGGCGGATGCAGAGGTAATCCCGGCCAACTCCAAAGCCTTGTGATTCATGGACGCCAAATGACTGGACTGGTGAATGATGACGATAGGGATTTCCGTTGAAACCTGATCCAGGTCAGCCGCGGTGGGATGTCTTTTTTCAGCCAGTTGAGAATCATCGTAGCCAAACCCGATAATCCAACCCACCTTGTCTACTGCCACGCGGTTTTTGCCTTGCCATTCCTTAAGCAAGGACACTAAGGTCGGGATGTCAGTTCCTTTGCCGTCGGGTGGAGGCAGCAAGTTGGCTGATAACTTTTGAAAGCCCGTCATCCAGGCATGCCCGTGAGCGTCAATAAACCCTGGCAGCATGGTTTTACCGGCAAGATCGACCATGCGAGTGCTGCGGTCACTTAGCTGTGATACTGATGTCTTGGAGCCGACCTTAATGATTTTCCCGTCTCGAACGGCCACTGCTTCGGCGTAACTGGGCGCGTCACCGCTCATCGTTAGAATGTTTCCGCCAAAATAAATCGTTTCAGCACTGTAGGGCCCGGCGTCCTGGGCCAAGGCCAGTGATGTGAAGGCAAACAACGCTGTAACGAAGCTGCTTTTTAGCGCTAACTTCCCTGATTTAATTTCGCGGCGCATTTTGAGTTCCCCTGCTATTTATATTTTTTCAGACCCTTAGAGAGGGGGTCATGGTATCGCAAAGGTTCGTCGAGAGTATCGATGTTTTGTCTTATCGAGTGAATTAATGCGAATGCAGGCGAAAAAAAAGCACTCGGCGTTTTAGCAAGTGCTTTTTTTAAAATCTTGTGGCGGAGCGGACGGGACTCGAACCCGCGACCCCCGGCGTGACAGGCCGGTATTCTAACCAACTGAACTACCGCTCCGCAGCGGTGTAATGCTTGCCAGAAAAACTGGCGTCCCCTAGGGGATTCGAACCCCTGTACCCACCGTGAAAGGGTGGTGTCCTAGGCCTCTAGACGAAGGGGACTAGAAGGACAATCAAGCTTTAAATTGTAGCATGAAGCGAGTGTGCTTATGGCCTCAACGCTTCAAACCTGGGAACCGCCGTGCAATTTTATTTGCCTGTGGTTCTACCCAATTATGGGCTTGCTGCTTACTGCTTTTAACTACCTTCTTTGTTAGGAACTGGTGGAGGTAAGCGGGATCGAACCGCTGACCTCTTGCATGCCATGCAAGCGCTCTCCCAGCTGAGCTATACCCCCGTGTTGCGGTGCCTAGCAAAGAAGCGAAATTATGCACCATATTTTTTTTTTGTGCAAGTTGATGCGTTTTTTTGTGTTGGAACAACGCATACTACAATCGACGGGTCATTCAGCACCCGGAGGGGAACCATGCAGTTTCGAAAGCTAGGAACAACCGATCTTGACGTCAGCCTTATCGGCCTGGGCACCATGACATTCGGAGAGCAGAACACTGAAGCTCAAGCGCACGAGCAACTGGACTACGCCTATGCGCAAGGCGTAAACCTGGTTGATGTTGCTGAAATGTACCCGGTGCCGCCCAGGGCCGAAACCTATGGGTGCAGCGAGCGCTTTGTGGGGTCGTGGCTTAAAAAGACCGGCTTGCGCAGCAAGATTGTTCTGGCCACAAAAATTGCCGGCCCTTCGCGTCAGGCGGGGCGGCCCAGTTATATACGCGGTGCGGCCAACCAGTTCGACAAACCCAATCTGGTCGAGGCCCTTAACGGCAGCCTTCAGCGCCTGGGCACTGATTATGTCGACTTGTACCAATTGCATTGGCCCGATCGCAGCACCACCACATTCGGCCGCACCGCCTACCCGTATGAAGACGAGCCGTTCACGGTGCCAATTGAAGAAACCCTGCAGGCGTTGTCTGATCTGGTCAAAGAAGGAAAAATCCGCCATATCGGTGTCTCGAATGAAACGCCTTGGGGCGTAGCGAGGTTTTTGGCGGCCGCGCAGCAAATGGGGCTGGAGCGCATTGTGTCTATTCAGAACCCGTACAACCTGCTGAACCGCACGTTCGAAGTGGGCCTGTCTGAATTTTCGCATCGCGACGGGGTTGGCCTACTGGCATATTCGCCTCTGGCTTTTGGGTGGTTGTCGGGCAAATACGAAAACGGCGAACGCCCGGCGGGCGCCCGCATTACCTTGTTCGAGCGCTTTACACGCTATACGCGCCCGCAAGCGGTGGCCGCAACCAGCGCCTATGTCAACCTGGCTCGAAGCAATGGTTTAAGCCCGGCAACCATGGCCTTGGCGTTTGTCAACCGGCAGCCGTTTCTTACCAGCAACCTGGTGGGGGCCACTACGCTGGATCAGCTCAAGGAAAACATCGCCAGCATCAACGTGACGCTTTCCGAAGACCTTGTAAAGGGCATTGAAGCCATTCACGAGCGGTATCCCAACCCGGCACCATAGGTTTAAGGGTTGGCAAGCGGGCCGTTTGTAACTGTCCGTGTCGTTAAGGGTACAATACGCGCGATAAAACGAATAATGGCGTTCGGGCAGCGTGGGCTGCGCAATCAAGCCCAAGGTTCGCACGGCGCCACTTATAAATTGAGACCAGCAGTTCCCACTACGACAGGAAGAACGACCCCATGGTCGACCAGTGGCAACGTCATCGGCATTTGTTTTCGCATCTCGAGGGTAACCCCGCCTGGACACCCGCTATGTTTCGCAGCCTGGCTGAGAACGTGGCGGTGGGCATGTATTTGCTGGAAGATGACCGCTTCCGTTATGTGAATACGCGCTTGGCGCAGATGCTGGGTTATCGCCGGGCCGAGATCCTGGAGCTCGAGATTTTCGACGTGGTAGCGCACGACGAGCGTCAGCGCGTAGCCGAGAAGCTGCGTCAGACGCTTACCGACGTGCGTCATGAGGTTCACTACGAGCGCAAGGCGCGCTGCAAGGACGGCAGCCTTATTGACGTGGAAATATTCGGCTCAAGCCTGCTGGTCGACGGCAAGCGCATTGTGTCGGGTGTCATGCTTGACGTCACCGACCGCAAGAAAGAAGAGTCGATGGCGCAACTGACCTCGTTGGTGTACGAGCACAGCAATGCCGCCATGGTGGTTACCGATGCCAATGGCGTTGTCATAACGGTCAACCCCGCATTTACCGACATTACTGGTTACGCACTGGACGATGTCGTGGGCCGGCGCATCAGCGTGCTAAGTTCAGGTCGTCACGATAAGGCGTTTTACGCGTCGATGTGGAACACGATCACCACTGAAGGAAGCTGGGAAGGCGAAGTCTGGAACCGCCGTAAAAATGGCGAAGAGTATGTCGAGCGGCTCAATATAAGCACTTCGTACAACGATGACGGCAGCGTACGTTGCAGGGTAGGGTTGTTTTCGGACGTGACCGAGAAAAAACGGCGCGACGAACGCATTTGGCACCAAGCTCATTACGACTACCTTACCGGTTTGCCCAACCGGCTTATGCTGCAGCAAAGCCTTGAAGCTAAAATGCTGTACGCCAGGCACACCGGGTCGGGCTTGGCTTTGCTGTACTTAGACCTGGATCTGTTTAAAGAAATCAACGACACCTTGGGACATGCCAGGGGCGATGAGCTGCTGCGCCAGGTGTCGACCCGTTTGTTGGGGTGCGTACGTCGCTCTGATCTGGTGGCTCGTTTGGGCGGCGACGAGTTCTGTGTTGTTATTGACGGCGTCACCGAGCCCGAGAAAATTCGCACCGTGTGCGAAAAGATTGTTCGAGCCGTGGCCGAACCTTTCGTGCTGGATCAGGACCGGGGTCTGGTTTCGGTCAGCATCGGCGTCGTGCGTTATCCGCAAGACGGCGAAACCACCGACGAACTGATTGAAAGTGCCGACTTGGCCATGTATGCGGCCAAAGAGCTGGGGCGCAACGGCTACAGTCTGTTTGTGCCGGGCATGCGTAAAGACGCCAGTGTGCGCAGGCAGTTGGCACGCGACCTTTCTGTGGCGCTGCATTCCCAGCAGTTCGTCCTGCATTACCAGCCCATCATCGATTTACGAAGCGGGCGCGTGGTCAAGGCCGAGGCGCTGCTACGTTGGCAGCATCCGCAAAATGGCCTGCTGGGCCCCTTGCACTTCATCGAAGAGGCCGAAGAAACCGGGTTGATCGTTGAAATCGGACACTGGGTGTTTAAAGAAGCTGCTGCGCAGTTGGCGCAATGGCGAAGCCGTCACCCCGATGTCCAGATGGCGGTGAATATGTCGCTCGCCCAATTTTCAAGCCCTAACCTGCATCCGGCCGACCTTTTGGCAATACTGCAGCGGTACGATCTGCCGGGCAACAGCATGGTCATTGAAATTACTGAAAGGCTGCTTATGAATGTCAGCCCTGAAATCGGCAATAAGCTGTTGGCGTTCAGCGATGCCGGTATGCAAATTTCACTCGACGACTTCGGTACGGGATGTTCGTCGTTGCCCTACCTGCAGAACTACAACGTGGGCTATCTGAAAATAGACCTTTCATTTGTGCGCAATATTGAACGCAGCCTGAAAGATCAGCGGTTGTGCGAGGCGGTGATTCTTATGGCGAATAAATTGGGCATAGCGGTCATCGCCGAAGGCGTTACCACGCCGGGCCAGCGCAGCCTTTTGCTAGAGGCGGGGTGCGATTACGTGCAGGGCTTTTTTTATTCGGCCCCGGTTACCCCCGAGGCGTTCGGGCAACTGCTCGATTCTCCCGGCTTCTAGGCCGTTTGGTTGCGGCGGCGTAACACCACCGCAGCCAGCAGCAGGGCGCACCACGCCAGTATCGGCCAGTTCCCGGTTCGAGTGTAAGGGGTCAGTCCCGACATGCCCTGAACCTCGACGTCAAGCACACCCTTTACATGTGCATCAAGCGTTGCCCGCACGGTGCCGTCGGGGTCGATGGCGGCTGTCATGCCTGTATTGGTGGCGCGCACCATGGGGCGGGCGGTTTCCAGCGCACGCATGCGCGAAATCTGCAGATGTTGGCGCAACGCCCACGACTCGCCGAACCAGCCCAGGTTGCTGATATTGACCAGTATGGTGGCGCCGGGCCCGTATTGCTCGCTGGGTTGCACGCCTTGAATAATTTCTTCGCCGAAAACGTCTTCGTAGCAAATATTGGGCGCAAGGCGCTGCCCCGCCATTTCAAAAGGCTTTTGCTGCATTGCGCCGCGGTCGAAGTCGCCCAAGGGTATATGCATGGCATCCACGAACCAGCGGAAGCCCGGGGGAACGAACTCGCCGAAAGGAACCAAGTGGTGCTTGTCGTAGCGCATTTCGGTGGTGCCCGAGACCAGGTGCTCGACCGGTGTGTCGGCGTCGAAGCCAATGGCGCTGTTTGTGTAGCGTTCGCCCTCGGGGCCGCGCGAATGCAGCGGCACGCCCATAATTACGGCAGCATTGCGTTGCTCGGCAATGCTGCGCCATTGCTCCCACACCTGTGGCGCATAGCGGTTCTGAAACAGCGTCATAATGGTCTCAGGCAGTACGATTACCGCTGGATCCATGCCTGGTTGCCTGGGGGGCAGGGCGGCGAGCTGCATGTAGGTTTCAATGCCGCTTTGCATCAGCGCCGGATCAAATTTTTCAGACTGGGGTACGTTGCCTTGAACCAGGCGCATCAATACTGGCTTGCCCTCGGGCTGGCTCCACGACATTCCGGCCAGCACCCAGCCGACCCCCACCAGTACAATAGCGCCGGCCACGGTTGCGGCAGCAGGCGCTTCGCGGCCCGTGCGCTGCAAATAAAGCAGCAGGCCCACTGCGCTGCATAAGAAGGCGGCGATCCAGGTAACGCCGTACATGCCCACCAAAGGCGCCCAGCCCGACAGCGGACCGTCGACGTGTGCATACCCGGTGGCCAGCCACGGGAACCCCGTAAACAGGGTGCCGCGCAACCACTCGGCCAGTGTCCAGCACGAAGCCCAGGCGGCAATGATCAAAAAATGGCGGACGTAATTGTCGTCGGGTCGCAGATAGCGTTGCGAGAGCCATTTTGCGGCAAGGGCCGCCACACCATAAAACAACGCCTCGACGGCTGCCAGCAGCACAACGGCGGTCGACGCAAGCGGCGCGGCCATGCCGCCATAACGGTGCAGGCTGATGAAGATCCAGTACTGGCCGACGACAAACGTACCCAGGCCAAACAAAAAGCCCGCCAGGCCGGCACTTTTGACGCTAGGCGTACGCCAGATGGCCCGCGCCAGAAAAGCCAGACAGACAAGCTGTATATACGGCAGAACAAGGCTGGGCAGCGGCTGGGGCGCGTAGGCCTGGGCATGCGCGGCCCCCAGCAGCAGCAAGCTGACGCCGTAGCGCCACTGAGCAACGGTGGGCTTCAAGCCTTAGCCTGCCGCATCAGGCATAGCCAGGGGGCTTTGCGCATCGTGTTGTATGTGCAGCCAGAGCACCCGTTTGTTGTCAGCGCCCACCACAGTCAGGTTCAGGCCCTCGACATCAAGCGTGTCGCCTCGTTTTGGAATGCGACCTAGCTCGGCGGTAAACCAGCCGCCCAGGGTGTCGTACTCGTTGTCGAGCAGGTTGGTGTTGAAGGCGCGGTTGAAGACGCCGATCTCGGTTTCGCCCATGGCGCGCCAGCTGTTGCTGCCGGTCTGGAAGATGGTTTTCTCGGCGTCCTCGTCGTATTCGTCTTCGATGTCGCCGACGATCTGTTCGAGCACGTCTTCCATCGTGACCAGGCCTGCCGTGCCGCCATGCTCGTTGATGACAATGGCCAGGTGGTTGCGGCTGCTGCGAAAGTCGTGCAACAGCACGTTCAGGCGCTTGGTTTCAGGAATGAAAACCGCAGGCCGGACCAGCGGACGCAGATCGATCGACGGGTTGGTGATGGTAAGAAGCAGGTCTTTGGCCAACAGGATACCAACGATGTTGTCGCGGTCGTCTTCGTATACGGGAAAGCGCGAGTGGCCGGTTTCGATTATTTCGGGAAGAAGCTCGGCCAGTGGTTTGGCGATGTCGAGCATGTCGATCTTGGAGCGGGGCACCATGATGTCGGCAGCGGTTTGATTGGCGACGTTAAGAGCGCCCGAGATCATGGTGTAGGCATCGCCGTCTAGCACTTGGCGCTCGTGTGCGGCCTCGAGAACTGCCTTGATGTCTGCCGAGCATGCCGGCTCGCGGCGAATGACAGACGTTAGTTTGCTAAGCAGTGATTTCGAGGACGCCTTCTTAGATCGGGGTTCGGCGTCGGGGGGGTTGGATTCTGACATTGTCCGTTGGACTGGTTACTAATCTTTTAGCATAACCGAAATTGCAAAACTTTTCGGCTGTAACACTCGGCGCCCAGGGTGTTTTACCGAGAACGAGAAATTTAATCGACCCACCATGGCGTTTGACTTGGCCTTAATACCAAGATCAAGCGTAAGGATCAGCAATGCGCATCGAGGCAAGAATGCGTGTTTCAAGGCCTTCCATAACCTGGGCCTGCGCGTCGTCCAAATGGTCGTGCCCCAAAGAGTGCAGCACCCCGTGCACAACCAGATGGGCGGCGTGGTGTTGCAGCGCCTTGCCTTGTTCGTCGGCCTCGCGTTGCAGCACGGGCAAGCACAGAACGACATCGCCCGCCATGACTCCGTCGGGGTGCAGGCCATACTCGAAGGTAAGTACATTGGTGGCGTAGTCGCGTGCTCGAAATTGCTGGTTCAGCTCGCGGCCTTCATCCAGGTCGACCAGGCGCACGGTAATGGCGGCCCCGCGCAACTCGGGCATGGCCTCGGCGGCAATATCAAGCCCGCGTTGAACCCAGCGCCTTAGCCGCCATCGGGGCAGCTCTGGCGCAGGTATGGCGTATTGCACGGCAAAAGTAAGCTTAATGCTCACTGGCGCCAGCCTTTTCGTAGGCATCCACAATGCGTGCCACTAATGGGTGACGAACAACGTCGCGACTGGTAAAGCGTGTGGTCGCAATGCCTTGAACCGATTCAAGCACCTCAAGCGCATGGGAAAGCCCGCTTGGTTGGCCGCGCGGCAAATCGACCTGCGATGGGTCGCCGTTGACGACCGCCTTGCTGCCGAAGCCAATACGGGTCAGGAACATCTTCATCTGTTCGGGCGTGGTGTTTTGAGCTTCGTCCAGAATGACGAAGGCATGGTTCAATGTGCGCCCGCGCATATAGGCCAGCGGTGCGATTTCGATGGTCTGTTTTTCGAACAGGCGCTGCACGCGCTCGAAGCCCATCAGGTCGTACAGGGCGTCGTACAGAGGGCGCAAGTACGGGTCGACCTTCTGGGCCAGGTCGCCGGGCAGGAAGCCCAGGCGCTCGCCGGCTTCGACCGCCGGACGGGTAAGCACCAGGCGCTGAACCGATTCCCGCTCCAGGGCGTCGATGGCACAGGCTACCGCCAGCCAGGTCTTGCCGGTGCCAGCCGGCCCCACGCCGAAGGTGATGTCGTGCTTGAGGATGTTGTTCAAATAATCGCGCTGCCGAGGCGTGCGCGGGCGCAGGTCGCTGCGGCGGGTGCGCAGCGAGATGTCGCCGCTTTGGTCGTCGATGGGCGGAAGCTCGGGCAGCGGCACTTCGGTGGACTCGGCTTCGTCCTGGCTACGTCCTGCGCCCAGTTCGACCAAGCCCAGCTGTATGTCGTCGATGGAAAGCGGCTTGTGCACCGAACGTTGATGAAACAGTCGCAAGGCATCGGCGGCGGCTTGTGCCTGCTCGCCTTCGACGGTAACGCGGTTGCCCCTGCGGTTCAGTTTTACGTTCCAGCCGTCGGCGATTTGCCGCAGGTTCTCGTCGAGCGGGCCGCATAGATTGGCCAAGTGGGTGTTGTCGCCTTCAAGGTAGACGGCAAGGGGCTTATGGCGGGAGGCTCTGCTCATGGGCGTTGTTCGGGCTCCACAGACACCACTTCGCCCTTGAGCGTATTGGTGTTGGTCGAAATAATACGCACGTCGACCATTTGGCCGATGAGCCGGGCGGGTGCAGGAAAATTAACGATGCGGTTGTTTTCGGTGCGGCCCATCAGTTCGTTGGGGTCGCGCTTAGAGGGCTTTTCGGCCAGCACGCGCTCGACCCCGCCCACCATGGCCTGACTGATGGCGGCGGCCTGCTCGTTAACCAGCGCCTGCAGCCTGTGCAGCCGTGCCAGTTTTTGTTCTTTGCTGGTGTTGTCTTCCAGGTCGGCGGCAGGGGTGCCGGGCCGACGCGAGTAGATGAACGAGAACGACTGGTCAAAGCCCACATCGCGGATCAGATCCAGGGTTTTTTCAAAGTCGGCCTCGGTTTCACCCGGAAAGCCCACAATAAAATCAGAAGACAGCACCATGCCGGGGCGCGCGGCGCGCAGCCTGCGCACAATAGACTTGAACTCCAGCGAGGTATAGCCGCGTTTCATGGCGGCCAGCACTCGGTCGCTGCCGGCCTGCACCGGCAAGTGCAGGAAAGGCACCAGCTTGGGCAGCCTGCCGTGCGCGTCGATAAGGCGCGTGGTCATTTCCTTGGGGTGCGAAGTGGTGTAACGAATGCGCTCGATGCCGGGGATTTCGTGGACGTATTCCAGCAGCATGGCGAAGTCGGCGATTTCGGCGGTGTCGCCCATGGGGCCGCGATACGCGTTGACGTTCTGACCCAGCAGCGTAATTTCTTTGATGCCCTGGTCGGCCAGGTCGGCCACTTCGACCAGTACGTCATCAAAGGGGCGGGAAACCTCTTCGCCGCGCGTGTACGGCACGACGCAGAAGCTGCAGTATTTGCTGCAGCCTTCCATGATCGATACAAACGCGCTGGGGCCGTTGATGCTGGCCGGGGGCAAGGCGTCGAACTTTTCAATCTCGGGAAAGCTGATGTCTACCTGAGAGCGCCCCGACTGCTTGCGTTGGGCAATCAGCGAGGGCAGGCGATGCAAGGTTTGGGGGCCGAACACTACGTCTACATAAGGCGCGCGCCGAACAATGGCCTCGCCCTCTTGACTGGCCACGCAACCGCCCACACCAATGATCAGGTCGGGTTTGGACTGTTTAAGATGTTGTACCCGGCCCAAATCCGAGAACACTTTTTCTTGAGCCTTTTCGCGCACCGAGCAAGTATTGAACAGGATGACGTCGGCTTCTTCCGGGTCTTGAGTGAGTTCAAGCCCTTGGCCCTCACGCAGCACGTCGACCATTTTGTCGGAGTCGTACTCGTTCATCTGGCAGCCGAAAGTCTTTATGAACAGCTTGCGACGGGGGCCTGAGTCGGACTTGGAAAGGGGGGCGCCGGCAGGGGCGGACGCCGCCGCTGTAGCGGCAGCGCGTTTAATCGAGGTTTCTTGCATGGTAGATGGCCGTAACGGGTGTCGATCCCGGGGGCAAGTGAAACCACGTATTGTACTGCGAAGCCGGCGGCGCATGCGCCGGCATGTCATGCCCGCGGGGATGGTCGTCGTTTCTTGTGGGCCGTTTGGGGGGGCCAGGGGCGCAGGCGGCAGGCTTTGTTATGATTTGCACATGTTCAAATTACGTTCGGAAATAAGGGCCGGCGCAACCTGGCACCCGGCACACCGGTTTCCGATTAAAGCCTTAACCTGGCAGCATCAAGTTTTTTGGCAAGGAGGCCATTATGGAACATAAAACAAACTTCATTCGCCGTCGGCTGCTCGCCTCGGCAGGGGGCGCAGTAGCGTGGGCGGGCCTTGGTGCACCGGCATTTGCCGACTCGACCGAACCGGCATCGCAATCCAACCCTGGGCCGGTGTCCAGCGCCAAGCCATTGCCCGACTACGCTCAATGGAAGGACGCCGACAGCCTGATTGTGCACAGCGCCAATACCATCGAGACGCGTCGTACAGCGTTTGGGTCCAGCGGTATTACACCGTTAAACAGATTGTTCATTCGCAATAACGTCAATCCGCCGTCGGCCGACATCATGAAGGAACCCGATGCGTGGCAGGTACAGATTGACGGCGTGAAGAACCCGCGCAGCTTCACAGTGGCCGAACTTAAGAACCTGGGTCTAGAGTCGGTGGCCATGGTGCTGCAATGCTCCGGCAACGGTCGCGCGTATTTTCCGCATAAACCCAGCGGTACCCAATGGACAGTCGGCGCGGCAGGCTGCGTGGTGTTTACGGGCGTGCCCGTCAAGGCAGTGCTCGAGGCTTGCGGCGGCATGCTCGACGACATGAAATACATGACCGGCACCGGCGGCGAAGAGATTCCTGCCGGGCTCGATCCCAATACTGTTATGGTTGAGCGATCCGTGCCCCTAGAGGGCATCGAAGACGCGCTCTTGGCCTGGGAGATCAACGGTGAGCCCTTGCCTTTGGCGCATGGCGGGCCGTTGCGCATGATCGTGCCGGGCTATACCGGCGTCAACAACGTCAAGTACTTGAAGCAGTTGGCGTTCACCAAAGACCAGTCGCCGGCCAGCATTCAGCAAAACAGTTATCGCATGTCGCCGGTCGGGGTCAAAGGCACCCCCCAGCACGATTCCGTCTGGGAAATGCCGCCCAAGTCGTGGATCAACGACCCGTTTGGGTCCGACCAAACCGTCAAGGCCGGCAAAGTGGTTATTAGCGGCGTGGCCATGGGCGGCATGAGCGAAGCCGAGAAAATCGAGGTTTCGACCAATGGCGGCAAAGACTGGCAAGAGGCCGAGTTTACCGGCCCTGACCTGGGCAAATACGCCTGGCGCGCCTTTGTGCTGGTGGCCGACCTCGCTGCCGGCGAGCATCAGTTGGCGTCGCGGGTCACCAACGACGACGGTCAGACTCAGCCCGAAAACAGGGTCGAAAACAACCGTGGCTACATTAACAACAGTTGGCGCGACCATATGGTTACCGTCAAGGTGGTTTAGGTCGGCATAACCGTTATGTTTATATCAAGTAAGTCTTCAGGAACATTTCAATGCGGCAAGCAGTAGTTGTATTCTTGGCAGCGGCGTCCTTCGCGGGCGCCGCCTTTTCAGTTCAAGCCGAAACACCCAGCGCTGAACAATTGCAGCAAGGCAAAGAGCTTTTTATCAGCAAGGCGGTGCCTGCGTGTGCGGTTTGCCACACGATGGCGGACGCCGGGTCGTCCGGCACCATTGGCCCCGATCTGGATGAAATCAAGCCCGATATGGCTGCCGTTAAAAAGGCGCTTCGCGAAGGCTTGGGCGTCATGCCTAACTTTTCGCAAACGCTAAGCGACGAAGAAATTGACGCGGTCGCCGCTTATGTGTCACATGCCGTAGGCAAGTGAACGGTATGTGAACCTGGCTGGTCAGTTGCTGGACGTTGAATGCGTCCAGCGCTGATACAGCTTTTGCGCTACGGTGTCCAGCATGAAGCCCAGGGCACCGATCAGTACGATTACAGCCATGAGTTCTGAATAGGCCAGGCGGTCCCGGGTGTCGAGTATGAAGTAGCCCAGGCCCGAACTGACACCCAGCATTTCGCAGGGCACCAGCACAATCCAGATAATGCCGATGGCCAGCCGCACGCCGGTAAGAATGTGCCCCAAGATGCCCGGCAGCACCACCCTGAACAGTACTTCGACGCGGGTGGCACTAAGGCTTTTGGCCAGCATCATCCATTTGGGGTCAAGCTGGCGAACACCCGCAGCGGTGTTCAGGATAATGGGCCACACGGCCGCAAACGTCAGCAAGAAATAAATGGGCGCATCGCCGATGCCAAACACCATGACGGCGATGGGCATCCATGACAGCGGCGAGATCATGCGCAAGAACTGAAAGGCGCTGCTGGTGCTTTTTTCAAGTGTGCGCGACGAGCCAATAGCCAGCCCGATGGGTACGCCCAGCGTTAGCGCCAGCCCCAGGCCAACCGCCACGCGCTTCATGCTGGTAAGGGTGTGTGTGGTTAGCTGATTCTGGGTAACAAGCTCGTACAGGCTGGCAAAGGCCGGGCCGGGGCTTAATGCCGAGGCCAGCGGAATGCCGTTTTGCAGCCAGCGCGCGCCCAGCCACCAAAGAACCACCAGCGCCGCCAGGCCGGCGAGGCTGTAGGTCCACGCGGCTGCGCTACCGCTTTTCAAACTTCTGATCATGTGTGTACTTCGAAAAGGGCTGCCGACCGGCGCGCCTGCTTAGGTGGTGATGATTTCTTTACGCTCAAACGACTCGATGCCGAACTTGGCCGGGCCGCCTGCTTGTTCGATGGCCTTGCGCACGAAGCGGTCATCGACCAGGTCTTTGGACACGAATGCCGGGTCAAGATCGGCCAGGAACTCGTTGCGCCCCAGGACCAGTGTTTCTTTGAGCTTGACGATAAGCTCTTCGGTATAGCTGGGGAAGGGGTAGGGCTGGAAGTCGATACGCTTTTCGTTCCAGGCGGTATTGACGATGGCGCCGTTCGATTCGTACAGCTGGGTGTTGAGCAGTTCGGGCTGCAGCACCTGGGCCAGCGCTTCGTACGAGTGCGGCGTGTAGCGTTGCTCGTTCTCTTTGGAAAGAATGCGGGCGGTTTCTGCGCGGTTTTCCTGGATCCACGCTTGGGCCTGCACGATACCGTTTACGACCTTCTGGGTCCATTCGGGGCGTTGCTGCAGGTCTTGTTCGTGCATCAGTACAACGCAGCAGGCATGGTCTTTCCAGACGTCACCGGTAAAACGCAAGATCTTGCCGATCTTCAGCACTTCGGCCGAGGCATTGAAAGGCTCGGCAACGATATAGCCGGCGATTTGTTTGTTGGCCAGGGCGGGCACCATGTCAGAGGGCGCCATGACAATGAGTTTGACTTGTTTCTTGGTGGGGGTGCCGTCGCTGATGGATTCCAGCCCTTTGCTGCGCAGCAGGTGCTGCAGCACGACGTTGTGCAACGAATACCAGAAGGGAATGGCCACGGTGGTGCCGCCCAGGTCTTCGATGCTATTGATTTCATGTTGAACCGTAAGGCCCGAGCCGGACATGTGGTTCCAGGCCACGACCTTGGCCGGCGACTGGCTGCCGTAGCGAGCCCAGACGGTCATGGGCGAAAGCAGGTGCACGGCGTTGACCTGACCTGCCAGAAACGCTTCGACGATCTGCGCCCAGCTGCGGAACATGCGCGGCTTATCAACTTCCAGGCCTTGGTTCTGAAACAGCTTGTTGTGGTGTGCCACCAGCAGCGGCGTGGCGTCGGTAATGGGCAGATAGCCGATGCGCAGCGGGGCGTCGGGCTCGGCCGCGCGGGCCACGTTCTGCATTTGCAGCAAGGGCAGGGCACCCATTGCGGTGAACATGGAAGACAGCTTTAGAAACTGGCGTCGACGAGATTGAGTGTCGTCTTTGGGCAAGGTCATGGTTTGTTCCTTCGGGGCTGGTTTTATGCGGCAAGTTTTTGTTGTTCGGCCACGCCGCGCGAGTCGCGCAGCAACTGCATGATCTGTAAGCGGATCGCGGTAATTTCGGGGCTGACGATGTCGCGCATATGAACGCCGGGAACCCGCCACTGACCGATCAGTTCGCCGGGCTTGCCGCCTATGAGCAAAATGCGGTCGGCCACCGTAAGCGCTTCGTCGATGTCGTGAGTAACTAGTACCGCCGACGTGCTGTACTTTTTGGTAATGCGCAACAGCAGGTGTTGCATATCGCCACGGGTAACTTCGTCCAGGGCGCTGAAAGGTTCGTCGAGCAGCAAAATTTCGGGCTGACGAGCCAGGCTGCGGGCCAGGGCGGTTCGCTGAGCCATGCCGCCCGACAGCTCGGACGGATAGCGCTCAGCCGCTTCGGTCAGGTCGACATCGGCAATGGCCGCTGCAATGCGTGCTTTTTTTTCGGCCTTGCTGATGGCCGGTTGATGTTTGAAATCCAGCCCAAAGCCCACATTCTCTTCGAGGTTCAGCCAAGGCAGCAGGCTGGGGTCCTGGAACACAAAGCTTAGTCTGGGGTGGGCGCCCCGCAACAGTTCGCCATGTACCCGGACCGCGCCGTGCTGCGCTTGCTGCAGGCCGGCCAGCACACGCAGCAGCGACGATTTTCCGACCCCGCTTGGGCCCAGCACGGCCACGATTTCGCCTTGATGCAGCTGCATGGAGAAATCGCGCAACACAGTGTTAGGTTGCCCGTTGCCACGCTTGTAGCGCAATTCGATGGATTGCGCCTGCAAGACGGTGGGCGTTTGCGATAAGGAAACTGCCATGGATGTCTCGAGTAGGTTGCAAAAGCCTAGGCGGCTTCGGTGTGAAGGGTGTCGGACTGTGCGCGCGCTTCAAGGTCGCGAATCTCTTTGCGCAGATGCTTGAGGGCCGGGGTGACAATGGCGACAAAGACCGCTTCGCGCAGCCTGCGCTGGGCGGGGTGGATCATGAGATAGCCCTTGGCACCTGCATGAAGCACCGCCGAATTAGCGGCCTTAAGGGTGAGCTCGCTGATGGCGGCGCGTGCCTTAAGCACCTGCAGCATGTCGGCCGAGCCGGTTTGTGCAGACGGAGCCTGGGTGTCGACCTGGGCTTGTACGTCGGCAAGTAACTGGACCAGTTCCGGTTCTTGGTCGTCGAGAAAGGCGTTGACATGGCCGACGCTGCCGTTGCTGTCGCGCATGATGCCCAGGCAGGCTTGAACAATGCCCATGCCCATGCCGATTTGCCCCAGTACAAAGCCGGGTTTGATGCGACGAATGTACTGCTTGAACTGATCGGGGTGAGCCAGCACGTTTTCGGCAGACACCGACACGTTCTGAAAGCGAAGGTTAAGTGTTTGAGTGCCTTCAAGGCCCGAAAACTCCAGGCAGGCCCGCGACTCGAAACCTTGAGCCGAGCTGGGGGTGGCGAACATGATGTAGCCTTCGTCTTCGACCGCCGCCGCCACAATGGCCAAGTGGCCGTTGCCGACATTTGAAACCCAGGGCAACGAGCCGTTTACCACGTAGCCGTCGCCTTCGCGGCGGGCGCGCAGATGGATTTTTTCGATGCCTGCCAAATGTTTTACAGCGTTGGACATGCCGGTGCCGGCCAGCAAGCGGCCTTGTGCAACGTCGTTCAGGTACAGGTCGCGCACCGCCTGATTATCGCTGTTCTGCAAGTACCAGGCGCAGCTTGACTGGCACCACACCAAAAAAGCGGTAGAGCCGCATTGCTCGGCCACGGCCGCCGTAATGCCGATCTGAGCGGCCAGGCCCGCGCCGCTTCCGCCGGACTCAGGCGGCAAGGCCGAGCTGAATCCGCCCAGGGCGCCCAGCTTGCGCATGAACTGCTCGGGGTAAAGGCCTTCGCGATCGATGGCCTGCACCTGGGGCGCGAGTTCGGTTTGAATAAGCTGGGCGATGGGGGCCGGCACGGTACGGCCGGAGACGGCTTGGGTCACTGCGATGTCCTTGGGTTAAGCGAAAGCTTGCAATTCGGGGTTGATGGGCGTTTTGGCCAAGTTGTTGGCGTAGTTGCACAGGGTGGCCAGGCTTACGCCCAGCACCACTTCGACAGCGGCTTGTTGGGTGTAGCCTGCGTCAAAGAATGCCTTGAGGTCTTCGTCGCTGACCTGGCCGCGGTTTTCCATTACGGCCAGGGTGAACACGGCCAGCGCGTTCAGTTTGGGGTCGCTTAAGGCCTGGGTGTTGCGCAACGCCTCGATAAGGTCTTCGGGCATGGCCAGCTTTTTGCGGGCGAGGGCGGTGTGGCCGGCCACGCAAAAGCCGCAATCGTTACGCCTTGCAGCGGTAATTTGCACGACTTCGCGCTCGGCGCCGCTAAGCGAGGTGCGGGCGTTGATGCCGCCCACGACCTGGTAGGTTTCCAGGGCGGTAGGGGCATTGGCCAGGACACCCAGCAAATTGGGCAAGAAGCCGTTGGCCTTCTGGGCGTTGCTAAGACGCTCTTTGGCTTCGTCGGCGGCGGTTTCAATCGTTTGTATGGTCAGTCGGCTCATGGGAATCTTTAGGAAATAAAAGGAAGAACCGGAATGGTCAGCTGAAGTGTCGTTGGCCGGTTCTTTATTTCCAATTATTCTATAAGAGCCAAAAGAAATATCTAAAGAATATAAGGAAATTTGGTTATGCGCTTTGGATATATAGAAGGCCCGGCCTGATTGAAACCGCATATAGCCGCAACAAAAGGCCTCTTTGCCAGATGGCAAAGAGGCCTTGAAAGTGAGCGGTGGACCCCCGCTAGGGTCGGAGTTACTCGAGCTCGGCGGCGGGGTCGTCTTTTTTAATGGGCTTGACCAGGTCTTCGCGTTTGACGCCCAGCCACATGGCAATGGCGGCGGCCACGAATACCGACGAATAAATGCCAAACCAGATGCCGATGGTCAGCGCCAGCGAGAAGTTGTGCAAAGTGGGGCCGCCGAAGAAGAACATCGACAGCACCATCATTTGGGTCGACCCGTGGGTAATGATGGTTCGCGAGATGGTCTGAGTAATGGCGCTGTTGATCACCTCTTGAACGGACGAGGTTCGTTGCTTGCGAAAGTTCTCTCGGATGCGGTCCATGATAACCACTGACTCGTTCACCGAGTAACCCAGCACCGCCAGCACCCCGGCCAGCACCGCCAACGAAAACTCCCACTGGAAGAAGGCGAAGAACCCCAAAATAATGATGACGTCGTGCAGGTTGGCCACCACGCCCGCCACGGCGAACTTCCATTCGAAGCGCAGACCAAGGTAGATCATGATGCCCACCACCACGAACAACAGCGCCAAGAGTCCGTTGGTGACCAGCTCTTGCCCCACCTGCGGCCCAACGAACTCAACCCTGCGCAGTTCGACGTCGGGCGATTGCGCCTGAAGCGCCTTCATGACGATTTCGCTTTGCGCGGCAGAGTCCTGGCCTTCGCGTACCGGAAGACGGATCATGATGTCTTGAGAGGTGCCGAAATTTTGCACCTGAAAGTCGGTATAGCCCAGCGAAGCGACTGCCTCGCGCACCTTATCGGCTTCGGCGGCCTGCGAGTAATGCACTTCCATGACCGTGCCGCCGGTGAATTCAATAGAAAGATGAAAGCCCCGGGTGGCAATGAAGAAGACGGCCAGCGCAAAAGTGATCAGACTGATCAGGTTCAGCACCAGCGCGTGGCGCATGAACGGGATGGTGCGTCGGATGCGGAAAAATTCCATGTTGGTTTCGTACCTGTGTAATCAATGGCCGGCGCGCATTAGCGCCCCGGCATGCGGCGTCAGTCTTCTTTGGGCTTCCAGATCTGGCCGATCGAAACGCTTTTCAGGTTGCGTCGGCTTCCGTACCAGAGGTTGGCTAATGCCCGCACCCCGACCACCGACGAGAACATCGAGGTAAGAATGCCGATGCAGTGCACGACCGCGAAGCCGCGAATCGGGCCGGTGCCGAAAGCCAGCAGCGCAACACCCACGATAAGCGTAGTGAGGTTGGAGTCGATGATGGTGCCCCAGGCGCGTTCAAAGCCGTGATAAATGGCTTGTTGGGGCGATAGCCCCGCTCGGAGCTCTTCGCGGATACGCTCGTTGATCAGCACGTTCGAGTCGATGGCCATGCCCAGGGTAAGGGCAATGGCGGCAATGCCGGGCAGGGTAAGCGTGGCCTGGAGCATCGACAGTACGGCCAGAAGCAGCAACACGTTGAAGGCCAGCCCCAAGGTGGAGAACACGCCGAACAGGCGGTAGTACATGATGATGAACGCAGCAATGGCCAGGAAACCGTACAAGGTGGAGTTGAACCCCATCTTGATGTTGTCGGCACCCAGGCTGGGGCCGATGGTGCGCTCTTCGATAATGCTCATGGGCGCGGCCAACGAGCCTGCGCGCAGCAGCAGGGCGATGTCGGCCGCTTCCTGGGCATTCATGCTGCCGCTGATCTGTACCTGCCCACCCGGGATCTCGCTGCGAATGACCGGTGCGGTGACCACCTGGCCCTTGTTGTTTTCGAACAGCAAAATGGCCATGCGCTTGCCGATGTTGTCGCGCGTGACATCACGGAAAATACGTGCGCCCTTGGCGTCCAACGTGAGATTGACCGAAGGCTGCTGCGTTTGCTGGTCGCGTCCGGGCTGTGCGTCTTGCAGGTTTTCGCCGGTCAGCACCACCTGACGGCGCAGCAACAGCGGGCGTCCGTCGGTGTCGGTGTAACGCTCTAGGCCAAACGGTACGTTGCCGCTGGAAAGCGCCGCCGCAGCCGAAGGAGAGTCGTCGACCATGCGGATTTCAAGCGTCGCGGTTCGGCCGAGAATTTCTTTTGCCTTGGCGACGTCCTGCACCCCAGGCAACTGCACGATAATGCGGTCGGCCCCTTGCTGTTGAATCACCGGCTCGGCCACGCCCAGCTCGTTGATGCGGTTGTGCAGCGTAACGATGTTCTGGCGCAGCGCATGGCTTTGAACCTGGGTGACGGCGGCCTCGGTCAGTACCCCGGTCAGCAGGAAGCTGTCGCCCGACGTGCCGGTGGTGAACACCATGTCGGCCATGGTTCGGCGCAGCTCCGACGCGGCGTTGTCGCGGCTTTGTGCGTCGCCGAAGCGCGCCACGATCGAGTGATCGCTGCGCTCGACGCCGGCAACCGTGATGCGCGCGTCGCGCAGGGTGCTGCGCACGTCGTTGGCCAGCGAGTCGTAACGCCCGGTCAGGGCGCCTTGCATGTCGACTTCGAGCAGAAAGTGCACCCCGCCGCGAAGGTCAAGCCCCAGATACATGGGGCGTGCGCCAATGGCGGTAAGCCAGTTGGGCGAAGCCGACAGCAGATTCAGGGCAATGGTGTAGTCGGGGTCTTCAGGCCTGGGGTTGAACGCCTTTTCAAGGGCGTCCTTGGCTTGCAATTGGATATCGGGCGTTTCGAAACGTATGCGTACGGCGCCCACGGGCCCGTTCTGCTCGTAATACGCGCCTGTGTTGGCGATACCCCGTTCGGCAAGAACCTGCTGAGCCCGTTCGAGTACGCTGTTGTCGATTCTGATTGCGGTTTTGGCCCCCGCTATCTGTACCGCCGGTGATTCACCGTAAAAATTGGGGAGCGTATAGAGCAGGCCGATGATCAGGGCGGCCAATACGACTAGGTATTTCCAGAGGGGGTAACGGTTCATCGGGTTACAGCGCCTTGATCGTACCTTTGGGCAGCACGTTGGATACCGAAGTGCGCTGCAGCACGACTTCGACGGGTTTGTCGGCCAGTTCAGCGACTTCGACGGTGATGTAGTTGTCGCCGACCTTGGTCACTTTGCCCAGCAGGCCGCCCGAGGTGATGATTTCGTCGCCTTTGGCCAGCGCGGCAACCAGGTTGCGGTGCTCTTTCTGGCGCTTCATTTGGGGGCGGATCATCAGGAAATACAAGATGACGAACATCAGGATGATGGGCAGCATGCCCATCAGTCCGCCGGTGGCGTCGCCCGCAGCCTGGGCGGGTATGAGGTTGAGTAGATCGACTGCCTGCATGAGGGTGCTCCTGATATGAAATTATTTGTAAAACCCGGCGTGGGGAAAAAGCGAATTTTCTATTGTAGCGATATCCGACGCTATTCGACGCCCCGAGCGCGGTTTTCAGCAAACTGCTTGCGCCACTCTTCGAAATTGCCGGCCTCAATGGCCTGGCGCATTTCGTCCATGATCGCCAGGTAAAAGTGCAGGTTGTGCATGGTGTTCAGGCGTGATCCGGTGATTTCGTTGGCTCGCTGCAGGTGGTGCAGGTACGAGCGCGAAAAATGCGTACAGGTGTGACACGAGCATGAAGGATCCAGCGGACGGGTGTCGTCGCGGTAGCGGGCGTTACGTATTTTTATATCGCCAAAACGCGTAAACAGCCAGCCGTTGCGGGCGTTGCGCGTGGGCATGACGCAGTCGAACATGTCGACGCCGCGGCTGACGCCTTCAACCAGGTCTTCGGGTGTGCCTACCCCCATCAGGTAGCGGGGCGCATTGGCCGGCATTCTGGGCGTTACATGGGCCAGAATGCGCATCATGTCTTCTTTGGGCTCGCCCACAGAAAGCCCGCCTATGGCATAGCCATGAAAGCCGATGTCCACCAGCCCCGCCAGCGATTCGTCGCGCAGGTTTTCGTACATGCCGCCTTGAACGATGCCAAACAGCGCATTGGGGTTTTCTTGCGCGTCGAAGGCATCGCGCGAGCGCCGGGCCCAGCGTAGCGACATGCGCATCGAGCGCGCTGCTTCGTCGGCGGTGGCCGGTCGCCCCTCGATCTCGTAGGGGGTGCATTCGTCAAACACCATGACAATATCGGAATTCAACGAGCGCTGGATGCGCATGGATTCTTCGGGCGTCAGAAACAGCCGTGAGCCGTCGATGGGCGAGGCAAATTTCACGCCTTCTTCAGTGATCTTGCGCAAGCCGTCCAGGCTGAACACCTGAAACCCGCCCGAATCGGTCAGTATGGGCTTGTCCCATTGCATGAAGCCGTGCAGGCCGCCGTGCTTCTCCAGAACCTCAGTGCCGGGCCTTAGCCATAGGTGAAAGGTATTGCCAAGCACGATCTGGGCGCCGATGTCGTTCAGTTCGTGGGGCAGCATGGCCTTGACGCTGCCGTAGGTGCCTACGGGCATGAAGATCGGGGTCTGGACCACGCCGTGGTTCAGGGTGATGCGGCCTCGGCGCGCAGCGCCTTCGGTGGCCAAGAGTTCAAATTTCAGGCCGGTCATAGGGGTGATTCAATAAACATGGCGTCGCCATAACTGAAAAAACGATAGCGCGACTGTACCGCATGGGCGTAGGCACGCTGAATGGGCTCAAGGCCTGCCAACGCCGAAACCAGCATCAGCAAGGTGGAGCGGGGCAGATGGAAATTGGTGATCAGGGCGTCGACATATGAAAAGCGATAGCCGGGCGTAATGAACAGCCGAGTGTCGCCTTCGAGCGGGTCGTGGTGGCGATCCGTCTGGGCGGCGGCCGATTCAAGGGCTCGCACGCTGGTCGTGCCCACCGCCACGACCCGACCGCCGCCGGCGCGGGCGTCGTCGATCTGCTTTATAACAGCCTGGGGCACCGAGAAGCGCTCGGCGTGCATTTGATGCTGAGACAGGTCTTCGACCCGAACCGGCTGGAACGTACCAGCGCCCACGTGCAAGGTCACGAAGGCATGCTGCACGCCCTGGGCGGCCAGGGTGTCGAGCATGGCCTGGTCAAAATGCAGGCCGGCGGTGGGGGCCGCGACAGCGCCGGGCGCCTGCGCATACACTGTCTGGTAGCGCTCGTCGTCGTGGCTTTGAGCCTCGTGCGTAATGTAGGGTGGAAGCGGCGTGGCGCCATGGCGGTCGAGCAGGTCCAGCACCCGTTCCGGAAACTCCAGCTCGAAAAGCTCGTCTTGCCTGCCCGTAACGGTGACTGTCAGCGCGGCGTCGGCCAGATGCAGCAAGGTGCCCGCCTTGGGCGATTTGCTGGCTCGAACGTGAGCCAGGGCGCTGGTGGGCCCCGTAATGCGTTCGACCAGTACCTCGACCTGCCCGCCGCTGTCTTTGCGCCCACGCAAGCGCGCCTTGATCACCTGGGTGTTGTTCAGCACCAGCAGGTCGTTGGGACGCAACAGCGCGGGCAGGTCCGTAAAGTGTCGGTCGTGCAGGGCCGACTCGGCATCCAGGTGCAGCAGCCGGCTTTCGCGGCGAGACGCGGCCGGTGTCTGGGCGATAAGTTCGGTTGGAAGGTCGTAGTCGAACTGCGACAGTTGAAGCGAAGAGGTCACGCGTAAAAATCCGCTAAGGTCAACGTGCCATTTTAAGCCGTGCCGCGATTTTTACGCTTGGGCTGTCCCCGGCGTGCGGTAGTTTCGGTATGCTGATGTTTTCTTCTGTTCGTCCCCTACATTCGTTTCGATGAATCTATCGCTATTTTCCGGCCTGGCTGCCAGGCTTGCTCAATTAATCGTTGCCCGGCGCCGCCCAAAACAACGCAGCCACGAAAAAATCCCGGCGGCTGTGCAGCGTTGGCGGCGTTTTCCGATGCTGCCGGCCGTGGGCGGGGCGGTATTGGGGCTGGCGTTTCTAGTACACGCCACGGGTGCCTGGGCGCAGGCCATGCCGCCCGAGCTCGAACGCGCATGGCGGTCTGCGGGGTTGCAGCAAGGCGATGTGTCGGTGGTGGTACAAGAAATCGGCGGCCCGCGCCTTATCGAGCTGAATGCGACGGTGCCCCGCAACCCTGCTTCAGTCATGAAAATGGTCACCACGTGGGCGGCCCTTGCCGGCCTGGGCCCCGAGTACCGTTGGCGTACCGAGCTTCTGGCCGGCAGGGGCGCCCGGGTCGACGAGCAGGGCAGCTTGCAAGGCCCACTGTATCTCAAGGCGGCAGGCGACCCCTTCTTTACTCACGAAGAGCTCTGGTTTTTACTAAGAGAACTGCGTCTGCGTGGCGTTAAAAACCTGAATCAGGTGGTGGTCGACCGAAGCGTCTTCGGCCAAGTGGCCATCGATCCCGACGCGTTCGACAACGCGGGCGACAGACCCTATAACGCCAGCCCCGACGCAATGATGGTGGGCCTGGGTGCCGCGCGCGTGCTGTTCGTGCCCGACACCGTGGGGCGTAAATGGATACCTGTACTCGACCCGCCGTTGCCGGGCGTGCGTGTCGTGGGGCAGGTTGGATACAGCGATGCAGTGTGCCCCGGCTCGCCGTCGGTATCGGTACAGGTTCGACAGGCGGGTGCCGAAACCCTGGTCGAGGTGGCCGGCACCGCAGCAGGCTCTTGCGGCGAATTTACCGTGTACAGGCTGTTGCGGTCGCAAACCGAGCACTTTGCCGCCTTGTTTCGCCAGCTTTGGCGCGACTTGGGTGGTACGCTGGCCAAGGGTATCGAAGCCGGTCAGGCCCCCAAAAACGCGCAATTGGTCGCGTGGAACGACTCTGAAACCCTGGCCGACAATATTCGCCAGATCAACAAGCAAAGCAATAACGTCATGGCCCGCAGTCTGTTGCTGACCTTGGGGGCCGAAAAGCTGGGTACGCCCGCCACGGCGGCACGGGGTGCCCAGGCGGCCATGCAGATTCTGCGCGACCAGGGTGTCGACACCCGGGGCTGGCATATTGAAAACGGCTCGGGCCTGTCTCGTGCCGAACGGGTCACCGCCGGTGGTTTGGCCGGCATGCTCGAGGTGGCCTGGCATTCGCCGCTCATGCCTGAATACATTTCGTCGCTGGCCATATCCGGCGTCGATGGCACCATGCGCCGGCGTCTGCGCGACGACCAGGTTCGAGGCATGGCTCATCTTAAAACCGGTACCCTGCGTGACGCCCGTGCTCTGGCCGGCTATGTGCTGGGAGCCAGCGGTAAACGCTATATTGTCGTCAGCGTTGCCAACGGAGACCGCGCCACGGCCATTCGCCCGTTCGACGACGCCCTGATCTCGTGGTTGGCATCTCGCTAACCGTTTTATGCTGAACTGAATAAATAAAAGCCATGCCCATACATGAAATTCGTCACCCCTTGATACGCCACAAGCTGGGCCTGATGCGCCGCGCCGACCTTAGCACCAAGAACTTTCGCGAAATGTCTCAGGAAATCGCCGCCTTGCTCACCTACGAAGCGACCAAGGACCTGCCGCTTGAAAGCTGCGAGGTGCAAGGGTGGTGCGGACAGATTCAGGTCGAGAAGCTGGCCGGAAAAAAAGTGACGGTGGTGCCCATATTAAGGGCCGGCATCGGCATGCTTGAAGGCGTGCTGACGCTTATTCCCGGTGCAAAGGTCAGCGCGGTGGGTATCGCACGCAACGAAGAAACCTTGCAGGCTCAGCCGTATCTTGAGCGCCTGGTGGGTGCGTTGGATCAGCGTCTCGCCCTGATTGTCGACCCCATGCTGGCAACGGGTGGCTCCATGGTCGCCACCATTGACATGCTCAAGAAGGCGGGTTGCCGCAATGTTCGCGCCCTGGTACTGGTGGCCGCGCCCGAGGGCATCAGTGCAGTCGAGGCGGCGCACCCCGACGTGCAGGTGTTTACTGCTTCGATCGACCGCCACCTTAACGAGAACGGCTACATCATTCCGGGCCTGGGCGATGCCGGCGACCGCATCTTCGGCACCAAGCAAAAAGACGACTGAGTCCCCCTTACGCCGCCTGCACGGATGTAAGATATGGATAAAAATTTTGTGTTGTGCGTACCGCATGCGCAACACAAAAAAGGTAGCATGAAGTCATTACGCTTCGAACAAGGTGGTTGGCATGCATAATGCGGCAAAAACGGGTTTTGCAGTTTGGCTCCTGCTTATCGGCTTTTACATCGGGCCGGCGGCGGGCCAAACTTTATGCGACGCACCGTTCATGCACGATCAGGGCCGGGTCAAGCTTGACGGTACGGGGGCCCTGCGCCTTGGGGCCGACCTGTCTTTCTCTGAAGTCAGAAAAAGTGGGCCGGGGCAGTGTCAGGCACGGGTTCGGGGCAATGCCACGTTCGGCCTGGGGGGCTTGCCCGGGGGTAAGTCCGATCTGGACTACTGGATCACGCTGCGCGACGGGCAAACGACCTTTGAACGCCTCAATGCCCAGGGCGGGCGCGAACCGGTTGACGGCAAGTTCGACCTGCGCATGCTCGGCCTGTTTTCCTACGGCCAACCCATTAACCGTGTCGGCCAGACCTTTCCGGCACGCAAGTTCCAGATCAATGTCGATCACAAGGGTGTCGATGCCAAGCCGGTGGTGGTCCATACGGGTGCCAAAACGGTAGGTCATAAGGCTGACATACAAACCGCGGCCGGTACGCAATCGTGCTGGCCCATCAGCTATTCGCGGGTGGTTGAAGCGACGCAGGCATCGTTCAGCGGGCTGGTGTTGCCCATTCCCGAAATCCGTTCGAGTGTGACAGACTGGTTCTGTCCTGAACTTAATATGGTCATGAAACAAGAGAGCCGGCAGCAGGGCGTTCCGTCTGTGGTAGAGGTTTCCGAGCTTAAATAATACCGCTGGGGCTGCCAGGGGGGCCGGCGGCGCACGGTCGTTGTAGCGTCGGGCACGTTTTTTGTTGAACACCTGGCTGATCCGTATCAATATCAGGTTAAAGGGTTTTGCTAATATTTTCTTGAAGCCTGCAGTTTTTTAATACTTCACAAGGAGCCGACCATGGCACGACGCAGAAACGACCCTCAATCCCAAGAAGACGAGTTCATCAGCAGTGTAAAAGAGAGCCTTGACGACGCCGAAAAGCTACTGCGTGAAGCCGCAGGCACAACAGGCGAGAAAGCAAACGAGCTGCGAGACAAAGCCATGGAATCATTGCGCCGCACACGGGTGGCGCTATACGAGGCTCAGGATGCGGTGGTCGCCAAAGGCCGTCAGGCCGCGCGCGTTACCGACGACTATGTGCACGACAACCCCTGGCAATCGGTGGGTATCGCCGGCCTGACAGGCTTGCTTGTGGGCATTCTTATCAGCCGCCGCTAGTCCTTAGCAAGAAATGCGTACGCCTGGCCGTTGATGGTGCAGGCGTACGTTACAACCAAGGGAATTTATGGCGCTACGACACTCTGTAGGTGATCTTGCCACGACCATTCTTTCCATGGCCCGTACCCGGCTCGAGCTGTTCTCGCTCGAGGCCGTGGGCGAGAAATCGCGCGTGGTCAAGGTTCTATGCATGGCGTTGGGGGCCCTGTTTTTGCTGGGGTTGGCCCTGCTGGTGTTTTCAATCGCGGTCGCCTTGTATTTTTGGCCTACCGAAGAACGCTATCTGGTCTTGGCTGTGCTGGCGCTGGTTTATGCCATAGGCGGGCTGGGCTTGTTTTTTGGGGTGTGGCATGGCTTGCGTAACGGTCCACCCCCTTTCTCGGCCACGCTGGACGAACTCAAGCGCGATATTGCCTTGGCCGACCGTTTGCGCGAGCCCGACGACCCGCCAGGAGACCAGCATGGCTAGAACACCCACGAAGGCCCGTCTGCGCGAAGCGCATATCGAACTATTGCGAGCCCGGGCAGCGATCGAACGCCAGACCCTGCGCAACAGCTTCAGGCATCTGGGCAACGACCTTCAGCCTTCTGCCCTGTTGCGCAGCTTGCTTCCTGCCTCGCTGGGCCGCAAGCGGCCTACCGATTGGCTGTTTCAGGGCCTGGGCCTGATGAAGCGCTACCCTTTCCTGGTCTCGGCGGTTTCTACGCTGTTCTCGGGCGCGCGCAAAAAGCATCGTCTGTTGCGAATGGGTGCGGGGTTGCTGATCAGCTGGCAACTGGCCCGAGGCCTGGGCGCCCGAAACGATGCACGGCCGGCACAAGCCGACCGTGAGTTTTCTTAAAGGCCCAGTTGGCTCCACATGGCGTCTACACGGGCCTTGACGGCCAGGTCCATTTCTATGGGGCGGCCCCACTCACGTTGCGTTTCGCCCGGCCATTTATTGGTGGCATCCATGCCCATCTTGCCGCCAAGCCCCGACACGGGCGACGCAAAATCCAGGTAGTCGATGGGCGTGTTTTCAACAAGCAGGGTGTCGCGGGCCGGATCCATGCGGGTGGTCATGGCCCAGATCACTTCTTTCCAGTCGCGTATGTCGATGTCGTCATCCACCACGATAATGAACTTGGTGTACATAAACTGGCGAAGTATGCTCCAGAGGCCGAACATGACCCGTTTGGCATGGCCGGCGTATTGCTTTCGTATCGACACAACGGCCAGGCGGTAACTGCAGCCTTCGGGCGGAAGATGAAAATCGACAATCTCAGGTAGTTGTCTGCGCAGCAAGGGTACGAACACCTCGTTCAGGGCCACCCCAAGCACGGCGGGTTCGTCTGGCGGCTTGCCGGTGTAAGTGCTGTGGTAAATGGGGTTGCGCCGCATAGTGATGCGCTCGACGGTAAATACCGGAAACCAGTCTTGCTCGTTGTAGTAGCCGGTATGGTCGCCGTAAGGGCCTTCAAGGGCCACCTCGTAGCCGGTGTCGGCGGGCGGCCTGACGCCTTCGGGTACCTGTGGCGCAATGGCGTCGGGGTGGTTTGCGGGCAGTATGTGGCCCTCAAGCACGATTTCGGCAAAGGCAGGAACGGTAAGGTCGCTTCCCAGGGCGTCGGCCACCTCGGTGCGCGAGCCACGCAGCAGCCCTGCAAACTGATATTCGGAAAGGCTGTCGGGTACGGGGGTGACGGCGCCCAGAGTGGTGGCCGGGTCGGCGCCCAGTGCGACCGCAATGGGAAAAGGCGTGCCGGGGTTGGCTAAGGCGTGGTCACGAAAGTCGAGCGCGCCGCCGCGATGCGAAAGCCATCGCATAATGAGTTTGTTCCGGCCGATGAGCTGCTGACGGTAAATGCCTAAATTCTGACGGCGGGCGTTGGGCCCGCGCGTAATGACAAGGCCCCAGGTAAGCAGGGGGGCGGCGTCTTCGGGCCAGCATGTTTGCAGCGGTATGGCGTTAAGGTCTACGTCTGCGCCTTCAAGCACCACCTCTTGACAGGCCGGGTTGCGAATGCGCTTTGGGCTCATGTCCCAAAGCGCTGATTTGAGCATGGACACTTTGGCGAAAGCGTCGCGCAGCCCGCGGGGGGCTTCGGGTTCGCGTAGCGAGGCCAGCAGCTCACCGATGTCGCGCAGGGCGTTTACGCTGTCGGCCCCCATGCCTTGGGCCACGCGGTCCGGGGTGCCAAACAGGTTGGCCAGCACCGGCATCGAGGCGGGCCGGCCTTCGTGTACCGGGTTTTCGAACAGCAGGGCGGGGCCTTGTGCGCGCAGCACCCGATCGCTGATTTCGGTCATTTCCAGCGCCGTCGAAACAGGGTGAGCAATGCGCTTGAGCTGGCCGGCGCTTTCAAGTTGCGTCATAAAATCGCGCAGGTCGCGGTATTTCAAAAGACTCTCACTGGTTGGTTTTGACGGACGTCTAAGGTTAACATCGAGTCCGGCATTTTATGGGACGAACAGAGATTGTACGAACGAGACAGGACACGTCGATGAGCGCTTCGGATACCTTTGCGTGGGTGGAACGGTCGGTGCGCGCAATCGGAAGGCGCCTGGCTGAAGTGACGCACGCCGCGGCCGTGTACTTGGGCATTGCGGTGCTGGTCATTGTGGCCCTGAGTTTTATCGTGCCCTCGCTGCGCGATCAGTCGCAGCAGATTCACGCGGCCTTGCTGGTCAGCCTTAAGCCCGAAGGCATGGACGGGGCCGCGGGCCTGACCCTTGCCCAGCGCCTTTCAGGGGGGCGAGTGGTGTTGCGGTCGGGCACTGGCAGCGACCCCGAAGCCAAAGACGGGTTTTCCGAACCCCAGACCTTTGCCGAGGCGTTGGGCGCGATCGACTCGTTCTCAATACCCGGGGTCTCTAAAGTGCAGGCCCAGGCCTTGCGCAGCTATATCGCGCGCAAGTATCGCATCGCCCACGATGTGGCCGGAGTGCTGATTCATACCGTCTATGCCGTAGCGCACGAGAAACAACTTGACCCCTTGCTGATTCTTGCCGTTATTGCCATTGAGTCACGATACAACCCTTTTGCCGAGAGCCATGTAGGTGCGCAGGGGCTGATGCAGGTGATGACGCGGGTGCACGAAGAGAAGTTCGAACCCTTCGAAGGCGGCCCGGATGCCGCCCTTAACCCTATCGCCAATATCCGCGTCGGCAGCCAGATACTGCACGACTGTATCAGGCGTCGGGGGTCGGTGGCCGGCGGGCTGGCCTGTTATGTAGGGGCTACGGGCCCCACCGACGGCGGCTACGGCGCCAAGGTGCTGGCTGAGCGACGCCGGCTTTCTTTGGCCTCGGGCATTGCGCCCCGCCAGTAAATCACCCCTTGCGCGTTTTTGTTCAGGCGTTTGGCTGGCTGGTCGCCAAGAACTGTTCGATGCGGTCCACGGCCTCTTGCAGCCGGTCCAGCCCCGTGGCATATGACAAGCGCACCATCCTGGCGGCATGGGCCGGGCCAAAGTCGCGCCCTGGAACCGTGGCCACGCCGGCCTCATGCAACAGCCGTTGCACAAATTGATCGCTGTCCGTGCTGTATTTGCTGATGTCGGCATAAATGTAGAACGCGCCGTCGGGCTCTACCGGTACCTGAAGACCCAGACGCTCGAGTTGCGGAAGCAGATAGTCGCGCCTTTGTTTGAACGACAGCCGCCGATTCTCGTACACGCGCATTACCTCAGCCTCGAAGCAGGTAAGCGCGGCATGTTGCGCCAGCGAGGGCGCGCAGATGGCAAGGCTGGCAGCCAGCTTTTCGATGGCGGGCACCATGGTCTGCGGGGCGATCAGCCATCCGAGGCGCCAGCCGGTCATGTGGAAGTATTTCGAGAAGCTGTTGATGATGAGGATGTCGTCATCCTGGGCCAGGGCGCTGCGCGGGGCATTGCCGTAATACAGACCCAGGTAGATTTCGTCCATGATGATGAAGCCGTCTCGCGCGCGCACTTCGGCGATCAGCTCGTGCAGTTCGGCCTGCTTAATGCTAGTGCCGGTAGGGTTGCTGGGCGAGGCGATTAAAATGCCACGCGTGGCCGGGCCCCAGTGTTCCCGCAGGTCTTGGGCCGACAACTGAAAGCGTTGTTCGGGGCTGGATGGAATCAGGCGCGGGATACCCCCTGCGCCCATGATGAAGTTCTGGTTTGCCGGGTACGAGGGGTCGGCCATTAATACTTCGTCGCCCGGGTTGATCAATGCCATGGCTGCCAGCAGCAGGGCGCCCGAGGCACCCGAGGTCACCACCACGCGACCCGCATCCACCTGGGCGCCGAACTGCTCGTGATAGTAGTGAGCAATCGCCTCTCGCAGGGCGGGCAGGCCGGCAGGGGGCGTGTAGCCGCTCAGCCCGGCTGCTGCAGCACGGTTCAGCGTTTCAACCACCTGCGCCGGCGCGGTAAAGTCGGGTTCGCCGATCCCCAGGCTGATAATGTCCCGGCCCTGTGCCTTCAGGGCACTGGCCTGCTTGAAGATCTCTACTGCGTAAAACGGCATAACCTGATCGGTACGCTTGGCAAGGCGGGGCATGGCGAGGCTCGTCGAAAAAAGTTAGATTGTAGAAGCTTGCAGATAGTACGCAGCATACCTCGCTATACTTTTTTGACTCATTGAAAACGTTCCGACGAAAACACACAAGCCATCGTCGCCGGACAACAGGAAACACACATGGAGTCCAACTCGAGACGGGCTTTTCTTACTGGGCGCCGTGCGGCGCAAACCCCTTGGGAGCAGTTCGTGCGCCGCCTGCGCCGAGGTGTAGGGGGCAATTTTCTTGATTTCGGCCTGTACGACGGAAAAGGCAGCGGGCGTCTAACCCCAAGCCACGGAGGCGATGTGCGCCTTGCCCTGGCGCTGTGCCGCGAGTTCGGTGTCGTGCTGGCGCTTAACGGTGTCGAACAGGCCGACAGTCTCACCGGGCAGTCGGTGCTGTGGGTGGAGCTCGACGCCGCGATGGCCGGCGTGCAGCCCCTTCCCGACCAGGACGGTAAATGGTTTGTACAACCCGGCACCTTGCTGGCCGAATTGACGGATGCCGGCCTGACTCAGTTTGCCGACCAGCCGGGCTATATGACCATTGCTGCGTGGATAGCCGACCGAAGCCTGTGTGCATGGGCGCCGGGTGAGTCGTTTCGTTCGGGCCTGCTGAATGCGTCGGTGCTGATGGCCGACGGCACGGCTGCGATATTCGGCCCATTCGGCACCCACAACCGTCTTCCTCTTGCCACCCTGACCCAGCAAAAGCTGGTGCCGCAACTTTTTTCGCTGGTGTCGTCCGAGTTGGTTGCAGAGTTCAGCCACATGCCGCACTGGCCGGCGCGCTACCGGCTGGATGCCATGAGCCCCGTCAAGGGGCATGAGGTCAATCTTTCTCATCTGTTCCTGGGGCACGGCGGCGACCTGGGCTGGATCGAATGGATGGTTTTCGAGGCGCGGCCCGCGTTGCCGCTTGTTGATTGGTCCAAGGCTTATACCAGCCGCCCGCCAAATGATGAGGCGCAGGCGGTGTGGGAACAAGCGTCTACGCTTGATCGCCAGGCCAAATTGCTGTTTGACCCACACCGCGTTTTTCCCGATCCCGGCCAAGATCTCTGACGCATGCCGCGTGCGTCCTTGGCGGGCGCCGCGCCTAGCGTAAGCACCGCTTCATGACCGAAGCCGTGCAAGGGGCTAGAATGATCGTCTCTTATTCATCTCGTCTGTCTGAGTCGAACACCATGGAAGAAAACTTTCGCAAAGCGGCCCTCGAATACCACGAGCAAGGCCGACCGGGCAAAATTGCCGTCACGCCTACCAAGCAGCTCTCCAATCAACGGGATCTGGCGCTGGCATACTCGCCCGGCGTTGCCGCTGCTTGCGAAGAAATTGTCAGCGATGCCAGCAACGCCTATCGCTTCACGGCGCGTGGCAATCTGGTGGGGGTCATTACCAACGGCACCGCAGTGCTTGGCCTGGGCAACATCGGTGCGCTGGCGTCCAAGCCGGTTATGGAAGGCAAGGCCGTGCTGTTCAAGAAGTTTGCCGGCATCGACGTGTTCGACATAGAAATCAACGAAAACGACCCCGACAAACTGGTCGAAATCATTGCCGGCCTCGAGCCGACGTTCGGCGGCATCAATCTTGAAGACATCAAGGCCCCCGAATGCTTCATCGTCGAGCGAAAGCTGCGCGAACGCATGAAGATCCCGGTCTTTCACGACGATCAGCACGGCACGGCCATTTGCGTGGCTTCCGCGTTCATCAGCGCCCTCAAGGTAGTGAACAAAGACATTACCAAGGTCAAGCTGGCGGTTTCCGGGGCCGGTGCCGCTGCCCTGGCATGCCTTGATCTGCTGGTCGACCTGGGTCTGCCCATTCAGAACATTTGGGTGTCCGACATCGAGGGAGTGGTCTACAAGGGCCGTACCGTGCTTATGGACCCGGCCAAAGAGCGTTTTGCGCAAGACACTTCCGAACGCAAGCTGGGCGAAATCATTCAGGGCGCCGACGTGTTCCTGGGGCTTTCTGCCGGGGGTGTGCTCAAGCCTGAAATGGTGGCGGCCATGGCTGACAAGCCCATTATTCTGGCGCTGGCCAACCCCGACCCCGAGATCCTTCCCGAACACGCCCATGCAGTGCGCGATGACATTGTCATGGCCACGGGCCGGTCCGACTACCCCAATCAGGTCAACAACGTTTTGTGCTTCCCGTATATTTTCCGGGGGGCGCTTGACGTCGGTGCAACCACCATTACGCGGGGCATGGAAAAGGCCGCCGTCGAAGCCATATCGCAACTGGCTCAAGAAGAACAGAACGACGCGGTGGCGGCGGCGTACGGCACGTATAACGTGTCCTTCGGTCCCGAGTACTTAATACCCAAGCCCTTCGACACGCGCCTGATCGTGCGTGTGGCGCCTGCCGTGGCGCGCGCCGCCATGGAAGACGGCGTGGCAACACGGCCGATTGCCGATTTCGACAGCTATGTCGACGAGCTGCAACAGTTCATGTATCGCTCCGGTTCGTTCATGAAGCCGCTGTTCTCGACCGCAAAAAGCATTGTGCGCGACGGCGGCAAGGCGCGCATTGTGTTCAGCGAGGGCGAAGAAGAACGGGTGCTGCGCGCCGTGCAGATCGTGGTCGACGAAAAGCTCGCCAAACCCATACTTATTGGTCGCCCCGAGGTGCTCGAGGCGCGCATCAAGAAATTCGGCCTGCGCCTGAAGCTGGGTGTGGATGTAGAAGTCACCAATACCGAGTACGACGAGCGTTTTCATCGCTATTGGACTGCTTACTGGGAAATCATGTGCCGTCGGGGCATTACCAAAGAGATGGCCCGCGTCGAGATGCGTCGCCGCCTTACCCTGATCGGCGCCATGATGATTCACATGGGTGATGCCGACGGCATGGTGTGCGGTACGGTGGGTGCCTATGCCGACCACTTGCGGTTTATCGACGAGGTCATTGGCAAGGCACCGGGCGCACGCACTTATGCGGCCATGAATATTTTGCTGCTGGCCGAGCGCACCATTGCGTTGGCCGACACCCACGTCAACGACAACCCGACCACCGAGCAAGTGGCCGAAATTACGCTTGCGGCGGCCGCCAAGATGCGCGGGTTGAACATCGAGCCCAAGGTGGCGCTGCTGTCGCGCTCGAATTTCGGCAGCGGAAGCTCGGCCTCGGGCGCAAAAATGCGTGACGCGCTCGAAATCGTGCGGGCCCAGGACCCCAGTCTGGAGGTCGATGGCGAGATGCATGGCGATTGCGCGTTGGATGAAGCCTTGCGCCAACGCATCTTGCCCAATACGACCCTGAAGGGCGCGGCCAACCTGCTGATCTGCCCCAACGTCGATGCCGGCAACATTGCGTACAACCTGATCAAGACCGCAGCGGGTGGAAACGTGGCAGTGGGCCCGTTTTTGCTGGGCGTGAATGCGCCGGTGCATATTCTTACGTCCAGCTCGACGGTTCGGCGCATCGTCAACATGGCGGCTCTTACCGTGCTGGACGCGAATATGACCCGTTCATCGTAATGTCATGCGCCAAGGCTTCGGTCAGTCGCCGGTAGGCCTTGTACTGATGGGGGGCGGCGCTCGCGCCGCCTACCAAGTCGGCGTATTGGCCGGCGTGCTCGATATTCTCGATCCCCAGCGTTCCCCCAAGTTTCGAAACCCTTTTCCCATTGTGTGCGGCACCTCGGCCGGAGCCATCAATGCCGCCGCATTGGCTTGTCGCGCCAACGATAGTCATCTGGCGGTCGATCGCCTCGTCACGCTTTGGGAGCATTTAAGCACTGACCACATCTACCGCAGCGACGCCCTGGCCCTGGTCAGCACTGGCTGGCATTGGCTGAGCATGTTGACGCTTGGCTGGCTGTGGCCTGGTTTGCGCGGGCAGCGGCCCAGTTCGCTGCTCGACAACGGCCCCTTGTCAAAGTTGCTTGCTTCAGCGCTTGATTTTGACCGCCTGAACGACAACCTGGACGAGGGCGAACTGCTTGCCATTGCCATTACTGCAACCGCTTTTATCAGCGGTGAGCATCTTACCTTCTATAATGCGCGCCACCTTATCGAACCATGGACGCGCAGCTTGCGTCGCGCGGTGCCCGGGCCCTTAGGGGTCCAGCACCTGATGGCCTCCAGCGCCATACCCTTCGTGTTTCCCGCCGAGGCCATTTTGGTCAACGGCAAAACCGAGTGGTGCGGCGATGGGTCAATGCGTCAGATGGCGCCGCTTAGTCCTGCCATTCATCTGGGAGCCAAGCGGGTGCTGGTGGTGGGTACCGGCCACCGGGACGACACGCACACAGAGGCGCGCCGGGTGGATTCCAATTATCCACCGCTCGCTCAGGTAGGTGGACATGTGTTGTCCAGCATCTTCATGGACGGCCTGTCCATGGATGTTGAAAGGTTGGAACGGATTAATAGTTTGTTGGAACTGGTGCCGCCCGAAGCGGTCGAAACCCAGACCCTGAGAAATGTCAGCGCACTGACAATAACCCCCAGCAAGCCGCTGGACAAAATAGCCATGGAGTTTTTGCATCAAATGCCACGTTCGGTTCGTACACTTTTCCGGGTACTCGGTGTATCGTCAGGTTCCGGGGCCACGACAGGCGGGGCGTTGGTCTCGTACTTGCTGTTCGAAGCCGGATACACACGAGAGCTCATCCGTCTGGGTAGGGCTGACAGCATGGATCGTATCGATGAAGTCAAAGCGTTTTTCAAGGAGACGCAATAATGACCCAAGCGCAGGCATGGCAGAAAAAGTTTCAGAAGGGTGGTTTGATCGACTCTTCCGCCATCTCCAGGGATGAAGCCATTGAGCGGGCCAAGGCAGCGGGCATGACCGCCTATATTGTCGACTGTGATCGCGCTCGCAGTCGCTCGGCGGTGTTGCGGGCCGTGGTCAAAGCCGTTGATTTTCCCGAGTTTTTTGGGGGCAACCTTGACGCACTCTACGATTGCCTCTGTGATACGGTGCTCGATCACAAGGCCGGGTTGTTCTTGTGGTTCGACAAGCTGCATTCGGGCGACCCGGCACTAACCGACGACACAGCGGCAATTTTGGCCGTCTGCGAAGACGTGGTCGAGTTCGCCGCAAACAACGATCGTCGTTTTGCTTATGCGGTGGTGCACGCCGGCAAGCATCCCGACCCCGAGCCCGGCGTTGCGCCGACCCCGTATTCGGGCTCTCGCGAGGCCGAATAAGCCTCATGAATGCAGCGGCGGTCGGCCGCTGCATTCAATAACGATCAGGGCAAACGGTTCAGGTCCAGCCTTTTAGCGCGCTGATAGCAGCGATCAGGGCGATGCCGGCGGTTTCGGTTCGCAACACCCGGGTTCCGAACCGTACGGGTTTTGCGCCGTGATTGAAAGCCTGTTGCCGTTCTTCTTCCGACCACCCGCCCTCGGGGCCCACCAGCAAGGTGACGTTCGCGGCACTACCGATCAGGTCGTTCAAGGTTTGTGTGGCCTCGGGGTGGCATAGCAGCAGCGCACCGCCGGTCTCGTCCATGTTTTCCAGCCAGGTTTCCAGCGAGGCTGGAGCCTCGATTTTCATAATCCGGTTGCGCCCGCATTGCTCACTGGCCGACTGTGCAATACGCTCCCAGTGTTTCAGCCGCTTGACCTGGCGTTCTGCACTTAGCTGCACAACGCTGCGTCGTGCCGAGACGGGAATCAGTCTATGTGCGCCCATCTCGACCGCTTTTTCGACGATCCAGTCCATTTTGTCGCCCGAGGGCAGGCCCTGGACCAAGGTGATGCGGCCCGGCAGCTCGGCTTCGATCGCCTGATGTGCGCCCACGGTCGCCTGCGCGGTTTTGCCGTGAACGTGCAGTATCGCGTCGAACTGGCCGCCGTTCCCGTCAAACAAGGTAATGCGTGAGCCGTCTTTCAGGCGCAGTACACGCAGGGCGTAGTGCGCAAGGTCGGAGGGCAGTTCCTGCATTTGGTTGGCTTGCAGGGGCGCAGAGCAGAAGAATCTTGGTTGGGCCATTTGCGGTGAAAAAGGGGCGGCGTTAAGCAGGTTTGACAATTTCGGTTGCGGCCGGGCCGGGGGCGGTCGCGTTACAACGGCGCTAAGGGTTGGTTACAAAGCCGGACTATGCCCGGGGTGCTAAAATCGAATGCTTTGTAATGTTGACCAGGAAACTCGGCCCTTGCGGCTGCCAGCCCTAGAGAATACCCCATGAGCCTAACGCCAGCCCAAGACTCTACCTTGGCCAATGCCATCCGTGCGCTTTCCATGGATGCCGTCCAGCAAGCCAACTCCGGTCATCCGGGCGCCCCCATGGGCATGGCGGACATCGCCGAAGCCCTCTGGACGCGTCATCTGCGTCATAACCCTTCTGATCCGTCCTGGATCAACCGCGACCGTTTCGTGTTGTCGAACGGGCACGGCTCGATGCTGATCTATTCGCTGTTGCATCTTACCGGCTACGACCTGCCGATCGAAGAGCTCAAGAACTTCAGGCAGATGCATTCACGCACGCCGGGCCACCCCGAGGTCGGCATTACGGCGGGTGTTGAAACCACCACCGGGCCATTGGGCCAGGGCCTGGCCAATGCGGTGGGCATGGCGCTTTCTGAAGCGTTGCTCGCCAAGGAATTCAATCGCGACGGCCATCAGGTGGTCAATCACTTTACCTACGCTTTCGTGGGCGACGGCTGCCTGATGGAGGGCATCTCGCACGAGGCTTGCTCGCTAGCGGGTACGTTGGGGCTGTCGAAACTGATCGTTTTTTACGATGACAACGGCATCTCCATCGATGGCAAGGTCGAACACTGGTTCGGCGACGACACGCCCTCCCGCTTCGAAAGCTATGGCTGGAACGTGGTTCGCAATGTCGACGGCCACAATGTGGCCGACGTTGACCAGGCCATCGAACAGGCCAAAGCGTGGGCGGCACAAGGCAAGGGCCCGACACTAATTTGCTGCCGAACCGTTATTGGTAAAGGCTCGCCCGGCATGGCGGGCTCCGAGAAAGTGCACGGCGCGCCTCTGGGCGCCGACGAAATCATCGCCACCCGCCAAGCCATTGATTGGCCTCACGAGCCCTTCGTGGTGCCCGAGCATGTGTATCAGCGCTGGGACGCACGCGTCAAAGGTAAGCTTTGGCAAGACGAGTGGCAAAAGTCGCTCGATGCCTATGCCCAGGCGTTTCCGCAAGAAGCAGCCGAGCTGGCGCGCCGCATGGCCGGCGAGCTTCCGGCAGGCTTTGCCGACCAGGCGCGCGCCTTTGTGCAGGCCACAGCAAGCAAGGCCGAAACTGTTGCAAGCCGCAAGGCGTCGCAGTTTGCCATTACGGCTTTTGCCGAAATGCTGCCCGAACTGCTGGGCGGCTCGGCCGACCTCACCGGCTCCAATTTTACCGACTGGAAGGGCGTGACGGCGGTGCGCGCCACCGATGCAGGCCTGCAGTTCGGCCGCCACATCAACTATGGCGTACGCGAATTCGGCATGGCGGCCATTATGAACGGTGTGGCCCTGCATGGCGGCTATTTGCCTTTTGGCGGCACCTTTCTTACGTTTTCAGACTATTCCCGCAACGCCATCCGCATGGCGGCCCTGATGAAGCAGCGGGTGGTGCATGTGTTTACCCACGACTCCATCGGCCTTGGCGAAGACGGCCCCACTCACCAGTCGGTCGAACACGCGGCCAGCCTGCGGTTGATTCCGAACTTGCATGTATGGCGTCCCTGCGACACCACCGAAACCGCGGTAGCGTGGCAGTTGTCGTTGCAGCGCCCGGCCAGCCTGGGAATGCAAGTGCACAATGGCGGCCCGAGCGCCTTGCTGCTGTCGCGACAGAACTTGCCCTTTGTGCAGCGCGACGACAAAACCATCGACGCCATTGCTCGCGGCGGCTATGTGCTGCGCGACGCCGACAATGCACAGGCGGTCATTATCGCCACGGGTTCCGAGGTGGCGCTGGCGCTGGGTGCGCAAGAACAATTGGCCGCCAAGGGTGTCGCGGTGCGCGTGGTGTCCATGCCCTGCACCCAGGTTTTCGACGAGCAAGATGCGCAATGGCGCGAATCGGTGTTGCCCAAGGGCTTGCCGCGTGTTGCGGTCGAGGCGGGAGTTACCACCGGCTGGTACAAGTATGTCGGCCTTGAGGGCGCCGTCGTGGGGCTGGATACCTACGGCGAATCGGCTCCGGCAGGTGTCTTATTCAAGCATTTCGGCCTGACTGTCGAGCGTGTTGCGGCGGCCGTCGAACAAATTTTGCAATAAACAGGAGAGTAACCATGGCAATTCGCGTAGCGATCAACGGATACGGACGCATTGGACGCAACGTTCTGCGGGCCCACTACGAAGACGGCAAGAAGCACGACATTGAAATCGTCGCCATCAACGACTTGGGCGACCCCAAGACCAACGCTCACCTTACCCGTTACGACACCGCGCACGGCCGTTTCCCCGGTACGGTAGAGGTTGACGGCGACTACATGGTGGTCAATGGCGACCGCATTCGTGTGCTGGCCAACCGCAATCCTGCCGAACTGCCCTGGGGCGAGCTCAAGGTCGACGTCGTGCTCGAATGCACGGGCTTTTTCACCACCAAAGAGGCCGCAAGCGCCCACCTGAAGGGCGGCGCCAAGAAAGTGATTATCTCGGCACCCGGCGGCAAAGACGTTGACGCCACCATTGTTTACGGCGTGAACCACGACGTGCTCAAGGCAAGCGACACCGTTATTTCGAACGCTTCGTGCACGACCAACTGCCTGGCCCCGCTGGTGCAGCCGCTGCATCAGAAAATCGGCGTGGTCAACGGCCTGATGACCACCATTCATGCCTACACGAACGACCAGGTGCTTACCGATGTGTATCACACCGATCTGCGTCGCGCCCGCTCGGCCACCTCCAGCATGATCCCCACCAAGACCGGTGCGGCTTCGGCTGTGGGTCTGGTTTTGCCCGAGCTTAACGGCAAGCTCGACGGCTATGCCATTCGCGTTCCCACCATCAACGTGTCGCTGGTCGACCTGTCGTTCGTGGCTGCTCGCGAAACTTCGGTGGATGAAGTCAACTCCATACTCAAGGCCGCCGCCGCCGAAGGCCCGCTCAAGGGTATTCTTGATTACACCGACGAACCCCTGGTTTCCGTCGATTTCAATCACTCGACAGCTTCCAGCACGGTGGATGAAGGCCTGACCAAGGTTTCGGGTACGCTGGTCAAAGTGGGTTCGTGGTATGACAACGAATGGGGTTTCTCGAACCGCATGCTCGATACCACGGTGGCCCTGATGTCGGCCAAGTAACAGGCGCGGCAACGAGCAAGGGCGGGGGGTACCCGCCCTTTTTTTCAATTACGTTCTTTTTTCTTATGTCATCGATCCAGACTCTTTCGGCCCTGGCCAAGACAGACGCCTTATCCGGCAAACGCGTGTTTATCCGCTCCGATCTTAACGTTCCTTTCAACGATGCCGGCGAAATCACCGAAGACACGCGTATTCGCGCTTCGATTCCCGCCATACGAAAGGCCCTGGACGCCGGAGCCGCTGTTATGGTTACATCGCACCTGGGACGGCCCACCGAAGGGCGCGTTGCCGCGAACGACACGCTTGCTCCGGTGGCGGCACGGCTGACGGCTCTGCTGGGCCAGCCGGTTGAGCTGATACGGGACTGGGTCGAGGGCGTACAGGTTGACCCGGGCCATGTGGTGTTGCTTGAAAACTGTCGCTGCAATCTTGGCGAAAAAAGCAACGATGAAACCCTTTCGCGCAAAATGGCTGCGTTGTGCGATGTGTATGTGAACGATGCCTTTGGCACGGCGCATCGGGCCGAAGCCACCACGCACGGCATCGCACGTTTTGCGCCTATTGCTTGTGCAGGCCCATTGCTCGAAGCCGAGCTCGACGCCCTGGGTCGTGCCCTGAAAGAACCCAAACGCCCCATGGTGGCGATTGTGGCGGGCTCAAAGGTATCGACCAAGCTCTCGATCTTGCGTTCGCTGGCCGACAAAGTCGACCAACTGATCGTGGGCGGCGGCATCGCCAACACCTTCATGCTGGCGCAAGGCCTTTCCATCGGCAAGTCGCTGGCCGAGCCCGACCAGATCGACCAGGCGCTTGAAGTGATTGAAATCATGAAGCAGCGCGGCGCCGAAGTGCCCATTCCGACCGATGTGGTGTGCGCCAAGTCGTTTGCCGCCGATGCGCAGGCCGTGACCAAACCCGCAGACCAAGTGGCCGATGACGATCTGATTCTTGATATCGGCCCCGATACGGCGGCCGGCCTGGCAAAAATGCTGCGCAACGCCGGTACCATTGTGTGGAACGGCCCGGTGGGGGTGTTTGAGTTTGATGCCTTTGCGGGAGGCACTGAAACGATCGCCCGCGCCATTGCCGACTCGCAGGCGTTTTCCATCGCCGGCGGCGGCGACACTTTGGCCGCTATTGCCAAATACGGCATTACCGACAAGGTCGGCTACATATCTACGGGCGGGGGCGCCTTTCTCGAGTTTCTGGAAGGCAAGACCCTGCCTGCAGTCGATATTTTGCAGCAGCGCGCCGCCCGCTAATCTTAGCTTAGGAGGGGCTTCATGTCCGCGAACACCCGGCTGTTACGCCGTAATCCTGATGAGCTTCTGGTCGGCCTGGTTTCGGTTTCTGACCGCGCTTCCAGCGGGGCATATCAAGACCAGGGCATACCGGCTTTGCAAGAATGGCTGACCCAAGCCCTGGTCGGTACGGCTCAGTATGCGACCCGCCTGATTGCTGACGAACAGCCTGTTATTGCTCGTACCCTGGTTGAGCTGGTTGACGAGGTCGGCTGCGACCTCGTCCTGACAACCGGAGGCACCGGTCCCGCACGACGCGATGTCACCCCCGAGGCCACGCTGGAGGTCGCTACCAAGCAAATGCCGGGCTTTGGCGAACAAATGCGCCAGATCAGCCTGTGCTTCGTGCCCACGGCCATATTGTCGCGCCAGGTGGCGGTGGTTCGTGAAACCGCCGACCATGCTGCACTGATCATCAATCTGCCGGGCCAGCCCAAGGCAATCAAAGAAACGCTCGAAGGCCTGAAAGACGCCGATGGCGCACAGGTGGTGCCGGGCATTTTTGCCGCCGTACCCTATTGCATAGATTTGATCGGCGGCCCCTACATTGAAACGCACCAGCAGGTGGTCAAGGCCTTTCGCCCCAAGTCGGCGGTTCGCACACCACGCAGCTAGCGGGTAAAATTGATCTATCCCCTTTATTCATCTGATTTGGAGGTCTCGTCATGGCCCTAGTTTCCATGCGCCAGTTGCTCGATCATGCCGCCGAGAACGGCTACGGCATTCCCGCATTCAACGTCAATAATCTCGAGCAAGTGCAGGCCATTATGGAGGCCGCGCACGAAACCAATAGCCCGGTCATCATGCAGGCTTCGGCGGGTGCTCGCAAGTACGCCGGCGAAACCTTTCTTAAGCAACTTATCCAGGCCGCCGTCGAAAGCTACCCCCATCTGCCGGTGGTCATGCATCAAGACCACGGCCAGTCGCCCGCAGTGTGCCAGGGCGCCATCGACCTGGGCTTTACCAGCGTCATGATGGACGGCTCCCTCAAAGAAGACGGCAAGACCATTGCCGACTACGACTACAACGTCGACGTCACCAAACGTGTGGTCGAGATGGCTCACAAGCTGGGCATTACCGTCGAAGGCGAGCTGGGCTGCCTGGGCTCGCTCGAAACCATGATGGGCGACAAAGAAGACGGACACGGTGCCGAAGGCACCCTGACCATGGACCAATTGCTCACCGACCCCGAGCAAGCGGCCGATTTCGTTCGCAAGACCCAGCTCGACGCCCTGGCCATTGCCATCGGCACCAGCCACGGTGCTTATAAGTTTTCACGCAAGCCCACCGGCGACATTCTGTCGATTTCGCGCATTAAAGAAATCCACGCCCGACTGCCCAACACCCACTTGGTCATGCATGGCAGCTCCAGCGTGCCCCAAGAGCTTCTGGCCGAAATCCGCCAGTTCGGCGGCGACATGAAAGAAACCTACGGTGTGCCCGTTGAAGAAATTCAAGAAGCCATCAAGTTCGGCGTGCGCAAGATCAACATCGACACCGACATTCGTCTTGCCATGACCGGCGCTATTCGCCGCTTCATGGCCGAAAACCCCTCCAAATTCGACCCGCGCGAGTACCTCAAGCCGGCTCGCGAGGCCGCCAAGAAAATCTGCGTGCAGCGCTACCAGCAGTTTGGTACGGCCGGCAACGCCGACAAGATCAAGCCTATTGCGCTCGACGACATGGCCGCCCGCTATGCGGCAGGCAAACTGGCTCAGGTGGTGCAGTAAATGGGGCCGTTGCATCAGTCGCAGATCAAGTCGCTGCCTTTGGTGGCGCGCGGCAAGGTGCGCGATATGTATGCTGTGGGCGACGACAAATTGCTTATCGTCGCCT
>NZ_DATJBQ010000041.1:0-2295 GCF_035515275.1 Pusillimonas sp.
CGTGGGTCGATGCTGGATGTTATATCATCCCACCAACACCCTAGCTTCCGGCCTACAGACCACATCATGTCCACTCGACGCATATTTTTTACCCAACTGGCCCTGGATGCCCGCATCGGCATTCTCGAACACGAGCTGCGCGCCACCCAACCCCTGCATATCGACGCTGAAATCGACGTTGCAGTTAGCCAGCCGGTTCACGACCAGATCCTGCAAACAGTTCTTGACTACCGTCTGCTGCGCAACGCCATTGTGCAAGAGTGCACCCAAGCTCATGTCAATTTACTGGAAACCCTGATCGAACAGGTGGCCGACCGGCTGCTGACCGAGTTTCCCGAAGTGCTAAGGGTTAAAATCCGTATCAGCAAACCCAGCGCATTTTCTGACTGTGCCGCGGTGGGCATCGAGCTGGAACGCAGCCGATAGCCCTCAGCGGCCCGACTGCCCGGCGCCTTGCGCCGGCCCAAGGCCATGAACACCACTACCACTGAATCGCCGGCCCTTGGCCGAGACGACGCCCCCACTCGCCCTGCCCCCACGGCTGACCAAGCAATACGCGACCGCCGCCAGCGCAACCACGACAACAAGCTGACCAAACGCCTGATGCGCGAAACCGGCCGCGCCATCGCCGACTTCAATATGATCGAAGAAGGCGACAAGGTAATGGTGTGCCTGTCGGGGGGAAAAGACTCGTACAGCCTGCTTGATATTTTGCTGACCCACCAGTCGCGCGCGCCGTTCCGGTTCGAGATTGTGGCGGTCAACCTTGACCAGAAGCAGCCCGGGTTTCCCGACCATATACTGCCCGAATACCTGGAATCGCTGGGCGTGCCCTACCATATTGAAACCCAGGACACCTATTCGGTTGTGACGCGTGTCATTCCCGAGGGCAAGACCATGTGCTCGCTGTGTTCGCGCATGCGCCGGGCCATTTTGTATCGGGTGGCCGGCGAGCTGGGTGCAACCAAGGTTGCCCTGGGCCACCACCGCGACGACATACTTAGCACTTTCTTCCTGAACCTGTTCTACGGCGGCCGCATGAAGGCCATGCCGCCCAAGCTGATGTCGGACGACGGCAAGAACATTGTCATTCGCCCGCTGGCTTATGTGCCTGAAAAAGACCTGATCGCCTACGCGCAGCTAAAGCAGTTTCCCATCATTCCGTGCAATTTGTGCGGCTCGCAAGAGAACCTGAAACGCCAGGAAATGAACCGCATGATCGCCGAGTGGGACAAGAAAATGCCCAGCCGCTCATGGAATGTGTTTGGCGCACTGAACCGCGTCGTGCCTTCGCACCTGATGGACACCGAGCTGTTCGATTTTGCCGGCCTGAAAGCCACGGGAATTGCCGACGAGAATGGCGACATGGCTTTTGATGCAGAGGATTTTGATGCCCCGCTGTCGGGGTTCGGACCAGCCGGGGACCTGAACGAGAACGAGGCGCCGAGCGAAACCAGCTCAACCACCGGGCACCGGGTCATTGTCATGACCGACCTGCGTCGCGTGCCTTAGGCGGGCTGATCCATGCCTTGCCAGCGGGGGCCGTCGATGTGAATATCGAACAGGTCGAGCACACGCACAATGGTGTGATCGACCATTTCTTCGATGGTGGCCGGGTGGTGGTAAAAGGCCGGCAAGGGCGGAAACACAATGCCGCCCATTTCGGTAACGGCTGTCATGTTGCGCAGGTGGGCCAGATTGAACGGTGTTTCGCGCACCATCATGACCAGGCGACGGCGCTCTTTAAGCGTAACGTCGGCCGCTCGGGTGATGAGATTGTCGGACAGGCCGTGCGCCACGGCCGACAAGGTTCGCATGGAACACGGCACCACCACCATGCCCGCTGTGACAAAGCCACCGCTGGCCAGGGCCGAACCCACGTCGCGAAAGCTGTACACATGGTCGGCCAGGTCGTACACCTGCTGCCGGGCAAGCCCCAGTTCGTACTTGATGTTCAGCACACCGGGCGGCGACACCACCAGGTGCGTTTCAACGTCGGGCACACCCTGCAGCGCCTGCAGCATGCGCGTGGCGTAAACCGCGCCCGTGGCGCCGGTAATGCCCACGACCAGGCGGCGCTTGCTCATGGCGTGTGTGGCCTGGCTGCGGGCACGTGCCTTCCGGCGCAAGCCCGCCATTCGCAGGCGCGGCAACCGCCCTGCCAACGCAGCTTAGTCATTCAGTGTCATTCAGTGCGCCGGCCTCTTTGAGCACTTCAAGCAGTTCACCGCTTTCGTGCATTTCGGCGATGATGTCCGAACCGCCCAGGAATTCGCCGGCAACGTAAAGCTGCGG
>NZ_DATJBQ010000042.1:0-5799 GCF_035515275.1 Pusillimonas sp.
GAGCTGTCCACCTATTTTCGTATCAATGCCCGCGACACCGGCCAGTTCGAGCGTACCTTGATCATTGCCGAAGAGGGTGCCAGCGTCAGCTACCTTGAAGGCTGTACGGCACCCATGCGCGACGAAAACCAGTTGCACGCCGCCGTGGTCGAACTGATTGCCCTGGACGATGCCAAGATCAAATACTCTACCGTGCAAAACTGGTACCCGGGTGACAAAGACGGCAAGGGCGGTATTTATAACTTCGTGACCAAGCGCGGCGACTGTCGCGGTGCGCGCTCGCGCATTTCGTGGACTCAGGTGGAAACCGGTTCGGCCATTACCTGGAAGTATCCCAGCGTCATCTTGCGGGGCGACGATTCTGTGGGCGAGTTCTACTCTGTGGCGCTGAGCAACCACCGTCAGCAAGCCGATACCGGTACCAAAATGATCCATATGGGGCGCAATACATCCAGCACCATCATCTCAAAGGGCATATCGGCGGGCCATGGCAGCAATACGTATCGGGGGCTGGTCCGCATTACGCCCAAGGCCGAGAACGCTCGCAACTACACCCAGTGTGATTCCTTGCTGATCGGCAAGGAATGTGCGGCGCACACCTTTCCCACCATCGAGGCGCAGAACCCGTCGGCTCACATCGAGCACGAGGCGACCACCTCGCGGGTCGGAGAAGACCAGCTTTTTTACGCAATGCAGCGCGGCCTGTCAGCCGAAGACGCTGTGTCCATGATCGTGAACGGTTTCTGCAAAGAGGTCTTCAAAGAGCTTCCCATGGAATTTGCGGTCGAAGCACAAAAATTGTTGGGCGTCAGCCTTGAAGGCAGCGTCGGTTAAGGAGAGCACCAAAATGTTGGAAATCAAGAATCTACACGTGAAGGTCGGCGAAAAACAGATACTGCGAGGCCTCGATCTTTCCGTCAAGGACGGCGAAGTGCACGCCGTCATGGGGCCCAACGGATCCGGGAAAAGCACGCTGGCCCAGGTGCTTGCCGGGCGCGAAAGCTTCCAGGTTCAACAGGGCTCCGTCACTTGGGACGGCAAAGACCTGCTCGATATGCCCATCGAAGAGCGTGCCCGCGACGGCTTGTTCATGGCGTTTCAGTACCCGATCGAAATTCCCGGTGTTTCAAACGCCTATTTCATCAGAGCCGCAGTCAATGCAGTACGGCGACATCGCGGCGAGAAAGAACTCGATGCGATGGATTTCCTGAAGCTCATCAAAGCCGAAATGAAAACCGTACGCATGAAAGAAGAGTTTCTTTACCGCTCCGTCAACGAGGGTTTCTCGGGCGGCGAGAAAAAACGAAACGAGGTTTTGCAAATGTCCTTGTTGCAGCCACGCCTGGCCGTACTGGACGAAACCGACTCCGGCCTGGATATCGACGCATTGCGCATCGTGGCCGAAGGGGTGAACCGCTTGCGTTCGCCAGACCGGTCCTTGATCGTCATCACTCACTACCAGCGTCTTCTTGATTACATCGTGCCCGACTACGTTCATGTGCTGTCAGGTGGCCGCATCGTCCGGTCCGGCGGGCGCGAGCTAGCGGTCGAGCTTGAAGAGCGCGGTTATGGCTGGATTCAGAAAGAAGCCGCGCAAGGTAAGGAGGCCGGCGCATGAGTGAGCATTTGCAGTCGTGGTTTGACCTGGCGCAAGCACAGGCGCCGCAGTTGCCCGGCGCGAAGGTGCCCTGGTTGTCCGGGCTGCGCCGCAATGCCCTTGAACGCTTCATGACCGAGGGATGGCCCACGACCAGGCACCCCGACTGGCGTCATACTTCGTTGGGGTTCATGCAGCAGCATCAGTTCACCGGAACGGTCGGCGGCGCCTCCACGTTCAGCTTGAATGCTTACGCTCAGGGTCAGGGTGGGCACTGGATGGTCTTCGTCGACGGACGGTTTGCCGCAGGCTTGTCACGTATTGCCGACCTGCCTGCGGGCGTTTGCATTGCGCCCCTGGCACAGGTCATGGCGGGCGACCCCGAACGGCTCGAACAGGTGTTGGGCCAAGCCGATCAGGGCGGCTCGCCGCAGGCGCTGAACCTTGCCATGGCGGCCGACGGCGTGTTTCTGGAAATAACCGCAGGGGTGTCGCTGCCCGAGCCATTGCATGTGGTTCATGTCGCGTCCAGCCCCCTGGCGGCGAGCTTTCCGCGTCATGTGGCGTTATTGGGGCAGGGCGCGCAAGCGGTGCTGGTTGAACATTACGTGGGAACGTCCGAATCGGCCACACTGACCAACGCCTCGTTGCTTGGCTACGTCCAGCGCGACGCCCGGCTTACGCACCTGAAGCTGCAACAAGAACACCAGCAGGCTTTTCATTTGGCCAGCATCGATATCCAGCAAGAACAGGGCTCGACGTACGAGTCGCATTCGCTGTCTTTTGGGGCGCGTCTGGCGCGTAACGATATTTCCACCCGATTTAACGGGCCGCGTTGCCACACCTTGCTCAATGGCTTGTTCTATGCCGATGGACGCAGGCACGTCGACCATCACACCCGTATCGACCATGCCCAGCCCGACAGCACCAGCCAGGAACATTACCGCGGTATTTTGGCCGACTCCGCGCAGGGCGTGTTTACCGGGCGCATTCAGGTCAGGCCTGGTGCCGACGGCACAGATGCGGTGCAGCGCTCGGACAACCTTTTATTGTCTCGTACCGCGCGTGTCACCACCCAACCCGAACTCGAGATCTACGCTGACGACGTCAAGTGCGCCCACGGCGCAACGGTGGGGCAGATCGAAGAAGAAAGTCTGTTCTATTTGCGTTCACGTGGGCTCTCAGAGGCGCATGCCCAGGGTGTCATGACCTACGCTTTTGCGGCTCAGGCAGTCAAGCGTATCGGACTCGAACCTATGCGTCGGCGAATTGCCTCGACAGTCCAAGGCCTGCTTCCGGGCGGTCACTTGCTCGGAGAAATCTCATGAATGCGCCTCGTTCCATGCCGCTTGCCGACGTTGCATTGAACCTGGCGGGCGATTTCCCCATTCTGGCTCGTCCGGTTCATGGCAAACCGTTGGTCTATCTTGATAACGGCGCCACGACACAAAAGCCGCAATCGGTCATTCAGGCCGAAGTGCAGTTTTACGAGCAATCGAATGCCAACATTCATCGCGGTGTGCACTGGCTGTCTCAACACGCCACCGACCTGTATGAAGCCGGTCGGAAAACGGTAAAGGAGTTTCTGAATGCCAAGCACAATGAAGAAATCATCTTTACCCGAGGCACCACTGAATCCATTAATCTGCTTGCCCAAAGCTGGGGCCGAGCCAATATCAAGACGGGCGACGAAATCCTTATCACGGGTATGGAGCACCATTCCAATATTGTGCCGTGGCAGATGCTGTGCAAGGAAACCGGCGCACAACTCAAGGTTGCACCCATTAACGAGCGCGGTGAACTGATCATGGATCAGTATGCAGCCTTGCTTGGCCCGCGTACGCGCCTGGTGTGTGTTGCCCATGTGTCCAATGCGCTCGGCACCGTCAATCCCATTCAAGCGATCGCGCATCTGGCTCATGAGGCCGGTGCGCTGATACTGGTGGACGGTGCGCAGGCGGTGGCACATCAGAACGTCGATGTTCGCTCGCTGGGCTGCGATTTCTACGCTTTCTCGGCGCATAAGCTGTATGGTCCGACCGGCATAGGCGTGTTGTACGGCCGACTCGATTTGCTTCAGGCCATGCCGCCCTGGCAGGGCGGTGGCGACATGATTCATACCGTTCGGTTCGAAGAAAGCACCTACGCTGATGCGCCGCAGCGGTTCGAGGCGGGCACCCCCAATATCGCCGGGGTAATCGGCATGGCCGCGGCCATCGATTATGTACAGGGTGTGGGGCTGGACCGCATCGCTGCGCACGAGCAATGGTTGCTTGACCTGGCCACCGAGCAGGTGTCGGCGTTGCCCGGGGTCAGGCTGATCGGAACCGCGGCAGAAAAGGCGGGAATATTATCTTTTGTTATCAAGGGCATACATCCGCACGACCTGGGCACCATCCTGGACTCCGAAGGCGTTGCCATCCGTGCAGGTCATCATTGCGCCATGCCCATCATGACGCAGTTCGGCATTCCGGGTACGGCGCGCGCGTCGTTCGCCTTATATAACGGGCCCGACGACGTCGCCGCGCTGGTGGCAGGGGTGCGCAAGGCGCAGGCCTTGTTCGGCATTACGGAGGTCTCATGAGCGACATGCAACCCGATCTTCGCGAGCTTTACCAGGAAGTCATTTTTGACCACAACCGCAGCCCGCGTAATTACCATGGCATGGAGCGACCCAGCCATGTGGCGCAAGGGCACAACCCGCTGTGCGGCGACGAGCTGACCGTCTATGTACGGGTAGAAGACGGCGTGGTGGCCGAAGCCAGCTTTCTGGGGCAGGGCTGCGCCATTTCAACCGCATCGGCGTCACTGATGACAGAAGCCGTGCAGGGCATGTCGGTCAACGAGGCAGAGTCCCTGTTTCGCGATTTCCACACCATGCTTACCGACAGCCAGCCCGAAGACCGTGATTTCGGCAAGCTGCAGGTCTTGTCCGGCGTCAAAGAGTTTCCTGTGCGAGTCAAGTGCGCCACGCTGGCCTGGCACACCCTGCATAACGCCCTGGCCGGCGTGGCGGACAAGGCCAAAACCGAGTAAGGCGACACTTATGTATCACAATCAACGACCCAACGAAGTCATCGTCAGTCGCGATTGCCCGGCGGTATCGGTGCCTTTCGGCGAACCCGTTACCATTCAAGAGGGCTGTAAAGCGCAGATCACCCAGCAACTGGGGGGCAGTTACACCGTCTATGTAGAGGGCAATCTGTATCGTATCGAAGGACGTGATGCCGACGCCCTGGGTCTTGAGCCGATCGAGGCGCCTTCTGTGCCGGCTGCCACGGGCCCCGTTACCGCTGAGTCCATCGAGGCGTCGGCGCTGGAACTGCTCGCAACCTGCTATGACCCCGAAATACCGGTCGACATCGTCAATCTGGGGCTGGTGTATCGCTGCGAAGTCGTTCCCACTGCAGATCCCGATAAGTTTCGTATCGAGGTCGACATGACGCTTACCGCTCCCGGTTGCGGCATGGGCACCTTTATTGCTGACGAGGCCCGCGCCAAGCTCCTGTCCATCGCGGGGGTCGACGACGTTAGTGTGGATCTCGTCTGGGATCCGCCCTGGAGCCGAGAAATGATCAGCGAGCACGCCAAGCTTGAGCTAGGCCTGATGTAGCGTCAATCCCCTTGCCACTTTGGCTGATCAGGCAGATAATTAATTACCTGCTGTCATTCCTTTTACATGTAAGCCGGCTATAGTCTCGCGGTTTGCTAAGGAATTCGGTACAGGAAGGTGGCATTGTGAGAGGCGGCATCTATGTCTATACATAGGGTTTTGGTTCAACCCGAGGTATTCGCGGACCCGCGCAGCGATATGGCTCGGCGCGACTGTCTTGCCGAAATACTGCATAAGCGCAGCCTTATTCCCGTCTTCCAGCCCATCATCGATTTGCGCTTGGGTGGCCTTATCGGTTACGAAGGCCTTATTCGGGGGCCGTTGCATGGGCCCTTGCACATGCCGGTGGATCTGTTTCGCGTTGCGGCCGAAACCGGTCGTACCACCGAACTTGAGATTTTATGTTGCCAGATTCTGGCGGCGCAGTTTGTCGCACTCAGCCTGCCCGGCAAGCTGTTCCTTAACATCAGCCCCGCTTCATTGTCTTCCCGAGCCCATGAGGCCGACCTGAAGGACGACCTGGCCCGGTACGGGCTCGCGCCGAGCGATATTGTGTTCGAGCTGACCGAGCATTCGGCACTGGACTCTG
>NZ_DATJBQ010000043.1:0-10347 GCF_035515275.1 Pusillimonas sp.
GCTGTCTTCGAAGCCGGGCAACGCAAGCACCCACTCGATCAGGTCGGTAAAGCGCAACTGGGCCGGGTCGACATCGGGGTGCGCCTCTTGCAAGGCTTCGACGATTTCGTAGGTGTCCGTCCAGCGCATCAGTGGTTTTCCTTGGCGTGGTTGATCGTGTACTTGGGGATTTCGATGGTCAGGTCCTGGTCAGCCACCAGGGCCTGGCAAGACAGCCGCGAGGTCGGCTCAAGCCCCCATGCACGATCAAGGTAGTCTTCTTCGTTGTCGGTGGCCTCTTCGAGCGAATCAAACCCCTGTCGAACAATGACGTGACAGGTGGTGCAGGCGCATGAAAGCTCGCAGGCGTGCTCGATTTCAACGTTGTTGTCGAGCAGGATACGGCAGATCGAAGTGCCTACCGCTGCGTCTTCTATCACAGCACCTTCGGGGCAGATTTCGGGGTGGGGTAATACGGTGATTTTGGGCATGGGGTTCCTGTTATCCGGCCAATTCGTCCAGAGTTTTGCCGGACAATGCGGCGCGTATGCTCCGATCCATGCGTCTGGCGGCGAAAGAATCGGTGGCGGCGCTTAACTCGTCGCGCATATTGCGCAGCGTGTCGACATCGTCCATAGCCAATACACGACGGGCACGCTTCATCAACTTGGCGATGAGCTCCTGCTCGTCGGCAGCAAGCAGGTCGCCATCGCTCGATAAAGCGGCCTCGATAGACTCGATCAGTTGCCGAAGATCGACCTGCTGCTCTCGTACGGCGCGTGCATGGGCGTCGCTTCCGGCGTTCTCCATGCCGGCGGCCAACATCTGCGCCACCTCATCGTCTGACAAGCCATAAGAAGGCTTGACCGATACTGCAGCTTCGACGCCGGTGCTTTCTTCGCGGGCGCCGACATGCAGCAAGCCGTCGGCATCAACCTGAAAAGTGACCCGTATGCGCGCTGCGCCGGCCACCATGGGCGGTATGCCGCGCAGCTCGAAACGCGCCAGAGAACGGCAATCAGAGACAAGATCGCGCTCGCCCTGCACCACATGGATGCTCATGGCTGTTTGACCGTCTTTGAATGTGGTGAATTCTTGCGCACGCGCAACCGGTATGGTGCTGTTGCGCGGAATGACGCGCTCGACCAGACCGCCCATGGTTTCCAGCCCCAACGAAAGCGGCGTGACATCAAGCAAAAGCCAATCGTCGGCCCCGCCTCGGTTACCGGCCAAAAGGTTGGCCTGCAAGGCCGCACCCAGCGCCACAACGCAGTCAGGGTCAAGGTCGGTAAGGGGTTCGGTGCCGAACAGCCGCCCTACCTCGCGGCGCACGATAGGCATGCGGGTAGCACCTCCGACCAGCACCACGCCTTTTATTTGCTGCGCCTCAAGTGAAGCGTCTCGCAGCGCGCGGGTGGCGGTGTCGAGCGTACGTCCGACCAACGGCTTGACCCAGGTCTCGAACTGCCCGGCGGTGACGGTATGGCTTAGTTCTTGTCCATCGGACAAGGTAGCCTGGAATACGGCCTGATCTTGTTGCGACAGCGTTTCGCGCACCTGCCGGGCAACGACCAGCAAACGCCGGCGATCGCTTTTGGGCAAGGCGGCCAAACGCGTTTTGTCAACCAACTGGGCCACAATGACTTCGTCGAAATCGTCGCCACCCAACTGGGTGTCACCGCCGGTGGAAACGACTTCAAAGACCCCTTTGGTCAGGCGCAGAATCGATATATCGAAAGTGCCGCCACCAGGTCGTATACGGCATAGACACCCTCGGCCGCGTGGTCGAGCCCATAGGCGATTGCGGCCGCCGTGGGTTCGTTAAGCAAACGCAGCACGGTCAGCCCTGCGAGCCGGCCGGCGTCGCGAGTAGCCTGACGCTGAGCATCGTCGAAATAGGCAGGCACGGTAATGACGGCACCCAGCAGGTCGCCGCCCAAGGCCTGTTCGGCGCGTTCACGCAGTACCGAAAGAATGTGTGACGACACCTCGACGGGCGTAATATCGCCCTGCACGGTTTTAAGCTTGACGCTGTTGTCACCCGAAAACTCGTAAGCTGCGCCTTCGCGCCGCGCTTCGTCCAGTGACCGGCCCACCAGACGTTTGACCGACGCAATCGTGTTGGCTGAGTCGGCAGACTGCTGCGCCCGAGCGTCATATCCGACCAACACTTGGCCGTCGGCAAGGTAACGCGCCACCGACGGCAGCAACACGCGCCCCTCGGCGTCGGGCAACACCTCGGGAACGCTGCTGCGTACGGCAGCCACCAGGGAATGAGTGGTGCCAAGGTCGATGCCCACGGCAAGTTTGCGTTCGTGAGGTGCGGGCGACTCGCCCGGTTCGGAAATTTGCAGTAGTGCCATAAATATTTGGGCCTGTGAATGCAGTAGAAACTGCCTGGACGAACTTAATTCGGCCGGTCGCGCAGTTCGTTGCGCAATGATTTTGCCTGTTCCAGCAGCTTGTCCAGAAACATCCATTCGCGCACTTTGCCGGAGGCCTGCTGAAAATCTTGCTGGCTGTCGATAAGCCGCTCGACCTGGCCCTGCAGCTCGTCGCGCGCCGTTTCAATGTCACCCTGAAGCGTTTCAGCCTGGGCAATATTACCGCCGCTGCGGACCTCGTCGAGCTGCTCACGCCATTCCATCTGGCGCAAGAGGAACCCGCCGTCCATCCGCGTATTGCTTTCGGTTTGCAGGTCGCATCCGGCTCGCTCGCATAAGTAGCGGGCGCGGGCGATGGGCGACTTCAATGTGCGATGGGCGTCGTTGATGGTCGACGCCCATTGCATGGCAACGCGGCGCTCGGCCGCGCCCGCCGTCGCGTAGCGGTCGGGGTGAACGCGCGCCGCCAGCCGACGCCAGGTGGCGTCGAGGGTATCGACATCGATGGCGAACTTTGCAGGCAAGCCAAACAGCTGAAAATAGTCTTCGCTTGCCACGCACTACACCGTGAAGGACTCGCCGCAGCCGCAAGTGGCTTTTTCGTTGGGGTTCGTAAACTTGAACCCCTCGTTCAAGCCCTCGCGCCCGTAATCAAGCTGTGTGCCATCGAGGTAGGCCAGGCTTTTGGGGTCGACGAACACCTTGACACCGTGGTCTTCGAACATCTGGTCTTGCGGATCGGGCTCGTCGACATACTCGAGTTTGTATGCCATGCCGGAACAGCCGGTGGTACGAACACCCAGACGCAAACCCAGGCCTTTGCCCCGTTTTTCGAGGTAGCGGTGGATGTGTTGTGCCGCGTTCTGAGTAAGCGTAATAGCCATGGATTTAGTCCTGATGCTTGTCTTTGTAGTTCTGGACAGCCGCCTTGATGGCGTCTTCGGCCAGAATCGAACAGTGGATTTTTACAGGTGGCAAGGCAAGTTCTTCGGCAATTTGCGTGTTGCGAATGTCGAGTGCCTGGTCGAGCGTTTTACCTTTTACCCATTCGGTAACCAGCGAGCTGGACGCAATGGCGGACCCGCAACCGTAGGTTTTAAAGCGCGCGTCTTCAATGACGCCGGCGTCGTTGACCTTGATTTGAAGTTTCATGACGTCGCCACAGGCGGGAGCGCCCACCATGCCGGTTCCGATACTGGTGTCGGATTTGTCGAACGCGCCGACGTTGCGTGGGTTTTCGTAATGGTCGAGTACTTTGTCGCTGTAAGCCATTGATTGAGCTCCTGTTTAATGCGCCGCCCACTGGACGGAGTTCAGATCGATGCCCTCTTGGGCCATTTCCCATAGGGGGGACATGTCGCGCAGTTTGCCTACGCGATCAACCAGCAGTTGAACCGCGAAATCGATTTCTTGCTCGGTGGTGAAACGCCCCAGCGAAAAACGAATGGAGCTGTGCGCCAGTTCGTCGTTGCGCCCCAGGGCCCGAAGCACGTAAGAAGGCTCGAGACTGGCCGAGGTGCAGGCCGAACCACTGGATACGGCCAGCTCTTTGATCGCCATGATCAGCGATTCGCCCTCGACATAGTTGAAACTGATGTTGAGGTTGTGCGGTACACGCTGATCCATGTCGCCGTTTACATAGGTTTCTTCAATTTGCGAAAGGCCCTTGTAAAGGCGGTCGCGCAGCGCGCGGATGCGCTCGTTTTCGGTGGCCAGTTCAAGACGTGCCAGACGGAAGGCTTCGCCCATGCCGACAATTTGATGCGTGGGCAAGGTACCCGAACGAAACCCGCGCTCGTGACCACCGCCGTGCATCTGCGCCTCGATGCGCACCCGGGGCTTGCGCCGCACGTACAGTGCACCAATGCCCTTGGGCCCATATACCTTGTGCGCCGAAAACGACATGAGGTCGACCTTGAGCTTTTGAAGGTCGATTTCAACTTTGCCGGCGCCCTGGGTGCCGTCAACGTGGAATATGACGCCGTTTTCGCGGCAGATTTCGCCCAACGCGGCGATGTCCTGGATGACGCCGACTTCGTTGTTGACGTGCATGACCGAAGCCAGGATGGTGTCCGGGCGCAGCGCCGCCTTGAAGGCTTCGATATCGAGCAGGCCGTTCTCTTGGACGTCGAGGTAGGTAACTTCGAAACCCTGGCGTTCGAGTTCGCGACAGGTATCAAGCACAGCCTTGTGCTCGGTTTTGACCGTAACAATGTGTTTGCCGCGGCCCGAATAAAAATGGGCGGCGCCCTTGATGGCCAGATTGTCGGATTCGGTTGCGCCGGAAGTCCAGATAATTTCGCGAGGGTCGGCGTTGATTAATTGCGCGACCTCGGAACGTGCCTGCTCGACGGCTTCTTCGGCATCCCAACCATAAGCATGGCTGCGCGAAGCCGGGTTGCCGAAGTTTTCATACAGCCACGGCACCATTTTTTCGACTACGCGGGGATCAACCGGCGTGGTGGCCGAGTAATCCAGATAGACCGGTCGTGAAGGGGAAGACATTAAAGAAGACTCCTAAATGCGGTACTGATCCGTGTCTTACGCGGACAGCGAGGACGTGATTTTAGCCTTGACAGGCGGTTTCATGCGAAGGGAAGCCTGAGCCTGACTGGCTTCATGCACCAGGCGCATGCGCTGTTTGTCGACCAGGTCCTGCAATGAGACCGAGTCAAGGTAGTCGACCATTTTGTGGTTAAGCGTTGTCCAGAGCTCGTGGGTCATGCACTTACTTGAATGACCGCTGCGCCCGACGTTGCAGTCTTCTTTGCCGCCACAACTGGTGGCGTCAAGCGGTTCGTCAACCGCGAAGATAATGTCGGCCACAGTGATATTGCGCGCCAGGCGGGCCAATGTATAGCCGCCTCCGGGGCCGCGCACGCTGTCGACGAGCTCGTGACGGCGCAACTTGCCGAAGAGCTGTTCGAGATACGAAAGCGATATGTTCTGCCGCCCACTGATGGCAGCCAGAGTGACGGGGCCGCTTTGCTGACGCAATGCCAGATCTATCATGGCAGTGACGGCGAAACGCCCCTTGGTGGTTAGACGCATGGTTGTTCCTTGCCAGTGCTGCAAATGCAACGCCGGGCGGCAGATGCCTGCAAGACGCAAGCACCAATACCCGACCAATTAGGTCAAGTATAGCAAATTCCCGACTGATTTGATAGGGTATGTAGCGATAAAAAAACCGTGCTGAAAAAGCCCGGTTTTTTTGGTCTGCGCACGCCAAAGGACAGCGCGGCTGCAACGCCGAACGCCGGACTAGGCTGCTTGGTATTGGGTAACCCGTTTACGAACGACTTCGAGCACACCCTGGCAGGCGTCCTCGAGGTAGTCGAGGACTTTGGAGAAGCCTTCGACGCCGCCATAATAAGGGTCGGGTACAGTGGCTTCTTCGAACTCGTTGGCGAAACGCATGAGCAGCATGAGCTTGTGGTGATACACCTTGGGGCATTGCTGCTGCAGTGCGGAAAGATTTTCCCAGTCCATGGCCAGGATCAGGTCGTACTCGCGAAAGTCTTCGGGCTTGACCAGACGGGCCTCATGTTGGGAGATGTCGTATCCACGCTTACGCGCAGCAGCCTGTGCTCGAGCGTCGGGCGCTTCGCCCAGGTGGAAGCTGTGGGTGGCAGCAGAATCGGTGCCGACAACACCAGAAAGGCCGGCTTCGTCGATCATATGACGAAAAACGCCCTCTGCGCTCGGTGAGCGGCAGATATTACCCATGCAAACGAAAAGTACCTTAGTCATAGGTGAAATTGTGAGGGAAAACCCGCAATAAGGCAATAGTTTTCCGCGCCGACGCGACCGGATTGACAAGAAAAAATCTTGCGGAAATAAGGCCTTACAAACCCGGAGGCAGCCCTCGAGGCGAATGGCCGCCACGCCGCAAACATCGTATCTATGCGGGGCAGCATCGCTTTTGCGGCATAAGCATATGACAAACTCATGACGCGGGAATGCTGCATCGCCCCCCCGTACTGCACCAGCGAACCATAAACGTTTAGTGGCGTTTTCGTTGCAACGCAGCATCAAGCGGCCGACGGCGTCAATTTTTTGTAGTTAAATTGCAACAAAAGTTACACTTTCGACGGGAGCTTGGTTTCAATCAACTTAGCAGTGCTTGCTGCTTAAGGCGGTTCAGGGCGTCGCGCGCCTGAGCCGCCTGCTCGAACTCGAGATTACGGGCATGATCGGTCATGGCTTTTTCAAGGCGACGGATCTCGCGCGCGAGCAATTTGTCGTCAGCCAGTATTTCGGGCGCAAACTCGGACTCGGGTGCGGCAACTGCCGGAGCCAGTACACCGTCGATCAGCTCGCGCACTGCCTTGTTGACCCCCCGTGCCGTAATGCCGTGCCGGGTATTGAACTCCAGCTGCTTGGCCCGACGCCTTTCGGTTTCGTCAATGGCGCGCCGCATCGAGTCGGTGATCTTGTCAGCGTACAGTATGGCCTTGCCGTTCAGATTGCGGGCGGCGCGGCCTATGGTCTGGATAAGGCTGCGCTCGGACCGCAAAAAGCCTTCTTTGTCGGCATCAAGTATGGCGACCAGCGACACCTCGGGGATGTCCAGGCCCTCGCGTAGCAGGTTAATGCCCACCAGCACATCGAACGTGCCCAGACGCAGGTCGCGCAAGATCTCAACCCGCTCGACGGTATCAATATCGGAATGCAGATAACGCACTTTCAGGCCGTTTTCATTCAGATAGTCGGTCAGGTCTTCGGCCATGCGCTTGGTCAGCGTAGTGACCAGCACCCTTTCCTGCTTGGCAATGCGAAGCTTGATCTCACCCAGCAGATCGTCGACCTGGGTTGTCGCGGGCCTGACCTCGACCTGGGGGTCGACCAGGCCGGTGGGTCGAACCACCTGCTCGACCACATTATCGGAGTGCTCGTTCTCGTAGTTGGCCGGAGTTGCCGACACAAACACCGTCTGGCGCATGCGTTGCTCGAACTCTTCCATTTTGAGCGGCCGGTTGTCCATGGCAGAGGGCAGGCGAAACCCGTAGGTGACCAGGGTTTCTTTACGTGACCGGTCGCCCTTGTACATGGCGCCCAATTGCCCCATGGTGACGTGGCTTTCATCGATGAACATCAACGCATCGGCCGGTAAATAATCAATCAGCGTCGGCGGCGGCTCGCCTGGGGCGGCGCCTGACAAATGGCGCGAGTAGTTCTCGATGCCCTTGCAAAAGCCCAGTTCTTGAAGCATTTCCAGGTCGAACCGGGTGCGCTGCTCTAGCCGCTGCGCTTCGACCAGCTTGTTTTCCGCCACAAAGAACGCCAGGCGCTCGCGTAGTTCAGCCTTGATGGTTTCAATAGCCCGCAATACGGTTTCGCGCGGGGTGACGTAATGGGAACGAGGGAAAACAGTAAACCTCAACACCTTTTGGCGAACCTTGCCGGTCAGCGGGTCAAACAGTTCCAGCGCTTCGACCTCGTCGTCAAACAAGGTGATGCGCACCGCAAGTTCGGCGTGTTCGGCCGGAAAGACGTCGATGGTCTCGCCGCGCGCACGAAAAGTACCCCGCGCAAACTCGATGTCGTTTCGCTCGTACTGCATGGTGACCAGACGCGCCAGAAGCTCTTGTCGGGGAATGGAGTCGCCCGTTCGAAGGGTAAGCACCATGGCGTGGTAGTCGCCCGGGTTGCCGATACCGTAAATACACGAAACCGAACCCACAATAATCGTGTCGCGACGCTCGAGCAGGCTTTTGGTGGCCGACAAACGCATCTGCTCGATGTGTTCATTAATGGATGAATCCTTTTCGATGAACAGGTCGCGGGCGGCCACATAGGCTTCGGGCTGGTAGTAGTCGTAGTACGAAACAAAATACTCGACGGCATTGCGCGGGAAAAACTCGCGAAACTCTGCGTAAAGCTGGGCTGCCAGGGTTTTGTTGGGTGCCAGAACGATGGCCGGCCGGCCGGTCCGGGCAATAACGTTGGCCATGGTGAACGTTTTACCTGACCCGGTCACCCCGAGCAGCGTCTGATACATAAGCCCGTCGTCGATGCCTTCGACCAGGGCATCGATAGCGACCGGCTGGTCACCCGCCGGGGGATAAGGCTGGTAAAGCTCGAACGGGCTATTTGGAAACTGCAGGAATCCGGGTGCTTTCAATGTGGCGGCCATACAAAAATGCCAGCGGGTCTTCGCTAGACATTGCTAGGGTTAACCCCTTATTATCTCATTATTACAAGCGTTCCTCGCTTTCTCATTTCCCTTCCTCTGGCAAGTCCCATTAAACATGACCTCACTTTTCGGTTCAGTCGAACTCGCCCCACGCGACCCCATTCTTGGCCTCAACGAACAATACAACGCCGACACCCGTCCGCAGAAAGTCAATTTGGGTGTGGGGGTGTACTACAACGACGAGGGACGCATTCCGCTGCTGAAGGCTGTACGCAAGGCGGAAACCGAACGCATCGAAGCCGCTGCCGCGCGCGGATACCTGCCCATCGAGGGGCTGGCTACGTACAACAAGGCCGCCCAAACCCTGCTTCTGGGCGAAGGCTCACCGGCGATTGAGTCGGGTCGTGTACTTACCGCTCAGGCACTGGGCGGCACCGGAGCCCTGAAAATCGGCGCCGACTTCTTGCGTCAGTTGTTGCCGGAATCAAAGGTCGTTATCAGCAACCCCAGTTGGGAAAACCACCGCGCGCTGTTCGAGCGCGCAGGCTTCACTGTCGAAACCTACCCCTATTATGACGCGCAAAGCCATGGTCTTGATTTTGAAGGCATGTTGGCCGGCCTCAAGGCCCTGCCCGCCCAAACCATTGTGGTGCTGCACGCGTGTTGCCATAACCCGACCGGCGTCGACCCCTCGTTCGAGCAATGGCGTGAAATCGCTGACGTGGTCAAGCAAAACAAGCTCGTGCCCTTTCTCGACATCGCTTACCAGGGCTTTGGCGACGGCCTCGAAGAAGACGCCGCGGTGGTCAGGCTGTTTGCATCACTCGACCTGACCATGCTGATCAGCTCTTCGTTCTCCAAGTCGTTCTCGCTGTATGGCGAACGCGTGGGCGCACTTACCCTGGTCACCTCCTCGCACGACGAAAGTATTCGGGTGCTGAGCCAGCTCAAGCGAGTCATTCGCACCAATTATTCGAACCCGCCCACCCATGGCGGTACGGTGGTTGCCACGGTGCTCAACAACCCCGAACTCTACGGTCTGTGGGTCCAAGAGCTCGCAGCGATGCGCGAACGTATTCATTCGGTTCGCACGCAGCTGGTCGAGAAACTCAAGGCCCGGGGCGTTGCGCAGAACTTCGACTTCGTGTTGGCTCAACGAGGCATGTTCTCGTATTCGGGCCTCACCCCCGAACAGGTTGAACGTCTAAGGGTCGAACATGGGGTTTATGCGGTCAGCAGTGGGCGCATCTGTGTGGCGGCACTTAACAGCGGCAACATCGACTACGTGGCCGACGCCATCGCAAAAGTGCTATAAGCATTTGGGCCGGCCGGTCGGCTTCAAGCCGTTGCAGTTGGCTGCAACGGCTTGATTTTTTTGGTGAATCAAAGCACAATGCGGGAACTGTACATAAACACAGGCGACACCGCGCAATGGCCATCAAGCTTACCGAACGCCAGCAACAAATTCTCGATCTCATCCGCCACGAAATTGCGCGTACCGGGTTTCCGCCCACCCGCGCCGAAATCGCGCGCTCGCTGGGCTTTCGATCGGCCAATGCGGCCGAAGACCATCTGCGCGCGCTGGCCCGCAAAGGGGCTATCGAGCTTACCGCAGGTGCTTCGCGCGGCATACGCCTGCTGGTTCCTGCTACAGGGGCCGACCCTGCAGAAACTGCCACACAGCCTTCCATGCCCGCACTGGCGCAAATACTGCTACCAGTCGTGGGGCGGGTTGCCGCCGGCAGCCCCATTTTGGCAGCCGAGCACGTCGAGCGCGAAGTTGGCGTCGAACCTTCGCTTTTTACACAAACTCCCGACTACCTGCTGCGCGTGCGCGGTCTCAGCATG
>NZ_DATJBQ010000044.1:0-11996 GCF_035515275.1 Pusillimonas sp.
TTGAAGGCCGCTACCCCGAGGCCGAGCAGCGTCTTTCCAAACTGATGGGGCGCACCAAATCGCCCAACACCCGGGTGTTGGCCGGCCTTGCCCTGGCCAGAGCTTCGCATCACTTGGGCGAATACGCCCGTCGCGACGACGCCTTGCGTCTGGCCCGCGAAGCCGCGGGCAATACGGCCCGTTTAAAAGAAGCGCATGCGGCGGCCTCGGCCGAAATGCTGCTTGACCAGAACCGGCCGAATGAGGCGCTGGCCTTGCTGCAGCCCTTGCACGACAGCAACCCGCGCCATTCGCACGCTGCGCGCTTGCTTTTGCAGGCCTACCGCCAGTTGGGCAACTACGACCGTGTATTTGACCTTGCCCGTGCGTTGTCGCGCAAAGGGGTCATAGACAAGGCCGAGGCGCTTGGCCTGATCGAAACCGCTGCTTCGGTGCGCTTGTCGCAAGCCGATGCCGCGACTTTCAAAAGCCTGTGGGGTGAGCTCAAGTCAGACGAACGAACCCTGCCCGAAGTGGCGTTGGCGGCAGCGGCCTTTCACGAGCGTGAAGACAATTTCGAGGCTGCCGGCAAGGTACTTGAAACCGCGCTTAACGTGCAGCTTGATAGCCGCCTGCTGAATGCCTATTCACAGTGCCCGCCCGAGTACGTGGCGCGTCGCTTGGCCAAGGGCGAGGTCTGGCTTAAGGCCCACCCGCAAAACTCCGACCTATTGGCGGCGCTGGGCAACTTGTGCCTGACCGGCCAGCTTTGGGGCCCCGGCGAGCGCTACTTGTTGCGCAGCATGAAGATACGCAGCGACGTGCGTATTCATGCGCTGCTGGGCAATTTGTACGACCGTCTGGGCCGCGAGGCCGACGCCATGAAACACTGGCGATTGGCTTCCGGCGTGGCCGGCGTGTTGCCCGTGCTTAAAATGAACAAGTTGCTGCCCGCAGCCGATACCCGTGGCGACCCCACGCTTATCGACGTTGAAAGCATGCCCATGGCCACGCCCATAGAAACCGAACCGTTTTCGCCCTTGGCAGCAAGCGCGGCCGATTACTTCGACGACGGCCAGCCGCTTGAACCCACCCAGGCCGAGCGCGGGGCACCCCGTGCATCAACCGCAGGGTCGAGCACTGAAGCCGACATCAACGACTATTTCGACAGCGCCCCGATTCCGGGGGTAGACCTTACACAAACGTCTGACCGCAGCCACGGCCACGCGCAAGAGTCGTCTGTTGCCGATACGCCCAAACATCGTGACTAGTTTTTTGATTTAATTTTTACCAAGGTAGAGAAAGCATGAGCTTAGACCGTGTGCCGGCCGGCACCAAGTTGCCCGAAGAATTCAACGTTGTGATTGAAATTCCCATGAACTCCGACCCCGTCAAGTACGAGGTTGATAAAGACACGGGCGCCGTGTTTGTAGACCGCTTCATGCTGGCGGCCATGCATTACCCCGCCAACTACGGCTACATTCCTCAAACCATTTCCGACGACGGCGACCCGGTCGACGTGCTGGTCATTACGCCATTCCCCATTCAGGTGGGCGCCGTGGTTCGCTGCCGCACCATTGGCGTGTTGCAGATGGAAGACGAAGCCGGCGGCGACGCCAAGTTGCTGGCCCTGCCGGTAGACAAGCTTTACCCCCCGTACCGCAACATTAAATCGCCACAAGACCTGCCCGCCGAAGACCTTGAGCGCATCAAGCATTTCTTCGAGCACTACAAAGACCTTGAGAAAGGCAAGTGGGTGAAGGTTAAAGGCTGGGAAGGCGTAGAAGCCGCCCACAAGGAAATTGTGGACAGCGCCAAGCGTTACGCTGATTCGAACAAGTAAAGACGTAAGGTCTTTATTCAACAAAACACCCCGGGGCCTGCGGCCTCGGGGTGTTTTGTTTCAGGGTAGGCGCTGCTTGAAAGCGTAGGCACGGTTTGCAGCGATTTGATCCGTGTCGGCATTTGCCAATTGTGGCTTGGCGGGCCAGCGGCCAAACTTTGTTCAATACTGGACAAAGGAGGCGAGCATGCAGCAAGCCCTTGCTAGGCAGCGCGGACAAGGCATGACCGAATACATTATTATCGTGGCCCTGGTCGCCGTGGCCGCCATTGCTGTGTACCAATTGTTCGGCCAAGTCGTGCGGTCTCAAACGGCCGCCATGGCGCGTGAACTGGCCGGCGAAGACGGCAGCGCGCAAAGCCAGGCCGCCCAGGCCGCCTCCGAAGCGGCGGCCGCGCAAACCGCAGCCAAAAGCCTAAAGTCGTTCACAGGCAATGCCGGAGCCGGCCAATGAACGCGCGAACTCAAAGCGGTCAGGCATTGGTGTGGGGCATGCTGCTGGCGGCAGTGGCTTCGTTGGTGTTGCTGCGCTATTTTGCCACCGGTCAGATGGTGGCGGCCAAGGCACGCCAGCTGCACGGTGTCGACGCAGCAGCCTATAGCGGGGCTTTGGTTCAGGCTCGTGCCCTGAATATGTTGGCCTTGCTTAATCGCACCCAGGTGGCGCATCAGGTGGCCATGGCGCATCTGGTCACCTTGGGCACCTGGGCGTTTCTGGGCGGAACCGAATCCAGGCAAGCCGCCATTGGCAACCCGCCCGCGTATCTTATTGGCATGTTTTTTGGGCCAGCTCACGGTGCGGCATATGCGGCGGCACTGCGCGCCGGCGGTCTTGATTCCATGGCGCAAACCCCCGGCCAGCTTGCATCGGCACATGCCGCGCACGATCAGCTTGTTCACGACGTACTGGCGTCGGTTCAGCACCGCATTGTTGAAACCTTGCCGCAGGCCCGTCATGCCGCAATGGTGCAGGTACTGAAGCAGCACTATCAGGGCGAGCCTTCAACATTGCAGCTTGAGCATGACGACTGGCCTGGGGGCATCCGGCTCCATGCCGGGCGCCGGCATCTGGCGCAGTTTGTTCGCGAAGCCGCCGGCCATTACGCGTTTCTGGCGCCGCGCAACCACACTGCTCGCAATCCTTGGCCGGTGCAGGCGCGATGTCCCACGCGCAGGCACGAGTTACGTCGCCGTGGCCAGACCCAGCTCGATGCTTCGGGCGTCTGGCAGTCCATCGACACGCAGTCTTTTCATGCGCTCAGGTCCAACAAGTGGATAGGCTGTTATTTTCGCGAGTACGCAATGGGCTGGGGGTGGATACCCACTGCGACCGAGCAGCGTGCCGACATGCCTCATGTCGAAACGCCGCCCGACGATTTTTCCGCCCAGGATTTTTGGCGCTGGGTGCGCGAGGCCACCGATTGGGATATTTTCTCGGGCGATGCAAACCCGTTGGCCAACTCACGGGCTGTAGCAGCGCGTTCCAGATGGCGTTCTGCAGGCTTGCCCAATTTTTACGACATGGCCGAAGGCGCCGGGGCTCAACCCTTGCGGTTCAGCGTTCTGCTGCAACGGCCCGGGCCCGAAGGCATTACCGTTACCACACGCAGCGCCGCCGAGACCTACTTCGCCCGGCCTCAGCCACGGCCCGACGGCCGGCGCGAACTGGCCAATCTGTTTCATCCGTACTGGCAGGCAAGGCTGGCGTCTGAACCCCTGAATCGTGCAAAGGTGCCAGTGCCATGAACATAGACCTCATCGAGTATCAGGGCGGGTGTGCCATGGCTCTTTATTCCCGTGTAAGCCCGGGCTCGAACACCCGCAGACGAAGTGCACGGGGGCATCAAACCGGCCAACGACAAGCCGGGCAGGCCTTGGTCGAAGCACTGGTTGCATTCACCGTCTTGCTGACAGTATGGGTTGCCATTGCGTGGCTGGGGCGGTATCAGGACATTGCGCTGCAAGCCTCGCACGCCAGCCGGCACGCCGCCTTTGTGCACGCGCGAGGCGAGCCGTTTCAACCTGAGGCGGTTCAAAAAAATTTCTTTACCGGATCCAGCCATCGGTGGACCGATCGTCGCGGCCACTCGCTGTTCAGCAGCAACGGAAACGAAGCAACGTTGAGTATTTCACGCGGCCCCAGCCTGGTGGCAAAGGCGCAGGCGGGGCTTGACACTGCGCATGCGTCCACCCTGCGCGAGCAATGGCAGGTGGCCGACGCTGGTATTGTCGATGCGCGTGTGCGGGTTCAGCTTCCCGCTCGGCCAGGCGCCGGCCGGGCGAAACCCTCAAGCTTCATGGCCGAACTGCGCGAGTTCGATCAAGCCTATCCGCTGCTGACACGTCATACCGCCATATTGGCTCATGCCGGCCATGCTTCGAGCGATCAAGCCGTTCAGCAACGACTGGCCGGCTCACACCTGGCCTGGTCTGGTACCGCCCAGCGCTCGTACAGTCTTGGTGGGCAAGTAGGTTCAGTCATGAAACTCGTGGATGCGGGCTGGCGCAGGCCTGACCCCACCACCGACTGGCTCGGTGCATGGGCCGGCAAGGTTCCACAACGTCATTGGCTTTCTTCCGGAGAACAACCATGAATCATCGCGAGCCAAAGTCCGGTTTCGTTCCGAACCGGTCGTCCAAGCGGCGTTGTATCGTCGGCAGCCGGGCGATGGCATCGGCAGTCATTGCAGGGGCGCTGCTCGGCGCGCCCCTGCTCGGCGAGCCCTTGCGGGCTGCTGCTTTCGTACAGACGGAAATGCGTTTTCCCCATGCCCTGAGCCCGGCGTTCCGCTGGTCTGAACCGATCGAGATGCATCTTTCCGGCGTGGCGGTTGTGGTGCGAAGCTTCGTTGCCGCTGTGACGCTCGAGCAAGCCGCCCGGTCGTTGGCACAGCACAGAAACCGCTTTCAGCGTGTCACCACCTTGCCAGGATCCATATTGTTGTCGGGCGTGCATCAAGGCCGTCATTGGGTGGCGCAGATCGAAACGGCAAACGGCCAGGTCAAAGGCATGGTTTCGGCCTTGCCTCTTGAGCCGGCTCGGCTAGCAAACGGGGCCGAGCTTACAGGCTCGCTCACACCGTGGCTGACCCAGAATGCCCGTTTTGTGTTCGGCCAGTCTACAGGCCGGAGCGGCAGTCGCACTGCGCAGACGGTTCACGTACTCAATCGTCCCACGATTGAATTCATGAAAGCGTTACATGGCCGCTTGCTGCAAGAAGGGTGGTGGCAAAGCAGCCCACACTCATGGGAGCGCGGTTCGAGCTTAAGCAAGGTGGGGCAAGGCCGCATCGACGTCATGCCGGTGCATCATCCAGCGGTCGGAGCTGCGGTGCTCATTCAACAAACCGACTAATCCGGGGGTCCTGCCATGCGCCTGCCATTTGATCGGCGTTCGGGTTTGATGTTGGCCATTGCCTTTGCGGCAGGCTTGTTGGCTGTCTGGGCGGCACGCCAGCATATTCAAGGCCGTATCCTGCAGATCGAAGCGCAAGCACGTGTTCCCACCGTGCAACGTATCGTCGCCGCCTACGATCTTCCGGCGGGGCTACGCTTAACCAGCGACCATCTGGCCGTGCGCAGCTTTCCAGCAGGGCTTGCCGCCAGCGACAGCATTGGGCCCGAAGGTCATGCGGGCCTCGAAGGGCGTCTACTTAAAATGCCGCTTCGCGCCGGCGATGCGATTCTTCCGGCGCATGCAGCCTTCGATAAAAGCTTGCCGTTCTCGGCCAAGCTTGGTGAAGGCAGGCGCGCCATTACCATGCCCATCGATGCCATTAACTCGGCCTCGGGCCTGCTTGAGCCGGGCGACCTGATCGATCTTTACGTATCGTTCGATCATCAGCGCAAGCGCATCACCGCACCGCTGCTGCAGGGGGTGCTCGTGCTGGCCACAGGCAGCGATACCGACGGCGCGCCCGGCCCTGAGGGCAGCTATGGCTACACCACTGTCACTTTGGATACTTCGCCCGAAGATGCCATTAAGCTGGTGGCGGCAAGGCAGGGGGGCACGATTACGGCCCTGATGCGAAGGCCCGACGATGCACAACCCACTCAGCGCGCATCGCGGGGTGATCTGGCTAGTCTGTTGGGTGTGGCCCCAGCAAACCCGGCGCCGGGCAAACCCAGAAGGGCACCGGTCATCTATGGCGACAAGCCGGTGCGAAACCTGGCGAGCTTGCGCCCTTCGACCGAAACTGCAGTGCCGTCGGCGATGTTCGACCTGCCCTACATGCCCGAGCTGGTCAGTGCATGGCTAACGGCCAAGACGCGGGCGCAAGCCGCTGAAGGGCTCGAGGGGGCTGACGCCGACGCACCGCTTCCGCTTGCGGACATTGACATCACTGCTGCGGCTCTTGCCGACCAGCATTAGGTCGTGCCATGCCTGGACTAGCCTGCCTTGCCCGAACCTTTAACGCGGTGTTGCGGCGATTGCAACAGCCCATCAGGCTTTGCCTGCTATTGGGCGCGGCGTTTGGCCAATTGTCAGTGGCCGCCCCAGACCAAATATTAAGCTTGCAGGTTGGCGAGCTACGTGTTCTGGCAGTGCCCGATGTCGCGCGAGTGGCTGTCGGAGACGGCAAGGTGGTCAACGCCATTACCACCGAAGAAAAAGAAGTGATTGTCTTTGCGCGGCACGAGGGTTCCACGGTGCTGCAGGTATGGTCCGAGGACGGTGTGCGTCGCCGCTACGAGGTCGAGGTTGCACCCGAAGGCTCGCGTCGCGTTCAACAAGAGCTGCGTGCGGTGCTTGAGCGCATTCCCCACGCGCATATTTCCAGCGTGGGCGACAAGCTCATCGTCGAGGGCGACGACCTTTCCGACGCCGACCGCGATCGGCTCGCTCAGCTTAGCCAGCGTTATCCGCAATTGCTCGATTTTACCGGTCAGATTGGTTGGGACAGCATGGTGCTGCTCGACGTGCAGGTGGTGGAAGTACCTCGGACACAGTTGCATGAACTGGGCGTGCGCTGGAACACCGAAAGCGAGGGAGGCATGGTGGCCGGCCTGGCCTGGGACGCCGGCACTCGACGCTGGGAACACCGCCCGGGCTCTGCCGGCGAGCCTTCGCCCCTATCCATAGCCGGCCCGGCAGCATCGGTTGCGGGTTATTTTGGTGTCAACGCCTTGCTGTCCGCGCGCATCAACGCCATGGCGCAAACCGGCACCGCCGTGGTGCTGGCCCAGCCGCAACTGCTTGCACGCAGCGGCGCCACGGCAGAGTTTCTGGCCGGCGGCGAGGTGCCATATTCTGCGGTCGACGCCAATGGCAACACCAATACCGCATTCAAACCGTACGGGGTGTCGCTGCGTATTACGCCACAAATCGAACGCAATGGGGCGGTGCGTTCACACATCGAGGTCGAGGTCAGTTCCATCGACACCGCCTTGTCGGTACCCAACGGCCCGTCGCTGAAAACGCGGCGCGCCTCTACCGAGTTCAACGTACGTTCGGGTCAGACACTGGTGTTGGCCGGATTCTTGTCGCGCGAAGAGTCGCGCAACATCAACAAGCTGCCGGGTCTCGGCGACATGCCCATACTGGGTCGCCTGTTCAGTTCGACGCGATTTCAACACAACGAAACCGAGCTGGCCATATTTGTGACCCCTGTGGTGGTGGCGGCCGATCATCCCGACCTTCAGGCCCGGGTCGGAAAAGGGCGTGAAATCCTGCACTCTACGTTCAAGGCCCCTGAGGTTTTGAATGTACCGGTGCGCTCCGCCATCAATTTGCCCGCGCCAGTGTCCGGTGAAAGCCCGGTCTGGAACCCATACTACGGGCCGGGGTCGCAGTGGGTAGATGAGCTGCCCGAGCATTCGGCCCAACTTTTCAATGCACTGCCCAACTCAGCAAGTACAGGGGCTTCATCGGTGTTGCATTCCGGTGCCAACGAACGTGCGTATCAGGAGTAAGCAGATGCTTGAGCTTGAACTCAAATTCGAAGACGGCAGGGTGGAGCAGCGCAAGGCAAGTCTGCCGCTTGATATCGGACGCTCTCCGCACTGCGGTCTGCATATTGCCGCCTGGAGAGTGGGCAAGCAGCATGCGCGCATCGAGCGAGGTTCTGATGGGCCGTTCGTCGACGACCTGGGCACCCTGGGCGGAACCCTGGTAAATGGCCGGCGCATCACGCATTACGGTCCATTGCTGCCAGGCGACGAGATTCTGATCGGCCCATGTGTCATACGTGTGCGTCGCTTTGAGCCCGCCTCGCCGGCTATGCTCGATGCTACCGACGGCAGCGCTGACACCGCAGGCAACGCACATGCCATGGCGCAGGTTTCTTCGGACACGCGTGATGAAGCGCAGTCTGCACAGATGCCCTGCGCGTCCGACGCATCGAACGCTCCGCATCGCCTGAGCGAGCGATTGCATCACCGTCGTCGCCTGCACCGCGCCTTGGTCAAGGCGCTCGATTTGCGTCGTCGCGACGTCGTTACGCTAAGCGACGCTGCCCTGCGTGACGAAGCGCTGCACGTGCTAAGCGGTCTCGTCCAGGACGACGCTGAGCTGCCCATTGATATTGACCGGCCAAGCCTGCTTGCCGAGGTGGTGGATGAAGCCGTGGGCCTGGGGCCGCTTGAGCCGCTGCTGGCCGATGCCGCCGTGACCGAAATCATGGTCAACCGCCACGACGAAGTGTTTGTGGAAATCGACGGGCGCCTGCAGCGCCACCCCTCGGGGTTCAGCAGCGAGCAGGCGGTGCTGGGTGTTATCGAGCGTATTGTTTCGCCGCTGGGGCGGCGTATTGACGAAAGCTCGCCCATGGTCGATGCCCGGCTTGCCGATGGCTCGCGCGTCAACGCCGTGATTCCGCCCATAGCCTTGCGCGGCGCCAGCCTGACCATACGCAAGTTTCCAACCCGCAGGCCGGGCATGGACGACCTGGTCCGGGTGGGTGCGCTGGATACCGCCATGCGCGATTTCCTTACGGCTTGCGTACGGCACAAGAAAAACATTGTGGTCTCGGGCGGAACCGGTTCGGGCAAAACGACCTTACTGAATGTGCTTTCAAATTGCATACCCGAGGCAGAGCGCATCGTAACCATCGAGGACGCCGCCGAGCTTAAGCTGGGCCATGCTCACCTGGTCACGCTCGAGGCGCGTCCGCCCAACCTCGAAGGACGCGGTGCGGTTGAAATTCGTGATCTGGTGCGCAATGCGTTGCGCATGCGGCCGGATCGAATCGTGGTCGGAGAATGCCGTGGCGGCGAGGCCTTCGACATGCTGGCCGCCATGAACACCGGCCACGAAGGCTCATTGACCACCTTGCACGCCAACAGTCCGCGCGACGCACTGGCGCGGCTTGAAACCATGATACTGATGGCCGGCATGGATCTTCCGCTGGCCGCCGTGCGCGAGCACATAGGCTCTAGCATCGACCTGATCGTGCAGCAGGTGCGCGCCAGCGATGGGCGTCGCTACATCGACGCGATTGTCGAGGTTACCGGCATCGAAAGCGGCCGCATCCAGCTGCAACCCTTGTTCTCCTACCAGCCCGGCCCCCCGGCGGCCTTTGTTGGTTGCGGCGTCATGCCCGATTTCCTTGCGCGCGCCCATCAACACGCGGGTGTCATCGATGCCTCGCTGTTCAATCAACGCAACCTGCTTCCGTCAGTACAGGTGGGGCTGGCGCAGGTTGCGTCGGGCTCGCCAGGTGCCGGGCCGGGCCCCGAAAGTACGGGTGGCGGGGCACGATGATTATTCTATTTCTTGCCTGCGTGTTGGCGGTTGTCGTCATAGTCGCCTGGCTGGCGCAGCGGTGGGTGCCCCAGGGTGTTGCTCATTATCGAAGTGTCTTTACACGCACGGCTGAATCGCGCTTAAGCGAGTTCTTCCTGTTTCTGGATCCGGTGCAGCTATGGCAGGCAAATCTCCTTGCGTGTGCCGCCGCATTTTTGTTGGTGCTGGTTTTTAGCACTTCGCCGGCACTTGCTTTGGCGGCTGCCGGGTTGGTGCTGGCCGTGCCTCGTTGGGCGCTAGGCTTGCTGCGCCGGCGCCGCCAGAAGCGTTTTGATATGCAGTTGCCCGATCTGCTCCTTTCCTTGGCGGGTGCGCTGCGGGCAGGCTCGGGTGTGCATGTGGCGCTGCGGCATATTGTGCCGCAGTCACCCGCCCCGCTGTCGCAAGAGTTTGGCCTGATGCTGCGCGAGCAGCGCATGGGCGTGCCGTTTGATCAGGCGCTGAACAACTTGTACGCGAGGCTGCCCGGCGAGGGTACGGGCCTGGTCGTGTCCTCGCTGAATATCGCCATGCGTAATGGCGGCAATCTGGCAGAAACCCTGGAGCGTATTGCCGTAACGCTACGGGCCCGCATTCAGTTGCGGTCGCGAGTCGATGCGCTTACTTCACAGGGGCGGTTGCAAGCCTGGATTATGGCGTGCCTGCCGGTGGCTCTTGCCTTGGTGCTCAGTCATCTTGATCCGCAGTCCATGGCTTTGCTCTGGCACACGCCCGCAGGTTGGGCGGTGCTGGCGGTGGTTGCAGCGCTTGAGTTTGCCGGCATATTGCTCATCCGCCGCATTGTCGACATACAGGTCTAAAAGGTAAGCCCATGCTGTTCTGGTTCAGTTGCCTGCTCGCGGGGCTTTCACTGCATTGTCTGGTCTGGGTGGCGGTTCGGCCCGCGCGGCATGGGCGGCCCCCGCCCCCTCACGTTCGACACCCACTTATAAGGCTGGCATGGCCCTGGCTGCAAGTGTTTTCCGTCGTTGCCGCGCCGTGGCTTTCATGGCGGTTAAGGGCCTCATTGCAGCGTTTGGTCGAGCAGGCGGGCCTGGACCCGGCATGGAAGCCTGAACATGTCGCCGCCGCCCAGCTGCTGCTGGCGTTGCTCGGGGCGGCAGTGGGCACCGGGGCTGCGGCTCTGCTTGCAAGTAACTGGGCGGCAGCCCTTGGTCTGGCGGCAGTGGGCGCAGCAATGGCGGCTGGGTGGCCTTGGCATCTGCTGACCAGCATGAGCGTCAAGCGTCGCTTGCAAATGCAACGTGAGTTTCCTTTTTTGCTGGACATGGCCACTTTGTGCGTCGAGGCCGGGCTCAGCTTGCAAGGGGCGTTGCAAGAGGCCGCCGGCCATGGGCCTGCAGGTCCGTTGCGCGACGAGCTGCGTCGGGCGTTGTCCGATATGCGCGGGGGTATGGTCCGTTCCGAAGCATTGCAGAAATGGGCCCAACGCAGCGGCCTGCCGGCGGTTCAACAACTGGTCACCGCTTTGGGGCAGGCCGACCAACTGGGCATGAGCCTGGGACCCTTGCTGCGTGCCCAGTCTGAGCAACGACGCAACGAGCGTTTTCTGCGTGCTGAAAAACTGGCGCTTCAGGCGCCGGTCAAAATGCTGTTCCCGCTGGTGTGCTGCATTTTTCCCTGCACGTTCTTGATCATCGGGTTTCCAATCGGCGTAAAGCTGCTCGAGGCGATGCAATGACGCCTTGCATGCGTCGCGGCGCAAGAAGCGCTTTTTGTCATGCGGGCAGCAGGCACAGCCCATCGTCGCCTTTGCGGCTGTTTCTGGCACGTTCATTTTGGCAACGCGCGGCAGGTTTGTTCGGGCACGGCCGCCTTGGCCCGCAAGAGGGATTGTGGATAAAACCGTGCAAGGCGGTGCACACAGTAGGCCTGGGCTACGCCATTGACATCGTGTTTATCGGTCCGCAAGGCAAGGTGCTGAAAACAGTGCACGCATTAAAGCCCAACAGGGTGGCGTGGTGTCTGGCCGCGCATTCGGTGGTCGAGCTGCCGGCTTTTTATTGCAGGAGCCGGCCGCATTATCAGGCAAGCCTGCGTCAGGCAATGCATGCCGCGCTTTGCCGAACCGCCCATACCCCCTGGCGCCCGGTTCGCCCCCGCCGCAGCCGTTGCCCCCCGGCCCGCAACCCGATGGGTAGAACGTAGGTTGTCACGGCGGCCCCCACCATTGCTAGAATAGAACAATGCGGCCGGTGAATGCCGGTGGCCCCTTACTTACATGGCAGCCATGAACAAAGCCTTTGTCAAAGAGTCAGACGGCGACGACGATGACGACGACCTGGGCCCCGAGGCAATTCCCTTGCCGGCGGGCACCAAGAACTACATCACCACCCAGGGTTATGCGCGCCTGCGCGCCGAGCTTGAACAGTTAATGAATGAAGAGCGTCCAGCTGTCGTTCAGGTGGTGTCGTGGGCGGCTTCCAATGG
>NZ_DATJBQ010000045.1:0-3361 GCF_035515275.1 Pusillimonas sp.
CCGGCCTGGACAAAGATTCTGCCGGGTGGGCCCTGGGGCAATTGTCTGGCAACTGGAACGCCTCGGTGCTGTCCAGCGTCTGGGAAGACAGCCGCTTCGTGCGCGAGGCGGTGCTGCGCCGGGCCATGGCTTCACCCGACCATGGGCCGGTGCGCCTGCGGGTCACGGCCGTGCCTTCAGTCCTTGTGAGCGGCACGGTCGCGTCGGGCAGGGCGGGTGCCGCGGCGCCGCATGCAGGCCCCGCCTCGAGCCCGTCGTTCACTGGTCATGACACGTTACGCCCTTGGGTCGAGCTGTTTCATTCCAACGGGCAGCGCGGCGAATTCAACGCGGTGCCCGGCGATACGCGGCGCATCGACGGCCTGGTGCTGGGCGCCGCCCTGGTCGCCAAGACCTACTGGCACGTGGGGGCCATGCTGGGCGTGCAGCGCTCGCGGCTGCGTCGCAGCCAGGCGACTGCCGATGCCGAAATAGAAACCGCTCATGTCGGCGCGTACTGGGCGGGGCATGTGCCCGGTCTGAACCTGGCATTGGGTGCCGTGTATTCCTTGCACCGGCTCACCCAGCATCGACAGGTGTTGGCCGACGCGCTAAAAGCTCGCCACCGAGGGCAAACCACGCAAATTTTTGCAGAAGTGGCCTGGCCGCTTTATGAAACCGCGCTCGATGCCCCGACCCCGACTTCGACCGTGACGCCAGGTTCGACTTCGGGCTCGACCGCCAGTTCGGGCCCTGCCGTGAGCCCCACCGCGATCACAACCGCAACCGCGATGCGGAGCGCGAGCCCGAGCCCAACTTCGACTTCGACAACGGGCAGCGGCGCCCGGTTCGCCCTGATGCCTTTTGCCCAACTGGCATGGGTGCGTACCCGTTTCAACGGCTATACGGAATCTGGGGGCTCGGCGGCGTTGAACGTGCGACCGGCCGCCATTGCCGGTTGGTTATCGACGCTGGGACTGCGGGCCGAAACCATCTTTGCCGCGCCCGCCAATGGAGTGAACGAAGCGCGGGTTTATGCCCAAACGGCCTGGCATCATGCAAGCAAAACAGCCGCCGAATCAACCCAGTCTTTCCGCGACAGCGCCACCCAAACTGCCTTCACCTCGCACGGCCTGCCCGCCAGCCGCGGGGCGTGGTCCGTGCAAGTGGGCATGCAGGCACATTTGGGCAAGGCCGGCCACATAGGCCTGGGCTACCAAGGCCGTTTCGCCGCGCGCTCGCGCGACCAGGGCGTGGCCGGCTGGGCCGGAATCAGCTTTTAGCGCGCGCCGCGTTAAGCGGCAATGATTCTGAACTCGGTCGCGTTGGCAATCGGTCGCACGTATTTGTTTTCGCGCCTGAGTTCGACAATGCCGTAATTGGCCATTGTTTTTAGGGTGCGCGAAAGGTTGCTTGCCTTGCGACCGGTAGACAGGGCTAGCGCCGAGATCGAGCTTGGCTTGGTCTCGGTAATGACTCTTAGTAGGGCGCGGTTGTCATCGCTAAGCACTTCGGCCACCGACTTCATTGAGCTGAACCAAACCTTCGGTTCACCGGGCTTAGGCTTGTACTGGCCGCGGGCAATAGCCAGAACACGCTCTCGAATTTTGTCTTGAGGCAGAATGCCAATAACGATGGTCTTCATTTTTGCATGCTCTTTATCAGCACTTTATCTACGTCTGCAAAGAAATCATTAATCAGCTGTTGTGCATCGGTAAACTCATAGGGAATGCCTTTGTCAGAAGCATGCCGATGCTTATGATCGTAGGAAAGAATACGGCCCGCATACTTAAATTTTTTTGGCGGCTTAATGGCATGAGCATTGTCATATCCAAGGATTCGAGTGCCATACCGGTCGTGCAAGGTTAGCGAATAACGTATTCCATGTGGAACGGCTTTAGAGCACGTTGTCCGTTGGGCTTCGATTTTGATCCAATAGCCGCCCTCTTGAACGAGGATGGAGCCATCAAGATCTAATAGGGTTTCGATTAGCGGTTCGTAATCTGTTCTTATCATATCATCAGATGATATGTTCGGGTTGTTGGGTAACCCTATTTTTACGACCGTATTTTGCCCAGCGGCGCCTATTTGGATATTTTTGTCACCACGTAATGATCACCTTCTCGCTTTGCTGAGAAGGTGATTTTGTCGCCGGGCTGAATGCCTTGCAGCAGCGTGGATTCTGCCCGATACACCAGCGACATGGCCGGCAGTTGTAGCTCGGGGATGGCGCCGTGCTTGATGGTTATTTTGCCTTCGGCGGGGTTGACACGGCGAACCTCGCCGGAAGACTGGGCTTCTTGCGCCTGCGCGGGCGCCACAACCGCTGCCACGCTGACAAGGCCGGCCATTACCGCCGGTACAACAGTACGAATACGAAAAGACATGCCTGGCTCCTGAATTGCATGTCTTCATGATAACTCTGTCGGCTTACAGAATGGCCTGCAATCCTTTGTCGGCGATAATATTCAGTAGCTTTAGCGCCGGCCCTGCGGGTCGGGTTTCGCCTTGCTCCCACTTGCGGATCGTAGAAGCCGTCGTATGTAGATGGTGCGCAAACACGGGCTGACTAAAATTCAGTTTGGCGCGAAGTTGCTTGACGTCGATGGCTGTGAACTCACGCACAGGGCGGGGATAAAGCGTATCGAACTGACGCATGGTGACTTTGCTGATGGCACCGGTTTGTTCCAGAGCCACCAATTCCGTGCGCAGTGATTCAATGAGCTTGCTCATTACTATTTACCTTTATCAGTACACCCACGCTCAATGCGTGGAACAAAGCTTCGGCATCGAGGCTTAAAAATACCTTCCCTGCAAACTGCAAGGCGCTCATTTCTTCGTGCGTGATATTGCTTTTGTCGTTCTTTGAAAGCCCGTATAGAAAGATATGACGGCGACCAAGGCAAGCTGAGATGAACACACGATAACCCGCGCGCTTTCCGCCGCCCGTACGAGCGATGCGTTTTTTATAAAGAAAGCCGCCCAAGGCGGCATCCACTAAGCCATCTTCTAGCTCTTTAGCGGCCTGGGCCAAGGCGGAATCGGATAATTGATGCTTCCGTTGCCATTGATAAAAGGTCTTTCGTTTATAGACTTCCATCTCGCCAAGCCCTAATAGTATACCCGTTACGGGTATGTATTCAAGAGGATCAGGTGCTGTGAGCACCTGATCCAGGGTAAGGCGGGATGTTGTGTGTGTCCCAGTGGTGGGAGTATTAAGTCCTTGTCGGAAAACTGACCAAGGCGCGCCAGATGCGTTGTCTCTGTGCGCGCGTTGATCCAACCGCTACGAGGCTTATGATTCGAGAAATGGCATCTGTAGTTACAGCACGTACCTGGCCAAGTCTTACCACTTCACCAAAAACCTCTGGGCCCTCGAAAA